>JADIMP010000028.1 GCA_017694665.1 Candidatus Gallilactobacillus intestinavium
GCTTGTTTCTTGATGTTTTGGGCATCAGTTAAGTTTTTATTAGCATTATTCAAGGTATTTTTAGCAGAATTATAGGTATTAGTAGCGTTATCTAAATCGTTTTTGGCGATGTTAACCTTTTGTTGAGCAGAATTAGTGTTAGCAATGGCTTGTTTGTCTTTACTTAACGCATTAGCTACGTTTTGATTAGCTGTCGCCACATTTTGGTTAGCTTGATCGACCGCTTTTTGAGCGTTAGTAACGTCGTTTTGAGCAGCGGTCGTGGCGTTATTAGCTTGGGTATTATTGGTAGACACAGTAGCTTGATGATTAGCTGGGACAGTATCCGCATGAGCTTCATTACCAGTGGTCATGGCACCAGCAGCTAAAGTAGCTCCAGCCATCATTAAACCAGCAGTCGCTTTTTTCATTTTATTTTTAGTATTTTCATTCATTTTATTCATTGTTAAATCCTCAAAAAATTTAAATAGTCTTTCATAGTACCAGTATATATATATATATATGCAACATCAAGTTGTTTCTTGCTTTTTTACAAACTAAATTAAATGAATAAAAAAAGAGGAAACTTTTTAACAAGTCTCCTCTTCAATAAAAATTAATTTTTATGTGCTAATTCTTCGCTATCTAATTGATCAGCTTCTTCATAAAATCTTTCATATGCTTCTTGTGCAGCTTTATTATCAGCTTTCTTTAAGTGGAACATTGCTTTAAATACAATCACAAGTAAAACAATTACTCCAGCAGTAAAGATTAAATCAGGAACCATTCTAGCCCACAATAATCCAGCAACTAATGGTTTATGATAGAAACTCAATAATCTAGCATGCCAATATCCATAACGTAATGCATCAGCTAATTGAATATAACCAACAGGCATTAATGTTATAAATACCATTCCAGCTAAACCAATATTAGTCAACCAAGCAGACCAATTAACTGCTTTTTCCATTTTTGGAGTCCAGAAACTCTTTTCAGTTATATTTCTTAACGTATATAACATAATCGCAATTGTAAAGAATCCATATACTCCAGCCATAGCACCATGAGCATGAGCAGATGTCCATTGTGTACCATGTTCAAAATAATTAATAGCCGGTGCATTAATTAAGAAACCTAAAGCTCCGGCACCTAAAGCATTCCAAATTCCAGTCCACATTAAGTAAACAAACGTTCCTTTATATGGGAAATTCTTAGCTGTATCACGATAAATCTTATAATGTGTATAAGCTTCCCATAGAAGCAAACATAAAGGTACAACTTCCATAGCAGAGAAACAAGAACCTAATGCTAACCAAATTGAATTATCACCTTCCCAGAAGTAGTGGTGTCCCATACCAACTACACCTGTTCCTAATAATAATGTTAATTGGAAATATAAAGCACGAACAGTAGAACGTGTTGTTGTCAACTTCATATCCACCATTAACCAACCAATTAAAATGACAGCAAATGATTCAAAAATACCTTCTACCCATAAATGAACAATCCACCAACGCCAATAATCAGCAAATGTAACATGGGCATGTGGCATTATAAACAATGAAGCTAAATAGAACGCTGGGATGGCAATACATCCAAAGAATAACAGTGTGGTTAATCTTGTACGATCCAAATTCTTTTTCCGCTTCATTGCAGGAATAAATCCACGCATTAAAATAACAACCCAAAGAACCATGGCTAAAATAAAGACAATTTGCCAGAATTTACCCATTTCTAAGTATTCCCAGCCAAAATGACCAAATAACCACCAGTACTTGTTAATATAACCTAAAATAGAGCCCCATTCACCTAAACAACTACCAGCAACACAAATAATTAATCCCCAGAATAAAAGATCAACTAATTTACCTTGATGCTTAGGTTCACGTCTCAATACACGTGGTACTAAATAAATACCAGCTGCTAACCAAGCAGTAGCAACCCAGAAAATTACTAATTGTAAATGCCAAGTCTTACAAATATTGAAAGGCCAAATTTTTTGTAATGGTAAACCAAAGAAACTATTTTGCACATAATAATGTGCCATTAATTCACCTAACATAATTTGAACTAAAAACATTAACATTACAATTAAGAAGAATTTACCCGTCTTACGTTGACTGGTTGTAATTGGTAAATCTGGTTCAATTACATGATCATAAGACATTGTCTTCATATCAAAAGAATACTTACGCCAATAATAAATAACAATTCCAACACCCATGACTAAAATGGCCACAGATATTGCTGACCAAACCATTGCTCCAGGCGCCATTGTATTACCTGCGTTTAAATCATATGGCCAATTATTTGTATATGTGTAAGCTTTATGTAAACGTCTAGTTGAAGATAACCATGCACCCCAGAAGAAGAAATCAGTTAACTGATTAACCTTGTTTCCTTTGGTCATATAATTATCAGTTTGTTTGTTATTAATCATATTATCAGGTAATCCAGCTTGTTTAGGATTATTGATAAATTGCTTACGATTAAATTTTTCTAAATAACGTAACCCATATGCCTGTGCATCTGTTAACGTTAATTCTTTATTTTTCGTATCATAACGATTAACTTTAATTTCTTTCTTAACTTTTCCTTTAATTCCTTGTTTTTGGAAAGTATTTAATTTATTAAAGTTTTTATGATACAAATGATGAGCATAATATTTATCCATTCCTTTTAAATAAATATGTAATGCCTGTGCAGTGTAATCCGGACCTAAATAAGATCCATTTCCTAAATAAGTACCATAATCAGCCAAACCATATTTTTCATAAACAGCTTGACCACTTAATAATTGCTTTTTTGAAACTAATTCTTGTCCTTGTTCATTAACAATTTTGGACGGACGTGGAGCTTCATTTTTGAAAGTAGAAATTCCACAAAGAATTAAAATTGAGAAAACGACTACTAAAGTAGTAATCAATACTCTAGTTAAAAAACTATAAGGGTGTTTTTCCTTATCCATTCGTACTATTCCTCCTTGTTAATTATTGAACACCATTAAAATTATACACTTATTTTTAAACAAGTATTAATTTTTTTTATAATATTTAATAATTTAGGCAATAAAAAAGATGAATTACAAAAAAGTAATTCATCTTTTAAATAAATCATATTAATTAAAATTATTATTTTTTATTATGCGTAAACAAAGGACTTACTGGTTGATTATCATTAATTCTTTTAATTGCATCACCTAATAATGGAGCTACTGTTACTTGGACTAATTTATCAATTTGTTTATCATCATTTAATTTTATTGAATCAGTAACAACAACTTTCTCAAACACAGAATTTTCTAATCTATTAATTGCCTCTCCCGAAAGAACGGCATGTGAACAACAAGCATATACTTGACTAGCTCCTGCATCCTTTAATGCTTTTCCACCTAGACATATTGTCCCAGCAGTATCAATAATATCATCAATCATAATGCATTTTTTATTTTGTACATTACCAATAATATTCATTATTTCCGCTACATTGGCTTTTGGACGTCGTTTATCAATAATTGCTAACGGAACCTTTAAATATTTCGCCATGGCTCTAGCTCTAGCAACTCCACCATGGTCAGGAGAAACCACTACTGCATCTTTTGCTATATCTTTATCAATAAAATATTGTGCCAACAATGGAGCAGCAATCACATGGTCAACTGGTATATCAAAAAAGCCTTGAATTTGAGCAGCATGTAAATCTAAAACTAGAACCCTAGTTGCTCCTGCCCTTTCTAACATATCAGCTACCAACTTAGCTGTAATTGGTTCACGCGAACGTACTTTTCTATCTTGTCTTGCATACCCATAATAAGGAATTACAACATTAATTGTTCTCGCACTAGCTCTACGCAGAGCGTCGATCATAATAAGTAATTCCATTAAATTATCATTTACTGGTGCCGAAGTAGATTGGATAATAAAAACGTTACTTCCACGAACACTTTCTTCGATGTTAATTCTTATTTCGCCATCACTAAAGCGATCAACTGAAGTTTTACCTAATGAAACTCCTACAATATTAGCAATCTTTTCTGCTAACGGCCGATTAGAATTCAATGCAAATAATTTAAAATTTGCATCATTTATTTCTAGCCCCATTTAATCCTCCATTAAAGATTTTCTCTCTAAAAAAATTATATTATAAATCTTCTGGTTTGTGTGGTAATCTATCCCAATAATTTTCTTTATTAACTTGTCTTGCACGTGCAATAGCTAAATCATGATAATTAACATTATCTGTAATCGTTGATCCTGCGGCAATAAATGAATGATCAGATATATTTACTGGAGCTACAATATTCGAATTACTACCTAAGAAACTATGATCACCAACAATACTTTCATGTTTATCTTTACCATCGTAATTAACAAATACAACTCCACAGCCTACATTAATGTTACTTCCTAGTTTAGCATTGCCAATATAGGTTAAATGGCCTACCTTAGTGTAATCACCAATTGTTGCTTTTTTAACTTCTACAAAGTTACCAATATGCACGAATTTACCAATGTGAGCATTAGGCCTTAAGTGGCTCATTGGACCAATGTCAGAATTATCTTCCATTTCACTGTCTTCTATATTAGAAGAAATTACTGTTACATTATCATGTAAAACACTGTTACTGATATCTGATCCTGATCTAATTACACAGTTATTCCCAATAATTGTTTCTCCTCGCAAATGAACATTACTTTCAATGACTGTATCGGTACCAATCTTTACATCTATATCTATAAATGTATGTTCTGGATCCACAATAGATACACCATTATTCATATGCTTCAAATTAATTCTACGTTGCATTATTTTTGTTGCTCGTGCTAATGCGATGCGATCATTAACGCCTAATGATTCATTAAAATCATCCATGATATAGGCAGAAACTTTTTCTTTAGCGTCTTTACAAATTTTAATAACATCAGTTAAATAATATTCATGCTGAGCATTATCATTATTTATTTTATGCAATGCATCAAATAAAAATTGATTATCAAATACATAAACACCAGTATTTATTTCTTTAATTTTTAATTCATCATCAGAAGCATCTTTTTGTTCAACAATCTTAATAACGTCATCATTATTACGAACAATTCTTCCATAACCAGTTGGATCATCTGCTATAGAAGTTAAAATAGTTATTTTATCATTATGTTCACAATGAAAATGTATCAATTTTTGTAAAGTAGTACTAGTGAATAACGGAGTATCACCGCTCATAACTAATGTGTTACCTTGAGAATTACCTAATTGTGCTTCCGCTTGTAATACAGCGTGACCAGTTCCTAACTGTTCTTTTTGAACAACGTATTCTGTACGATCTCCTAAACATTCTTTAATGTCTTCACCATCCGAACCAATAATGGTAACAATGTGACTATTATTTAATTTTTCTACTTCAGTTAGGACATGATCAACCATTGCTTTACCACATACCGGCTGCAATACTTTATGTAAATGTGATTTCATTCTAGTTCCTTTACCGGCAGCTAGAATAAGCGTATTAATCTCACCCATAAACAACTATCCTTCATCAAAAACTAATATATTTTATCTAAAATATTTCCTGGCGTAATTTTGAGATCTAATTGATCGTCATCATTAGTTACTGTTTCTACATGTAATAACGAAGTAAATTCTTTAATTTTGCGTACACCAGTATAACGTCCTTCACCAAAAACAGTTATCCCAGCAACTTCGCAATAAATTTCATGCACAAGATCTACCAAACCAGACATTGTTCCTCCACCTTTAATGAAATCATCAACTAAAAGAACATGCGATCCAGCAGGTAATGCTCTACTAGCTACTTGAATTTTTCCTATTTCTGAAGAACTTTTTGAAAGATAATTAACACTTACTGTTGCGCCGTCTGTCACAGCACCATCTTGTCTTGCAATTACAAAAGGTACATTTAATTGTTCAGCTACTGCTTGAGCTAAAGAAATTCCTTTAACTGCAACAGTTAAAACAGCATCAACCTTTTTATTAGAATATTCAGTAGCAATTAATTTACCTATTTCACGCAAAATTTCTGGTCTACCTAAAATATCAGAAAAATATACATATCCACCAGGCATTACGCGATCACCTTTAACGGCTTCTTCACACAATTTATCAATTAACTTTTGTGCATTCTGTTTACTCATATAAGTAGTAAACATAACTCCTCCAGCTGCACCAGGATAAGTAGTTAACTTACCTACACCACGATTTTGCAAAGCACGATTTAAAATCGTTAAATCTTCACTAACAGAGGATTTAGCAGCTTCATATTTACTAGCAAAAACTGATAATGAAACTAATGTTTGCGGATGTTCTAAAAAGTAACGGGTCATATCAATTAATCTTTCTGCACGTCTTACTTTCATCGTTATTTCTCCCTGAATTAATAATATTTTCACTAATATTATATCTTTTTTATTAACAATTTTCCTAATAAATATTAATTCATTCGTTTTTGATAAATAATTCCTACAAAATAAATTAAAAATTCAATTAAAGAAATAAAGAACGAAACAGGCCAATTAGTTTTATAACTTAACCATAATCCTAGCCAAACTCCAGCGAGAGAGAAAGAAATCGCTAATCCAATCATATATTTAACATTATGCGCAAAATTTTTGGCAGATGCTGCAGGTAAAGTTAATAAAATGAAAATCAATAAAGATCCGATTATCTGTGCCGAAACACTTACAGATAAAGCTAAAGCAATTTGAAAAAATAAAGCAATCAAAGCAACCGGTAAATGACGCGACTTAGCACCAATAGGATCAAAAGAATCAAACTTTAATTTACGATAAATTAAGCTAACTAAAGCAATAACAACTAAAATTAAACCAATCATATTTACAACTGCTTTTTTATCTATTCCGACAATTGATCCAAATAAAATATTAGTTGCTGAACTAGAGTTGCTATTAGCTAAAAACAAAAACAAAATTCCTGATCCAATTGCTAAAGAAGAAACAGCAGTTATTGAATCATCATTTCTCTCAGTACTATTGCTTAACTGCCCAATAAAAATAGAACTTAATAAAGTAAATAAAACCATTCCCCAAAGAGGATTCCATCCCATAAACAATCCAAATGCAGCACCTGCAAATCCTGTTTCTGAAAGAATGTGTGTCAAAAATGTCATATTTCGAGCAATAACAAAAACACCAATAATACCGCTTAAAATAGCAATTAAAGTTCCAACAATAAATGCATTTTGCATAAATTGATAATTAAGCATTTGCATCCTCCAACTGTTGATCGCTTAATTCATTAATATTTCCATAACTATATCTATCAGGTTCTATTAATAAATAATGATCAGAATATTTTTTAGCTAAAGATAAATCATGTGTAGCAAATATAACAGAAATTTTTGCTTCTTTTTGGTAACTTTTAACTAATTCTAATAAATTTAATTTAGAAATATTATCTAGACTAGCTGTTGATTCATCTAGAATTAATAATTTCGGGTTATTTAATAAAGCTTGTGCTAGATACGCACGTTCTAATTCTCCCCCAGAAAGATTAGACATACGATAATTAGCTAAATCTAACAGTCTTGTTTGTTGCAAAACTACATTTAAACGTTTTTTTTCTTTTTTAGAAAGCCACGGTAATAAACTTTTATCAAATGCTAAACTAATAAATTCTTTTACTGTGAGTGGATAATCTTTAGGTAAATTACGAAATTGTGGTACATATCCTATCAAATTATCTTTAATGTATAACTTTATTTGACCGCTATTTATTTTTTGATTAAACAAAATAGCTTTAATTAAGGTTGTTTTACCTACTCCATTCTTACCTAAAATACTTAGAAAATCATTTTGAAATAGATTAAACGATATTGGATCAAATAAAATGTGCTTAGAAACTTTTAAAGATAAATCTTTAATAGACAATATTTTTTCGTTGTTCTTCATTAAGAATTCCTACCTAATTAGCATTATAAAGTTTTTGCAATTTATTAGTCTGTGATATCATCCACTCCAAATAAGTCATATGATTAGGCAACGTCTCTGTTGTATAAACTATTGGAATATGATTATGCTTTGCAATATTCGCTAAATAATCTACTGATTGATCTGAATTTTGTGAATTAACAACAAACGCAATTACCTTATGTTTTTTAAACAAAGCTATTGTTTCACTCATTTGTTTTGGACTAGGATCGACACCTTCTTCTACTGATAGAGCAAATTTTTTATTTTCTATTTTAAAATCAGCAGCCTCTAACAAATAGTTCATTACTGGTTCACTGACTGCTATTCTTTTATTACCATGTTGAATACGTAATCTGTTGATCTGATTATGCCATTTATTTACCTCTTGTAAATAAGTTTGAGCATTATGTTGAAAGTATTTTTTATGCTGTGGTTCTAATTCATCACAAGATAATAAAATTTTATTAACCAATTTCGATAAAGTCTGAGGATCATACCATATATGAGGATTATCAGACATTTTTTTATTCATTATCTTTCCTACATTAATAACTGAATCTTGCTTATCATTAGCTTCAATCAAATTGTTTAACCAA
The DNA here is from genome assembly GCA_017694665.1 of Candidatus Gallilactobacillus intestinavium. Classification (GTDB taxonomy): domain Bacteria; phylum Bacillota; class Bacilli; order Lactobacillales; family Lactobacillaceae; genus Gallilactobacillus; species Gallilactobacillus intestinavium. Next base: position 8,522 of record JADIMP010000028.1, read on the forward strand.
GGATCATATTTTAAACCATTCTCGATAATAATCTGTGCATCAGATATCTTTTTTGCATCTTTAATAGTAGGAGTATAATCTTCTGCATCTATAGAGGGACTATTGATAATATTTTCTGTACTACCATATTTACCAACAATTTTTTGAGCTACTTCTCCATAAAAATTCAATGAACTAACGATTTTAATATTTATTTTACTATTAGCACTTGTATTTAATGTAAAAAAATTAAAAGTTAAAAAAACAATAAATAAAGTTAAAAAAATATAATATCTGTTTTTATGCATCAATATATTTGTTTACAAAATTAGTTACAACTTCTCGATATTTATCTGGTGATTGTCTAATACTGCTTATATGCTGAGCATTTTCATCTATATATAGTTGTTTATCTCCTTTATCAGCATTAAACAATGCATAAACATCTCTTAAAGGAACCGTTTCGTCTTTGCCTCCATGAATCATTAGCAATGGGATGTTATTTTTTCTAAGTTCTTGTACTAAATTACCATCATAATAAGAATATCCAGCAAAGTGGCTTCCATAATAATTGATAATTTTCATTAAAAATTTACCAACTTGCAGATGATATTTGTTTTTCATTCTAAAATAACTTTCCTTAGATAAGGATTGAAATCCGCTATCTTCAATAATTAATTTTACATTACTAGGTAAATCTTGTGTACTAGTTGCCATAACTCCTGCAGCTCCCATACTTATGCCAAGTAAAGCAACTTTTATATTATCTCCTTTTTTCTGAATTAACGCGGTCAACCAACGCTTATAATCTTGACGATCTAGCCATCCATAACCAATGACGCTTCCATCACTATCTCCATGAGCACGAGCATCAGGCATTAAAACATTAAATCCTAAACTATCAAATATCTTTGCCCACGGAATCATTTGTTCACGTGCATGGCCTAATCCATGAGCTAAAATAACTATCTTTTGACTATCAGGATGTAAATTTAAATATGTCGCTTTTAATGTTAATCCATCAATACTTTCAATAGACCACTCTTCTTTATCCAGTTCTTTATACCATTCATTTTCTATATCCGTATTTTCAGACAAAGAGAGAGTATGTCCTTCTATCTTTTTTTCATTAGACTGAATCATAGAAAAATAATATATTCCATATCCTAAAGCTAATAATGCTGCATAACCACTACCTATGGTCAATAGTGTTTTTTTTAAATTTTTTCTTTTTTTTGTCATTCTAATTCCCTTAAAGTTAAAAAGGAACAGCTTACAAAACTGTTCCTTTTTAACTATTCACTAAAAATTAATTCAATATCTTTTGTCAAAACATCACGATAACTATACGATATTCTTTCAAAAGAATCACTTTCTTTATCTAAATCAACGATAAACACAGCAGGATAAACTTCTTTTAAAACACCGAAATGCTCAATTTTTCTTTTTCTACCTGCTTGAGCAATTATCTTTAATCGATCGCCTACATGCTCTTTCAATAATTCTTTGATTGAATCAATTGTTAACATTATTCACCATCACCTTACATATCATTCATGTTAACATAAATCATGATTCATTTCAAAAAGAATTAATACTACAATACGTTATTACTTATCAAGATAGCAAATTAACTTTCATCAAATTATCAGTCAAAATCATAAATTGTTTTAAAGTTAATTTTTCAGCACGAATATTTTTATCAATATTCATTTCATCAAAAATCTGCAATAAAACCGTCTTATTCTTTTTGCCTGTTAAATTAACTAAATTATTTAATAAATTTTTTCTTCGATGATTAAAGCACTCTCGAATAACTTTAAACAGAGATCTTTCATTATTAAAACGAACAAAATTACTTTTTTTAGTTAAATTAACTACTGCCGAATCTACTTTAGGTTGTGGCATAAAATAAGTTTTATCAACTTTTAAGACTAATTCAGCATTCATATAATACTGAATTAGTAAAGTCAAAGATCCATAATCTTTATTTCCAGGTGCAGAAGTCATTCTTTCAGCAACTTCTTTTTGCACCATCACAGTGATTGACTCAAAATGAACTTCTTTTTGTTTCAACAAGAACAATAAAATAGGCGTCGTTATATAATAAGGTAAATTAGCTACTATTTTAATATGATCAATATTTAAACCAAATCTTTTAATAACTTCATCAAAATCAACTTTTAAAATATCACTTTCAAGAATACTAATATTAGTATAATTAGCCAAAGTTTGCGATAAAACACTTATTAATTCATGATCTATTTCTACCGCTAGTACTTTATGTGCTCTCTTAGCTAATTTTGCTGTAAGTGCTCCAATACCTGGGCCAATTTCAATTACATCATCTTCAGATGAAACACCACTAATATCTACAATATTATCTAAAATATCTTCATTAATTAAAAAATTTTGTCCAAATTTTTTCTTAGGATTTAACCCATAATGCAACAACATTTGTTTGGTTATATCAGCAAAATTAGTTATTTCTTTCATCTTCTTTCCCATTAATTTTATCTAGAGCTCGATCAAATTGTTTTTTAGTTATTTGAAAAAGATTTAGTCGTTTTAATAATTGTTTACCGTTAACATACCCTATATTTAGTTCTTCGCATAAAGCCAACCGTCTTTTCTTGGACAACGGACAATTAATTAAATTATTGTTAATCAAATCATCTATTTTAATTTGATCATGATTATCCTTATTATTTACAGTTATAACATTTTCCAATGCTTGTTGGATGTTAGTTATACTAGCATGTTCGATTCCTACACTATGTTTATTTTTACCATGAGGAAGTGTATTTTTCCGATTAATGAATGCTTGCTTAACATCAGGTACGTTTTTTAAAATAATTTTTCTTATTCTTTCGCCATTAAAATCAGGATCAGTTAAAATAATTAATCCTCTTTCTTTTTGAAGTTTCTGCAAATCAGAAATTGTTTGAGAGGTTACATGTGAACCATTAGTCTCATAAGTATCTGCTATGACTGCTTGTTTAACTTTTTTAGTATCATTTTTACCTTCTACAACAATAACTTCTTGAATTCGTTTCATTGATCTAAACCGAAAAATCTTTCAGTATTATTAGTAGTATTTTCCGCTATTACATTTAAAGTCGTGTTCTTTAATTTTGCTATAGCTTCAGCTGTATATTTTACATATGCTGGTTCGTTTCTATGGCCACGATATGGTTCTGGTGTTAAATATGGTGCATCAGTTTCAACAACTAAGCTATCTAAAGGTGTTTTTTTAACGGATTCGTGAACAGAATGAGCATTTTTAAAACTAGCAATTCCAGAATAAGAAATGATTGCTCCTAAGTCTAAAAATTTTTTTAACCAATTAATATCACCATTAAAACAATGCATCATTATTCCATAACGACTGATATTACTATCTTTCAAAATTTGATAAGTATCATCAAAAGCATCACGTGTATGAATTACCACAGGTAAATGTAATTGTTTTGCTATATCTAATTGATCAATAAAAACTTTTTTTTGCTGTTCAATAATAGTTTCATTCAAATTATCTAAATGATAATCCAATCCAATTTCACCAAGCGCTACTACCTTTTTATTCTGAGCTTGCTTAATTAAATCTTCTTTAACTTTAGTAGTATATTCATCAGCATTTTCTGGATACCAACCCACATTCGCCCACATATGATCATATTGCTCAGCTAATTGTAGAGTTCGTTCATTAAATTTTTTATCTGCACCAGCATTAACTACATCTCTTACACCATTTTGCTGACAATTTTTCCAAAATAAGTCTACTTCATTAAAAAAAGCATCATCATTTAAATGTGTATGTGCATCAATAAATTTCATTTTATTCCAATTGCCCACCAACTATTGCTTCATCAGAAACTATTACTAACTGTACTTTACCATTATGTTCGGTAGACAATAACATCCCTTCACTTAAATTTCCTAATAATTTCTTTGGTTTTAAATTAGTTACCGCTAAAACTTTCTTACCTTTTAAATCAGTATATGTATCTTTATACCAATCACGAATTCCTGATATGATTTGACGTTCATTGTCACTGCCATCATCTAAAGTGAATTTTAATAAATGATCTGATTTTTCTACAGGTTCTACACTTTTAATTTGAACTATTTTTATTTGTACTTTTTTGAAATCACTAAAATCAATCAGATTCTCTTTTTTTGCATCCTCAATTTTAGCTTGCATAGCTGCTCTTCCCTTCTGTTTAGTAGACCGAGTCATTAATTTACTAATATAAGCAACTTCTTGATCAATATCTAATCTAGGAAAAATAGGTTTTCCCTTCTTAACAACTTGACTTATTGATAATCCTTGAATTGATAAATTACTAAATTCATTAGTAGAAATAACTTCGTTTAAACCTAACTGACTTAAAATATCTTTTGCTGTTTGAGGCATAAATGGGCTTAATAAATAAGCAACTGTTCGTAAACTAGCAACTAAATGAGCCATGACAGCAGCTAATTGAGTCTTCAATTCTTCATTTTTAGCTAAAATCCAAGGAGTAGTTTCGTCAATATACTTATTACTACGATTTATTAATTTCCAAATTATATCTAAAGCATCAGAAAAATGTAACTCTTCCATTTGCTTTTGGTAATCATGAATACCAGTGTTAATAACATTTTCTAAATCGTTATCAAACTCTGTTACACCATTTCTGTATTGCGGTACATTCCCATCAAAATATTTATTAACCATAGCAACTGTTCGATTTAACAAATTACCTAAGTCGTTAGCCAAATCATAATTTACACGATTAACAAAATCTTCTGGTGTAAAATTACCGTCTTGGCCAAAAGTCATTGATCTTAATAAGTAATATCGAACTGCATCTACACCATAACGTTCAACCAATTTTTCAGGATAGATTACATTACCTTTTGATTTACTCATTTTGCCATTACGCATTAAAAGCCATCCATGACCAATAATTTTATCGGGCAACGGCAATCCTAATGCATGTAACATAATCGGCCAATAAATTGCATGAAAACGCATGATTTCTTTACCAACTAAATGTACATTAGCTGGCCAGAATTTATGAAAATTACTATCATCATTACTTTCATAACCTAATGCAGTTATATAATTAGCCAAAGCATCTATCCAAACATAAATAACATGTTTTGGATCGCTTAAAACTGGAACACCCCATTTATAACTTGTTCTTGTCACAGCTAAATCTTCTAACCCAGGTTTTAGAAAATTCTCGACCATTTCATTCATTCTTGTATGTGGTTCAATAAAATCCGGATGTTGTTGATAATAATCTAATAACCAATCAGCATATTTACTCATTTTAAAGAAATACGCTTCTTCACTAGTCCAAACAACTTCATGACCAGACGGAGCCTTACCACCAACAACTTTGCCTTCTTCATCTTTATAAACTTCAGCTAATTGTGATTCAGTAAAAAATTCTTCATCATCTACTGAATACCAACCTTCGTATTTATCTTTATAGATATCACCCTTTTGTAATAAGAACTCAAAAATTTTTTGTACCGCTTGTTCATGTTCAGCATCTGTTGTACGAATAAATTTATCGTTTGTAATTTCTAACAAATTCCATAATTTTTGAATTTGCTTAGCCATTCCATCAACATAATTTTGAGGAGTTTTATGTTGTTCTTCAGCTTTTTGTTCTATTTTTTGACCATGTTCATCTGTTCCTGTTAAGAAAAATACGTCCTTACCTAACAAACGTTGATATCTAGCCTCAGCATCAGCAGCTACCGTTGTATAGCTATTACCAATATGTAATTTACCTGAAGGATAATAAATCGGTGTTGTAATGTAATAAGTATTTTTATCAGTCATATTTTTCCCCAATACAAATAATTAATAATACCCATTGTATCATTAATTTCATAGGTCTAACACGCCATACTTTTTATTTAAATAGCAATATTTTTGTGATAGAATTAACAATGATTATAATTATTAATTTTTTTAATAGCATCTTAATATTTTAAAAGGCGATCTTATGACACTACTTTCAGAAATTAAACAATTAGGCAAATATACAATTGTTGGAATCAACGGAGATAAGAAACTTACTCATCATCTAGCTGAAATGGGTATGATCACTGGCCAAAACTTAAACATCATTACACTGCCTAATAAAAATGGAGCAATGATCTTTTTTCAAGGACAGAGATTAGGTATTAGTCCTGAAATATCTAATTCTATTGAAGTAAAAAGCTTAAAAGATGACCAAAATATTCCGTTAGATCCATTAACCAAAGTTAAAATTAAACAATCAGGTATTATTAAGAAAATTTCTGGAGATCGTGTTTTAAGAAAACACCTTATGGATATGGGATTAACCAAAAATACTACTGTTAAAGTAGAAAAAGTCGCACCTCTAGGTGATCCCATTGAAATCATTGTTCGTGGTTACAAACTAAGTTTACGTAAAAGAGATGCTAATAATATTCTTCTTGAGGTTTTAAATGACGAATAAATTAAATTTAGCTTTATTAGGAAATCCTAATAGCGGCAAAACTACCCTATTCAATGCACTTACTGGGTCTAATCAACATATTGGAAACTGGCCTGGAGTTACTGTAGAGAGAAAATCTGGATTATTAAAAGCAAATCATTCAGTTACAATTCAAGATCTTCCAGGAATTTATTCTTTATCACCATATAGTTCGGAAGAAATAGTAACAAGAAATTATCTTTTACAAGGTCATCCAGATAAATTACTAGACGTTATTGATGCTACTAATTTAGAACGTAACCTTTATTTGACTTTACAATTAATGGAAACAGGATTACCTACAATACTGATTTTAAATATGATGGATCGTTTAAAAAAAGATAAACATCGTTCTATCAATTTGAAAAAGTTGTCATATATTTTACAGTTACCAGTTATAGGTATTAGTGCTTTAAAACATAAGGGTATTGATAAACTAAATCAAGCTATTACTCAAGATACACAATCTTATCATTTTCCAGAATATGATTCTAGATTAGAGTCATCTTTAAAAATGATTGGTGAACAAATAAAAGATCTTGTTCCTAATAACCTTTTAAGATGGTACGAAATTAAGATTTTTGAACAGGATGAAGAAGTCTTAAAATCTGTATCACTAAATGAACAACAAAATAAAATTATTAAAAATACCATTAAAACTGCGGAATTAATTTTTGATGATTCAAGCGACAGTATTATCGTAAATGCCAGATATGACTTTATTGCTAAAGTAATTAATATGTGTGTTATTGATAATAATGATTTCACTCTATCTATTAGCGATAAAATTGATGCAATCGTTACAAATCGTTGGTTAGCTTTACCAATTTTCTTATTGGTTATGTGGGTAGTTTATTATTTATCCATTCAAACCGTAGGAACATATTGTACTAATTGGATCAATGATCAACTTTTTGGCCGTATTGTTCCTAATTTTGTTATGCATTACTTAACCATTTGGAATGTAGCTGCTTGGATGAAACATTTGATAGTAGATGGAATTATTAATGGTGTAGGTTCTGTATTGGGGTTCCTTCCACAAATTATCATGTTATTTTTATGTTTAGGTATATTAGAAGATTGTGGATATATGTCTAGAATTGCTTTTGTTATGGATCGGATTTTTCATAAATTTAATTTATCAGGAAAATCATTTATCCCTATGTTAATTTCTACTGGATGTGGCGTTCCTGGAATTATGTCCACAAGAACGATCGAATCAGAAAAAGACCGTAAAATGACCATCATGCTTACTACATTTATGCCATGTTCTGCAAAATTAACTATTATTTCATTAATTAGCGGAACATTTTTCCCAAAAAATACTTGGGTAGCACCTTCTGCGTATTTCTTAAGTATTATGGCTGTAGTAGGATCAGGAATATTTTTGAAAAAAACTAAAATATTTAGTGGTTCTCCCGCTCCGTTTGTTATGGAGTTACCTTCATATCACTGGCCTAAATTAGACAATACATTACGTGGTGTATGGGATCGTTCACGTGCTTTTGTTGTTAAAGCTGGCACTATTATTTTTCTATCATGTATAGGGATTTGGTTCCTATCATCATTTAATTTCAAACTTCAAATGGTCTCTCAAAATGAAAGTATTCTACGTTATTTAGGTAATATAATCGCTCCTATTTTTAAACCATTAGGTATTGGTGATTGGCATGCTACAGTGGGAATATTATCTGGAATAATCGCAAAAGAAAACTGTGTTAGTGCATTACATGTAACTTTTAATGCTGGAAGTAATGCTACTTTTATACACATCTTAAGACATTTTTATCCTGCTATGGCTGGATATGCTTTCTTATCATTTAATCTTTTATGTGCTCCTTGTTTTGCATCAATTAGTACTATGTACCATGAATTTGGTAGTGCAAAATGGGCCTGGTATGCCATTTCTTATCAAACATTATTAGCATATATTGTTTCAATAATTATTTATCAAACATCATGCATTTTCAATAAAACTGCCACTATAACAGGAGTTATATTGGACGCTATTGCATTAAGTTTAATTATTTATGCATTATTTATTAAAAAAGAAAAAATTTTGGAAAATGAAAAAGGAGAAGAAAAATTATGTCTACCATCATAATTGGAATCATCTTATTAATATTAATAGTTTTAATTATTCATCATTTGGT
>JADIMP010000029.1 GCA_017694665.1 Candidatus Gallilactobacillus intestinavium
TTATGATATTTTTTGGAATATTTTTGTGCATTTTGTGATGGTGATAATTGTGGTGATAAATTAATTTTAATTGGTTGGTTATTATCGTAGTAATTATTTAAAGTTATTTCTTCAGTCTTTGGTTTAATTAAATTTAAATAGGTTGTTAATAGTTCGCCTTTAATTTTAAATTGCTCAGCTTGTTGAGCTTGGTTGAATTCTAATTTTAATTTTTTAATTTTTTTACGATTTTTATTTAGGTTTTGTTTGATAATGTGAATTAATTGTTTTCCAATACTATTCACGCGATCCCGTTCAGCTTTTTCTTTATATACGTAATCCAATAAATCGCTGATAGAAGAAAAAGTTTGTTTTAAATCATTTTGTTCTTTTAACAGTTGAATGATTTTTTCAATATCATCAAATTGTGCAAAGAAATTTTTAAAGTGAATGAAATTATTTGCATTATTGGATTGATGAAGTGCTTTAGCTAATAATAAAGCGGTAGAAAAACTTAAGCCTTGAAAATATTGTTGTAATTGTTTAGCAAGAACATCTTCATTAGGATAATCATTTACAAGTTGGTTAATGAATTTTGAATCATTAAAATTAAAGGGATTATGTTTATTTAATTGCTTGGGTGGATTAATATATGTTCCTCCAGGTAAAAGTGTGCGAAATTGATTTTGGTCTGGATTGATATGTTGAATAAGATCGATGATTTTTTGATCTTTTTGATTTACTAAAAATAAATTGCTATGACGGTTCATAATTTCTAAAGTTAAGTTTAAATCATATAAATCGCCTAATTCATTCCGGGAACTAAATTTAAAAATAATAACTCGGTCATTGTCTAGTTGTTGAATATCTGTTAAATGACTACCATCTAAATATTTACGTAAAGTCATTGTAAATTTATTAGGAGTATTGGGATTAGTAAAGGGAATATTAGTAATTTGAGCACGCGCAAAATTAGGATTAGCTGATAATAGCAAATTATAGTTAACATGTTGTTTTTGATTACGTAAGGTGATGATAATTTCACGAGGATAGGGTTGTGAAATTTTACTAACACGACTATCAATTAACTTTATTTTTAATTCTGCTTTTATTGTATGAAGCAAAGTACCATCAATAAGCATATTTTCCTCTTAAATTTAATAAAATATGTATTTGTTTTAGTTTAATTAATTTGTTTCTTAATTTTATTAATATGTGTGTATTTTTTACCCAAATATACTAGTGAACTGTACGTATAAATCAAGAATTCCAAATATAAGATTTATAGCTATATAAAATGCTAGTATAACGAGAATCAATTTTAATGTTAAAAATATATATCTATGATTGTGTAACCAGTTAAACATATTAATAATTTCCTAATTTATTATTACAATTATTATAACTTAAGTAAGAGTTCTTTTTATTAATTTGAATTTCTCTATAATTAATTAATGTAAAGTTTACATAGTAATTAATTAATATCATGATGGAGAATATGTAATATATTATGACTGAATATCGAATTGAAACAGATACTTTGGGTGAAGTAAAAATACCAAAAGATGTTTTATGGGGACCTCAAACTGAACGTAGTTTACATAATTTTACTACCGGACCCCTAATGCCATTACTTATTATTAGGGCATTATTAAATATTAAGAAAGCTGCTGCTTTAGCTAATTATGATTGTCATAATTTATCAGTTGAGAAAAAAGATTTAATTGTCCAATCAGTGGATACTTTATTACAACAAACAGATGCAAAATTACAACAATCATTTCCATTACATATTTATCAAACTGGTTCGGGCACGCAAACAAACATGAATGTGAATGAAGTAATTGCTCATCAAGCTCGTTTGTTAAATGGTAAATTAGAGATTTTACCCAACGACGATGTTAATCGTAGCCAAAGCTCCAATGATACTTTTCCAACTGCGATGAATATTGTTGCTTTGCTTAAAGTTAATGACTTAATTGAAACATTGGACCATTTAATTAGTATATTTGATGAAAAGCAAAGTATATATCAAAAAACAGTTAAAATTGGTCGTACTCATTTACAAGATGCGACCCCCATAACCTTTGGCCAAGAAATAAGTGGTTGGAAAAGTACTTTACAACATGATTTAAATTATTTAAAGCAATTGTCGCAAACTTTGAAAGAATTAGCCATTGGTGGAACGGCTGTAGGAACAGGATTAAATACACCCGTTGGTTATACCGAAAAAGTCACGAATTATTTAAGTGATTTTTATCAAATTCAGTTTATTGCACAGACTAATAAGTTTTACGGATTATCGTCACATTCCGGAATCAATGTTGTGCATGGTGCAATAAAAACATTGGCTAGTGATTTATTAAAGATTGCAAATGATATTCGTTGGTTAGCCAGTGGTCCAAGAGCTAGTTTTAATGAAATTAATATTCCTGCTAATGAACCTGGTTCATCGATTATGCCAGGAAAAGTAAATCCAACGCAAGCAGAGGCCTTAACGATGGCAGCAGTAAAAGTAATGGGTAATGATATAACGATTTCAATTGCAAGTTCACAAGGTAATTTTGAAATGAATGTTTACAAACCAATTATTATTGAAACATTTTTGGATTCTTGTGAAATTTTAATTGGTACAATGCAAAACTTTACTGATAAATTAGTAGCTGGTTTAACAGTTAATGAAGAGCGAATGCAAGAGCTAGTTGATCGATCTTTGATGACGGTAACAGCGTTGTCACCACATATTGGATATCATGAAAGTGCGGCCATTGTACAATTAGCAGAACGTGAACATTTAACCTTAAAAGAAGCGGCAATTAAATCAGGTAAAGTTACTGCAAGTCAATTTGATGAATGGGTAGATCCGCTCAAAATGACTAATGTTAAAGACGATTAGTTAATAAAAATAGATAAATAAAAAAGTCTGGTTGAACCCAGACTTTTTTATTTATCTATTAACGATTAAAAGTAATTTTTAAATTCAAACTAACAGCAATTATTACTAAGTAACTAAGAATTGTTGCGACTACTCCTGTTATTATAATGTTTGATGTATTAATTTGAACTTGTGAGTTAGCAAATAGATTAAAAGCTAAGTATGTTAATAAAGCTAATAATGTGAAACTCACGATGATAATAAAATATTTTTTATGTTTGATTGCGTAGTCTTGGAATAATAAATTGATTCCAGCAATTAAAACGATTGTTCCAGCAATAACAACTACACTACCAGTAAAATCATCTAAATATCCACTATATGCTTGATAATTATCGTTAATAATATCAGTATATAATGTTAATGCGTCAGCAACGATTAAACCGATAAGAATACTTATTAACAACGAAAATAAATTTAGAAATAGATGTTGTCGCATAAGTTTCCTCAAGGCATGCAATTTAGCTGTCAGAGTTTTGCTCATAAGCAGCACCTCATTTCATATTTATTTGTAGGTTAATTATATCTGATGATCGTTTAAAAATGCTAGCAATATGTTTAATTGAAAAACTTATATACGCCGTAAGCGATTAACATTAATACAGCGCCAAAGATCCATTTAAACCAGAATAGTAAAATGGCTATTGGAATAATTACTAATAGTAATAGGCATCCACAACCACAACCAGAGTTGAATACATCATCTAATAACATTAATAATAAAATTATAAAAAATAATGTCCAAATCATAGTATTATCCTTCTTAAAAATATGACGAATATTATAGTATATTCATATTAATTTATCTAGAAATTCATGTTACAAAATATTTAGTTATAAGGTGAAAAATTTAAAAGATCTTGAATTATTATTAATTTGTGTGATATTTTTTTAGGGATTTGTTAATAGATATCGTGTGGGATTTTAAAATGAATGAAGTAAATTTATCAAAAAGATTAAAAACGGTTGCTGATTATGTGTCAGAACATGCTCGAATGGCTGATATTGGATCTGACCATGCATATTTACCAGCATATTTAGCAAAATTAAATAAAATTGATTACTGTATAGCGGGCGAGGTGGTTGAAGGGCCGCTAGAAAACGCTAAAAAGGAAATTCAAAAAACGCATA
>JADIMP010000030.1 GCA_017694665.1 Candidatus Gallilactobacillus intestinavium
ATTATTACTTTGTGAAGTTGCACTGGAAGTGCTTATTTTTTTTGCACTCGATTGTGAACTTGAACGTAATACTACACTTGATGCCGGTTTAACCGATGAACTTGAAACCTGTGAAGCTGAAGATGAGTTCACTGAACTGGAATTAACACCGTTGGCACTAACATTTTCGGTTGCAGCCACTCCAGCAATTCCTAAAGCGGTCGTAAAAATCGTTGCAGCGACCCATTTCTTCTTACTTTTATAAAGCTTAACATGTTCCTTTGAATTATTATTTCGTTTCATCAGAAAAACTCCAATCTTTTTTATTTCCGTACATTAAATACCAGAAACCATTAAAACATTAAGATTTAACGATATATAACATTAATAATTTTACCTATATTATTATAGCACCCCCCCCCCGAAAATTTCAATGCTTTATTTACCGCGATACGAATATCTTTTTAATGAAATCCATCCGCATCGTATTCATTAACTACATAGTTTTTGAATACACTACGATTTCATTAAAAATCAATTAACCACGCGTATTCATTAACTGTATTCAGAAATTACATGATAAAATAATATATAAATTAAAAATAACTTTATATATTATTTTACTGGAGGAAAAATATGATTTACGGATATGCACGAGTCAGTACCGTTTCACAAAGCCTTGAGGAACAGGTTAATGAACTTACCCAAAAGGCAAACATACCACTTAAAAATATTTATCGAGAAAAATACACTGGAACTACAACCAAGCGTCCAGAATTTTCAAAGCTTTTAAAGCAACTAAAATCAGGCGATACCTTATACGTCACTAAATTGGATCGCTTTGCAAGAAATACTCGAGAAGCTTTAAATGCGGTTGAACCCTTATTAAATAACGGCATTAAAATCTCTGTATTAAATCTGGGAACTATTGAAAACACCCCAATGGGAAAAATGATTTTAAGAACCTTACTAAGTGTTGCTGAAATGGAACGCGACTTAATCGTCGAAAGATCACGTGAAGGAAAAGAATTTGCAAAGAAAAATAATCCGAATTTCCACGAAGGAAGACCTAAAAGAAAAATTACACCTCACTATCAAGCGATTTACGAATATACCCAGAACCACAGTTACAATGAAACAGCTCGGGCATTTAACGTAAGTAAATCAACCGTTTATCGAATTTCAAAGCAAATCAAAAATGGCCATTAATATCATAATGACCATTTATTTTTTTTATTTTCTTCAATTTAATAATAGTAATACTTTATAACATATATATTCATTTATTTCATTTATTAATTAATAAAAATATTATTCATATAAAAAAATATAAATCAACTATTAAAATCACAAATTAATACAATTTACTAATACCTACTCCAATAACACCAACTCCAACCACTTACTATTCTTAAATTCAATTAATACTAAATACTAATATCACCAATACTCACTATTAATCAATTTAGCTTATAAAAATCACTAACTACATATCCCAAACTAAACATCAATCTTACTTTAATAACTACTTACCAAATATAAATACATTTCCACCACAATACCCCTTTCCTACTTCTTCTACCAATCATATAAATTCCATTTACTCCTAATTCCCCAACTTCATTACCCGAAACTCCAAATCATTCCATCAAACACTTTATTAATCTCAACCCTTTATTTATTCCCATATTTCACCCAATATACAAAACCAACACCATCACATAATCTTAACTTCCCCATTATTAATCCCAATTTTAAATCCATTCCTCATTCTTAATCTGATCCTTTTAATAAAAAAATCCCACCAAATTTCATTTTCAAATACCCAGATAATACTTCACGACATTTTTATTGAAAAAATTTTTTAATATTTTTTATTTACTTAGACTGTTAATAAATTAACAAAGAAAGGACATTACTTAATGATCATCAAAAAAAATAATAAAAAAATTAAACCAAATGATAAAATAACCATATACGAGAATAATAATAAAATCCAAATTAATTATACCCAACAACAACCTAAATCTTTCCCAATAAAAAAAATAAATAATAATTACTATGAAAATAAAAATAAAAAAATCAAAAAAATTACTCATTCATCCAAACGAAATCATAAAAATAGCAATTATGTATCAAGCGCAAAATTACAAACCTTAATTAAATTCAACTTTATCGGTTCACCTGATAATGAATCATTTATAACATTAACTTACAAATACCCCAACTATGATCCTAGCCAACTTAACAAAGATTTTAATAAATTCATACGCAAGCTAAAATCAAAAAATAAAAATCTAGGCTTCATAAGAATCAACGAATTACAACAAAATAAATCATTCCATATTCATTTACTACTCAAAAATGTCCCAAATTTAAATAAATTAAAAATTCAAAATTTATGGCCACATGGATTAATAAATTACAAACCAATCGAAAACCAAATTGGAGTTAATAAATTAGCAAATTATTTCAAATACTCTCCAAATTCAGACAATAAGAAAAAAATAACCAAATCCAAGCTGCTTGAAGAGTTACCAACTGGAATTAATTTATATTCAAAATCAAAAAATATAAAATTTCCAACAATAAAAAAGGCCGAATATAAAGATATTCAACCCATAATTGAAAACTATAATTTACTCAGCGTTAACGCATATCAAATCATTGATTCAAATGGCCAAATAGTCAACCAAATCAATAAAGAATTTTATAATAAAAAATAATTCTTTTAATTACCTCAAAATGACATACACCATTATTCTGTATGTCATTTTATTAAAAAAATAAGCTTAAAAGGAAATAAACCATTGACTTCAACAACAATCAAATGTTTGCTAGAGGTTAAGAGGGAGAAGAGTGCATACTTTCCCTATTGCTTATTAAAAGGAAATATGCACTTACTAACCAAGCCTTTGCCGTCGGCCAATCAGTCGCGTCATGCAGTGACATTTACTTTAATTATCATTCCAGATAATCCTTTACCTTTTTCCACGCTTCTCCCTGCCCTGCGTGTCATATTTTCATATCTTCTATGGTAAATTCCCTGTCAGGGTACTAAAGTCCATTATCCGCTTACGAGTAACTACATAACTTTCACGACTCGATCATAAATCTTTAATCATTATCAGTCTTACTGTCATGCTTAACTCCAGTCGTAATAAATGGCGAAGTTTAGCCTCATCATTGCTTTTTACCTTATTAAATATTCATTTAACTTAGGCTCCGTATCTTTATACGTGTGGGCTTGCAACATTTACCCACTGACCTTGGCTAATCATAAAACGTCACGAAACAATTAACCACGTCACAATATTTTTTAATCTGCAGTATGGATTCTGCACTTTTTCAATGTTTAATATCGCAGTTTCATCTCTCCGAGAGCAACAAAAAAGGCATCAATTTTATAATTGACGCCCGCGATATTTTTTCATCAAATTTAAATACTTTTT
>JADIMP010000031.1 GCA_017694665.1 Candidatus Gallilactobacillus intestinavium
ATGATTGCTGCAACTGATGGCATTGGTTGGATGATTATTAACGCTTCTAAATACTTAAATAGTAGTGTGATGTTTGTTGGGATCATTATCTTAGGTATTACTGGAATAGCATTAGATGTTATTTTGCGAGAGTTAGAAAAACATATTATCTTTTGGAAAGGTAATTTATGAAAAAGAAATATTATTGGTGGTTATTATTAGTATTAGTTATCTTTCTTATTGTATTAGGATTCTTGTATTTTAAGGATAATGATAGTTATAAACATAAAAGTGCTAATGAAATTAAGACAGTTAAAATTGGAATTTTAAATGTTCCTAATGATGTAGCAGTCGTACGATCAAATGGATCATTAAATAAAGCGTTAAAAAAATATGGATATCGAGCTAAATTTATTGTATTTGATTCTGGTGTTGATGCAAATAAAGCATTAATGAGTGGAAGTATTGATATGGCAACCATGGGAGATACTAATGCAGTTATTGCCCTAGATAAGCATATTCCTGTTAAATTAGTTTGGGTTAATGATGTAATTGAAAAAAATGAAGCTTTAATAGTTAAAAATAATAGTCACATTAATTCTTTAAATGCTTTAAGTGGTCACATGGTAGCTACGCCATTTGCTTGTACTTCTCAATATAGTTTAGAAACTGTTTTAAATTTACATCACATTAAAAAGGTGAAATTAATGGATATGGACACTCAAGATATTGTTTCAGCTTGGGAACGTGGTGATATTAAAGCTGCATATACTTGGGAACCAACTTTATCACAATTAAAGAAAGACGGTCATGTATTAATAAGTAGTAAAACTTTACATAATGAGGGATATTTAACAGCTAATGTGACGTTAATGCGTAATCAGTTTATTACCGAACATCATAAAGTAGCGCTGGCAATTATTAATTGTTTAAGTAAAATGCATCGAGATTACAATTCTAATTTACATAAAAGTAAGATTTATGCTGATGCCGCTAAACAAGTAGATATTCCTATTTCAACTGCAAAAACGATGATGTCAGAATCTCAATATCCATCAATTAAGAAAGAAAAGCAGTTTAATAATAAAATTTTTCCTAGATCTTTATTGCTGATTACAAAGTTTTTAATTAAAAATCAAGCAATTAACCGTAATTTGTCTAATAGACAAATTACGCATTTTTTAAATATTGATTTAATTAAGTGAGATAAATGATGTTACAAGTTAAAAATGTAAGTGCAAATTACGATTCTAGTAAAACTATATTAAAAGATATTACTTTTAATTTAGAAAATAATTGTAGTATTGCGATAGTAGGACCATCTGGATGTGGTAAGAGTACTTTATTAAAATTAATAGATAAGAAAATTTTACCAACTAGAGGGAAAATCTTATTAGATGGACAAGAAAATTATCAAACTAAAAAAAGAATTGGAATAGTGGCCCAACAACAATCACTATTTCCCTGGTTAACAGTTAAACAAAATGTAATTTTTGGACCAAAGTCTAATAAGGCTGATCCAAGTGAAGTTGAAAAAGAAGCAAATGAATTATTACAAGCAGTAGAATTATTTGATCAAAAAGATAAATATGTATTTGATTTATCCGGCGGACAAATTCAGCGAGTAATGTTAATCAGAGTTTTAATAAATCATCCTCAATTATTATTGTTAGATGAGCCGTTTGGAGCTTTAGATCCAAGTACTAGGTTACGTATACAAAATGTTTTATTAAATCAATGGAAAAAAGATAAATTTTCAATGCTAATAGTAACGCATGATGTTAATGAGGCAATTAAGCTTGGGCAAAAAATTATTATATTAAATAACGAACCAACTGAAATAATTAAAATTATTGATAATCAGTGTTTTAATCAAAACGATAATCTAATGATAAAAAAATTAAAAGATGAAATTTTTAATTTAATATAATTTATCTTTAACGCGTTAAATTTGATATTTAACGCGTTTTTTGATTTCATTTGTAAAAACATTAATAAACGATTAGAATAAATTTAAAAAATGATAAGAAAGTGGTGGTGAAATGGAATACGTTAAATTAATTGGAGTACTGATAATTGTTTTAGGTTTTGCGTTTAAATTAGATACTTTGGCAGTTGTAATTATTGCTGCAATCACAACTGGTTTAGCATCAGGAATGAGTATTACGCATATGCTAACCATGTTAGGTAAGGGATTTATGGATAACCGGATGGTTTCTTTATTTTGTTTAGCCTTACCAATGATTGGAGTAGTAGAAAGATTTGGTTTACGTGAAGCGGCAATTAATATCATTAAAAAGTTTAAAAATATTACACCTGGTAAGTTACAAAATTATTATTTAATTTTACGTGATGTTACTGGAATGTGTGGTATTAATATTCAAGGTCAGGTTCAATTTGTTAGACCGTTAATTAGTCCAATGGCTCAAGCGGCAGCTAGTGTGAAGCATAAATTAAATAAGGATCAAATAGAGTTAATTAAAGGGCGTTCGGCAGCCACAGATAATTTTGGTAATTTCTTTGGCCAAAACTTATTTATTGCTTCCAGTGGTGTGTTATTAATGGCTAGTACTATGAAATCATTGGGACATGCAATTAAGCCAACTAGCATTTCGTTGTGGTCAATTCCAGTATGTTTAGTAACTTTAGTTATTGTTTGGTTATATAACATGCATTTTGATAAAAAATTAAAATCAATGAATGATGACACAATTAAGGAGGATAAATAATGTTAAAACAGATTCTAGATATTTTTTATGCCTTAATTGGTGTTTTAATGTTACTTGCGGGAATTGAATCTTTGCGTGACAAAGCTAGTAAAACGCACATTGGTACAGGAATTTTTTGGCTAATTTTAGCTGCTATTTTCTTAATTGGTAATTATTTACCAAATGAAATAATTGGGATTCTTATTGTAATAATTGGTTTATTGTCATTATTTAAACAGGTTAAAGTCGGTAATTTGGCTCAAATTGATACGAAAATTGCTGAAACTGCTGCCAAAAAATATCGTGGTTGGATCTTTTTACCAAGTATTATTTTGGCTCTTTCTTCAATTTTAATTGCTCAATTTACTAAATTAGGTGGACAAATTGCAATTGGAATTGCGTCAGTTCTGGCATTGCTTTCAGCGGTTGTTTTAACTAAAGAAAAACCTAAAGATACTTATCATGATTCAGCTAGAATGATTCAGGCTTTAGGAACAGCGGGGATTTTACCTCAATTATTATCTATGTTAGGAGTAATGTTTACTGCTTCTGGAGTAGGAGTTTTAATTTCTAAGACTATTTCACATGTATTTCCAACGGGAAATCATTTATTAGGTGTTGCGTTGTATTGTATTGCAATGTTTATATTTACAGCAATTATGGGAAATGCTTTTGCAGCCTTTTCAGTAATTACTGCAGGAATTGGAATTCCATTTGTTATTGCTCAAGGTGCTAATCCAGTTGTTGTAGCTGCAATTGGTATGACCGCAGGTTATTGTGGTACATTAATAACCCCAATGGCGGCTAACTTTAATGCATTACCAGTAGCATTAATGGATATGACTGATGAATTAGGAGTTATCAAACAACAAGCACCAATTGCAATTATTTTATTAATTGTACAAATAGGATTAATGTATTTCTTAGCATTTTAATTTTAGTTTAGTGAGGAGAATACTAATGAAGATTTTAGTAACAGGTTTTGATCCATTTGGTGGAGATAAAATTAATCCTGCAATCGAAGCGGTAAAAAGATTACCAGATCAAATTGCAGGAGCCAATATTATCAAGTTAGAAATACCAACGGTATTTAATAAAAGTGCGCAAGTAATTCGTGAAAAAATTAAAGAGGTTCATCCAGATTATGTTTTGAATATTGGTCAAGCTGGTGGACGTTACGCGATTACTCCTGAACGTGTAGCCATTAATTTTGATGATGGTAGAATTCAGGATAATGAAGGTAATCAACCATTGAATCAACCAATTCATGAAGATGGAGCACCAGCTTACTTTACTCAATTACCAATTAAAGCAATGGTTAAAGCAATTCGTGAAGCTGGTTTACCAGGAGTTATTTCAAATACCGCTGGAACTTTTGTATGTAATCATGTGATGTATCAAGTTCAATACATGCGTGACAAAGAATTTAATAATATTAAAGCTGGTTTTATGCATATTCCATTTTTACCAGATCAAGTAATTAGCCGTCCCAATACTCCGTCAATGTCTTTAGATAATGCAGTAAAGGGAATTACAGCGGCTATTACAGCAATAGTTGAGTTTGATGGAAAGAAAGATATTGAAACTGTTGAAGGAACAATTGCTTAATTCAATGATAAATTAATTTTAAAGTCTTAACTTTTGTTGAGGCTTTATTTTTTTTGCTCAAAATTCACAATTAATTAGTTTATTAATTTTTTTAATTAAATTAAGAACATTAAGATCAATCTTTATCAATATATTCTTAATAATTTATATTGTTACTAATTTAACAAAATAAATTAATTGTACTAGAATTGAAAATGTAATTAATTAACGGAGGAGATGTTATTTTATGAGAGCAGCTGTTGTTCGCGATAATTCAGATGGCTATGTAGATATTAAGGATGTTACATTACGTCCAATTAAGAATGATGAAGTATTAGTAAAAATGGAATACTGTGGTTTATGTCATACAGATATCCATGTTGCTAATGGTGATTTTGGAGAAGTCCCAGGCAGAATTATTGGTCATGAAGGAATTGGTAAAGTTACTGAAGTTGGTAGTGAAGTAACTAATTTAAAAATTGGTGATCGAGTATCAATTGCTTGGTTTGCCGGTGGCTGTGGACATTGTGAATATTGTGTAAGTGGACGTGAAACATTATGTCGTAACGTTATTAATGCTGGATATAATATGGATGGTGGTATGGCTGAAGAATGTATCATCAAAGCTAACTATGCAGTTAAAGTACCTGACAATTTAGACCCAGTTGCTGCAAGTTCAATTACTTGTGCTGGAGTTACTACTTATAAAGCTTTAAAGACTTCTAATATTCGTCCAGGACAATGGGTAGCAATTTACGGTTGTGGTGGACTTGGTAATTTAGCTATTCAATGGGCTAAAAATGTATTTAAAGCTCATGTTTTAGCTGTTGATATTAATGATGATAAATTAGTTTCAGCTAAAAAAGTTGGTGCTGATTTAACTTTCAATTCTAAAGATGCTGATTCAGGTAAATTTGCCCAAGAACAATTTGGCGGAGCCCATGCAGCAGTTGTAACAGCTGTCTCACAAATAGCATTTACTCAAGCGGTTGGTTCTTTACGTGCTGGTGGTAAGGTTGTTGCTGTTGGATTACCTAAAGGTGACATGGCATTGTCAATTGTAAAGACTGTTTTAGATGGTATTGAAGTTGCTGGTTCTTTAGTTGGTACTCGTCAAGATTTAGCAGAAGCTTTCCAATTAGCTGCTGAAGGTGATATTCATCCAATCGTTGCTACTCGTAAATTAGACGAAGTTAATGATATTATTGATGAAATGAAAGCCGGCAAGATTGAAGGCCGAATGGTAGTAGATTTTAGTAAATAATTTATTAATTTCTATAATTTATTATATTTAAAAACGATAGAGATCTTTCTCTATCGTTTTTTTGTTTACAAAAGTTACAAAAGTTTAATTAATTAAATAATGTTCAATAATTCACAATATAATGCTTATATTATCTTGTAAGGTTTACTTATTACATTAAGAAAGGAATTTTATAAGATGAATATTGGAAATATTATTGAAAAGACATTCACAAATCAAGCAATTATTGATTCGATTGTTTCGACAGTTAGTATTATTTTATTGGGATTCTTTTTAAGAAAGAAGAATATTTTTACTGAAAAGTTTGGCAAGATGTTGTCAAAAGTTGTTTTGACAGTTGCTATTCCGGCTTTAGCATTTAATTCTTTTATGCAGCCTATTAATAATCAAACGTTTAAACAAGGATTAAATGTTTTAATTTGGGGAATTATTATTTATATTGTTTTAATCTTTGTTTCTCCAATTCCTTATAGTAAATATAAAAAAGATAAAAAAGATGTTTTATCTATTTTAACCACGTTTGGTTCAACAACGTTTTTTGGTATTCCAATTGTAGGCGCAATTTATGGAGCTAAAGGAATTATGTATAGTTCTATTTTTAATATTGGTTATCGTATTTTTCTATATTCGTATGCTTATATTAAAATGTCAGGGTTAAAGATGAAATTAGAAAACATCAAAAAGATGTTTTTAAATCCGGTTGTTATTGCCACTATAGGTGGATTTATTTTATGGATTTGCCAAAAATACGTTCCTTCAGTTACTGTGCACCAAGCAGTAAAAGGGGTTGTTGCTGCAAATGCTCCAATAATTCATGTTGCTTTTTATAGAATTGATCAAACAGCTTTATGGTTATATAAACCATTAGAATATTTAGCTAACTTAGCTTCTCCATTAGCATGGTTATCTATTGGTACAACATTAGGTTCAATTTCATTTAAAAATGCTGCCACAGATAAACTATCTTGGTATTACAGTTTTAACAAAGTTGTGTTAGTTCCTGTATTAAATATTATTTTATTATTGATATTAACTATTACTCATATTTTACCTGTCAGCTATGTTGCCTTAGCTACGATAGTAATTATGATGGCAACTCCTACAGCTACAGTTGCAGCTGCATATGCTATAAGTTTTGATCGTGAAGCATTGTTTACATCGAATGCATCATTTATTTCAACATTTTGTGCAGTTGTTGCTGCTCCTATTTGGATCATTATTTTAAATATGATTAGTCAATTACATATTTTTTAATTGAAAGGGTGAAAAATAAAATGTTTAAGATTACAGCGTATGGTGTTCGAAAAAACGAAAAAGAATATTTTGAAAAATTAAATAAGTATAATTATGATTTGAACTTGATAGAAGACTTATTAACTCATGATAATATTAATACCGCAAAAGGATCAGATGCTGTTCTGTTACGTGGTAATTGTGTTGGAGATGAAACCAATTTATCTAAATTAAATGAATGGGGAATTAAGTATGTATTTACAAGAACTGTTGGGCTAGATCATATTGATTTAAATGCTATCAAAAAATTTGATATGAAAGTTGCTAGAGTTCCCGGATATTCTCCCTATGCAGTAGCAGAATTATCTTTAACTTTAGGAATGATTTTGTTTAGAAAAGTTAGCTTAGCCATTACTAATACGTTAAAACATAACTTTAAAGTAGATTTGAATACTTTTTCTAATGAAATTCATTCTGGAGTGGTAGGAATAATAGGTACCGGAAAAATTGTTTTAACAGAAGCAAAATTATACAAAAATATGGGAGTTAAAGTTTTAGGATATGATCCTTATCCTACCGATTATGCCAAGGAAATTGTTGAATTTACTTCTTTAACAGAATTATTACAACAATCTGATATTATTTCTTTGCATGTTCCTTATATAAAAGGTGAGAATGATAATTTAATTGGAAAAGATGAACTCAAATTAATGAAAGATAATGCTGTATTAGTTAATACTGCAAGAAGTGAAGTTGTTGATTATAAATCAGTTTATGATGCATTAGTTAATCATAAAATTTATGGTTTAGCTACAGATGTTTTACCTAATGAAAGAGAAATTTTTGGTAAGAATTTTGATGGATCATCTACGAAAAATCAACTTGTTGATGATTTATGTAGTCTATATCCTAGAGTTATTATGACTCCTCATATAGGATCTTATACAGAACCTGCATTAAAAGATATGATCTCAGTCAGTTATGAGAATTTTCATCAAACATTGACGCAGGGCTATAGTGATAATGATGTTAAATAATTAGGTATATGAAAAAGTTAACTTTTAGAAAGCAAATTATTTTATTAATTATAGTGGTCATTAGTTGTTCATTTTTTGCTACAACTTTTTTGACTACAATACATGTTGTTAATTCAGAGACAAATGTAATTAAAGAAAATATTAATAGTACCGCAAATATAGTAAAGAGTTCTAAAGTTGTTAAAAACACATTAAAACAACATAATTATTTTCCAACTAAAAATAATCCGATTGAAAAATATACTAATCAATTAAGGACAAGTGAAAAAGTAGATTTTATTGTTGTTTTAAATAATAAATTAATTAGATATTCTCACCCTGATAAAAATTGTATTGGTAAAAAATTTAGTAATTTATCTGATGCAGCTAAATCATTACATGGAAAAAGTCATTTTTCTAAAGAATATGGGATTTTAGGATATGGTTATCGTATTTTTAAACCTATTTATAATTCAAAACATAAACAAATAGGTATTGTATGTGTAGGTTTAACTGAGAAAAATATTCATAAATTAATTTTTAGAAGCTTAATGCCAATTTTATTTGGTTCATTATTAGGATTACTGTTTGGTATTGTATTAGCCATTATTTTATCCAGAAAATTACATAAGTCTTTACTGAATATGGAACCTGAGGAAATATCAACTAAATTAACAGAATTGTCTTTGATAACTAATAATATCAATGAAGGATTAATTGCTATAAATACCAAAAATAAAATAATTGCAATTAATAATTTTGCTTATTCGATTTTTCCTAATATACAGGAAAATACTTTGATTGATGACAAATTATATAATTTGTTCTTTAAGCAAACTGTAGAAGATAAAGATCCGATTCAAGATCGAAATGTCATAATTGATTCAAATGAATTAATGTTTTCTACAAATAAATTGATTAGTGACAATAAGCTTAAGGGATATATAACTTTATTTGCTGATCAATCTAAAATTAACGATTTG
>JADIMP010000032.1 GCA_017694665.1 Candidatus Gallilactobacillus intestinavium
AGCCAGCGTAATCGTATTTTGATCGCCAATTTTTCTCCGAAACGAATGCGTTAACTGCGACCCGACAAAGTCAAAAATCGAACCCGGAATTTGGGTCATTCCCCCAATCAGCGCAGTCATCGCCAGCAACCCTTGAGCCCACATTGGCGCATAGATACTGAACGAAATCGTTCCACCCCATGCGAGTGCAAAAATCACTAAGTCTTTAACCAGTTTCGAAGATTTAAAGAGATGCGTTGGAATAATCGGATCATTGACCAGCTGCTCGTTTTTCCAAAATAGAATCAATAAAATTCCGCCAATTAAAAGTAAACCGACGATCCATTCCCACGCA
This sequence comes from Candidatus Gallilactobacillus intestinavium, assembly GCA_017694665.1. Classification (GTDB taxonomy): domain Bacteria; phylum Bacillota; class Bacilli; order Lactobacillales; family Lactobacillaceae; genus Gallilactobacillus; species Gallilactobacillus intestinavium. The sequence goes on from JADIMP010000032.1 coordinate 335, forward strand.
ACCATCCCGAGGAGTTGAATTCCCATTAACGCAAATGCCAAGCCGATGATCAAAAAGACTGAACCCCGGTAGTCAAATGGCGTTCGAATTACTTCAACCTGTTCCTTAAAGAAGACGTTCAAAATTAAAATCGTGATGATCCCAATTGGGAGGTTAATATAAAATACCCAATGCCAGTTTAACGTATCAACGATCCAGCCACCGACTAACGGGCCAATAATCGTGGCCCCGCTCCATGCAGCCGAAATATAGGCTAGGCCCTGCGACCGCCGGTGAATGTTCCGGTATAACTGGGCCAAAATAATATATGGAATCGAACCCATTCCACCGGCTCCAATTCCCATAAAGGTCCGCGCAATAATAAATACCCAGATATTACCTGCCGTTCCTTCAATCATCGATGAAACGATAAAAATCAAAATCGATAATCCAAAGGCCTTCTTATTTCCGATTCGATCGCCAAGTTTCCCCCAAAGCGGTGAAAAAACCGCCATTCCTAAAAGAAAAACGGCTACGATCCAGCCCATATACTGGATTCCGTGTAAATCCGAAATAATCGCTGGTAACGCCGTATTAATAATCGTTGCGTCCAAGCCAGACATGATACTTGCCAAAAGCAACGATGCCATTACCCAATTTCGCTGTCTTTTTGTCATTTCCAAATTCCCATCCTTATAAAAAAGATACTGACCAAACGCCAGTATCTCTATTATAATCATGTTTTTATTCTATGAACGATTAATGATAAATTTTCTCTAACTGATCTGCCGTTTTCATCCAAACTTGGGTGCTTGGATCTGCATCAGGACGATTTTGAGACATTACCCCGGTTAATTTATGAGGTACATACGGCTCTTCCAAAAAATAAATTTCTTCATCAGATAATTTTAAATTCGTTGCTTTATTTGCAAGAGCAACATGTTTTTTCTTTGTCATCCCAACTAATGGAGCAGTTGTTTTCGAAAGAAGCCACGCTAATGAAATTTCGCTCATTGTTACTTCTCTTTTTTCTGCAAGTTCCATTACCCGATCAATTACTAGTCTGTCTTGGTCTTTTGTAGACGCGTATTTAATCCGATTATATTCGTCCTCGCGAAGACGCTTTGAAGTTTCATCATAATGCTTTGCCAATCGCCCTGCTGCTAGTCCGCTGTACGGAGTTAATGCGATCTTTTCTTCCATACTTGCTGGAATAATTTCCCGTTCATCTTCACGATAAATCAAATTATATTGACTTTGCATTGAAGTTAACGGTGTCAGTCCATTTGCACGTGCAAAATCATTTGCTTTAACCATTTGATAAGCATAACAGTTTGAAATTCCAATTGCACGAGCTTTTCCTTTTTTCACCACGTTATCAAGGCCTTCCATGATCTCTTCAAGTGGAGTGCGATAATCCCACATATGGTAAATATATAGATCAACATAATCCATATTTAATCGTTTTAAACTTGCATCTAATGAATTTTCAACATGTTCTTGACCAGTGATTTTTTGATCAATTTCATATTGTGTTCGCGGCAGAAACTTAGTTGCCACCACAATGTCATCACGTTTGACATTTTCATTAAGGGCTTTTCCCATGTAAATTTCACTTGTTCCATTTTGATAAGCAGCCGCTGTATCAAAAAATGTAATTCCATTTTCAAGCCCCGTCTTAATAACTTCCGATGTTTGATCTTGATTTAAAGTCCATGTATGCTGGCCATTTGCTGGATCTCCAAAACTCATTCCGCCCATACAAATGCGCGATACCTTAATTTCTGAATTACCAAGGATTGTATATTCCATAAAATCAGCTTCCTTTCAATTTACTTCCATTTGATTTAATAACATCTTTATACCAATAAAAACTATCTTTCTTTATTCTTCGATTATCATGATTTTTATCAACGTAAACAAACCCGTATCTTTTATCGAACCCTTGGTGAGTACTTACCAGATCAATAAATGACCACGGACAATATCCTATCAACTCGACGCCATCTGTCAGTGCTAATTGTGCCTGATAAAAGTGATCTTTAAAGTAACTAATTCTATAATCATCTTTTACTTGTCCGTTCATTAGCTGGTCTTTTGCACCAATTCCATTTTCAGTAATTAATAGCGGAAGGTTATACCGACTATATACCCTCCTTAACGTTGTTCTTAATCCAACCGGATCAATTTTCCATCCATATTCGGTCTCTTTAATATAATTATTTTCCGCACTCCGATAAACTCCTTCTTCTCCCAACATTACTTGCTGGTCTCCAGCTCGAGCAGAAACGTCTGTACCATCATTATGGCTTTGAGCAACCGTTGCAGTTGCATAGTAATTAACGCCAATAAAATCTGGTTTATTGTTCTTTATAATATCCATATCTCCAGGATATATCTGAGGTGCTATTCCTTTTTCTTTCATATAACTCCATGCTAGCGAGTTATATTTACCATAAACAGCAACATCTAAGTACGTCCAACACCGAATCGTTTCCCAATTATCCGCGGCAATAACATCTTCTGGATTACAACTTTGAGGATAAATCGCTGTAATATTAGGAGCTGGACCGATTTTAGCATCAGGTAATAATTCATGGCACAACTTAGTGACCTTGGCAGCTGCAACAAACATATTATGACTTTGCTGATATAGTTCTTTTTTAGAAGGCATCGTTAACCCCTGCGGATAAACTGCACCCGGATGATTAACCATTGCATTCTGTTCATTTATAGTTAGCCAGTAACGAACTCTTCCTTTAAAATGTTCAAATAAGATTCTTGCATAGTTCTCGAAATCATTAATTGTTTGCCGATTAAACCACCCACCATCTTTCTCAATTTTTAACGGTAAATCAAAATGATAGAGAGTTACTACCGGTTCAATTTGATTTTCTATTAACAAATCGACAACTTTATCATAAAATTCTATACCTTTTTTGTTTAAATCACCTTTTCCAGTGGGTAAAACCCTACTCCATGAAATTGAAAATCTATATGCTTTCAGGCCCAATTCTTTCATCATTAAAATGTCCTTTTTATAATGATGATAAAAGTCACTTGCATCCCTAAAATCCATTTTATGTTCGTTTAATAAGTGTAAGTCCTGCACAGATAGCCCTTTGCCATCTTCCTTATATGCTCCTTCAACTTGATATGCTGACGTAGAAGCACCCCAAAGGAAATTCGGCGGAAATGGTTTCAATTTTGAATAATACATTACGCTTCTATCCCCTCTACATTAATTTTTTGATTATGATCCTCTAGCTTAACCTCTTTATAATTTTGCGAATTAGTAATTACCATCATTGTTTCAATTGAGTAGCCAGCTTCCTTAATTTTCTTTCTATCAAAGTCAATAAGTAATTGGCCTTTATTTACGTGATCGCCTTGTTTAACCATGGCCTTAAAATATTTTCCTTTTAACTCAACTGTATTAATTCCAATATGAATCAATACTTCGATTCCTTGATCGGAAGTAATTCCAATTGCATGAAGCGTTGGAAAAAGATTTGTTACTGTTCCTGAAATAGGTGCCACAACTTTATTACTTTGAGGATTCTTTACTACAATTCCCTTACCTAGAGAACCATCAGAAAAGGCCTGATCACTTGCATTTGAAATAGGTTCAGCCTCTCCATTTACTGGAGAAATTAACTCATTTGGCTGACTATCATCCTTACCTTCAAACTTATAACTTAAAATTAAAGTTAAAATTCCAGTTACAACAACCGCAATTACAATTGCAATAATAATATTAATAAGATATTTAAAAGTGTTATTACCAATGTATAAAAGAATAGCTGGTAATCCTGAAGATCCTGTAGCAAAACGATGGGTGTGAGTGAGTCCTGCATAAAGTCCCCCACATGCTCCACCAATCATTGAGGCAATTAAAGGATATCTTTTAGGGAGGTTTACCCCATATAAAATTGGTTCTGTAATCCCCATATATGCTGTTATCGATCCAGAAGCAGCAATGGTTTTTTCTTTCTTATTTTTGGTTCGAAAAGCAACCACGGCACCAGCAGTTGCTTGTGCCATATTTGACACAACACATCCTGGGCCAAAAATACTATCAAATCCTTTAGTTGCTAGTTGAACAACTCCCAATGGGGCGATTGCATTATGAATACCAAACATAACCATTATTGGTAATAAACCACCTACTAGTAATGCAGGTACCCAACTTGCGTTAACGCTTAAGTATGTAAATACTTTTGCCAATCCTTGTCCAATAATATTACCGATTGGTCCTAAAATTACTAACCCCAGAATTCCCATTGTCAAAATCGTTAACATCGGAACAAAAACCAACTCAATTGCCTTAGGAACTACCTTATGGAAAAACTTCTCGACATATTTCTGAACAAATATAATTAAAATAATCGGAATTACACTATATGCATAATTCACTAATGACACTGGAAGGAATCCGAATAAATGAACCGCTTTTCCAGCAAGTACCATTTTAGTAAAGGTCGGATGCAATAAAATTACCGCCACACTGACTGCAATAATCGGATTACATTTCAATTTCTTCGCTTCGGTGTATGCTAATAAAACCGGTAAGAAATAAAAAATTCCATCTGCAAACATGTTTAAAATGATATACGTTTGCGACTTTTCCGTTACTAATTTAAAAACAATTAGTAGTGCTAATAGTGCCTTTATCATTCCAGCACCAGATAAAGCAGGAATGATTGGTTGAAATACATTTGATACAAAATCAATTACTGTATTCCAAAATCCTTTTTTCTCATTGGGCTGTTCGCTATTGTCTCCTGACACGTCAATGTATTTTTCAATTTCTTCAAATACATCTGCAACCTGAGGACCAATGACAACTTGAAATTGTCCTCCACTCTCAAGAACTTTTGTAACTCCGTCCAATTTATTGATCTTGTCTTTTTGTGCTTTCTGATCATCAATAAGGTGGAAACGTAATCTTGTTTGACAATGATACGCGTCTTTTACATTACCCGATCCACCAATGAGCTTGATAATCTCTTGTGCCAAAGCATTATACTTTTTACTCATTTTCAATCGCTTCCTTTATTTTTTATTACAAATAAAGGATATAAGCTGTTGTATGCGCTTACAATAGATTGAATATACTTCGATTTTTTATTTCATGTTTTATCCTTCTATTTCAAAATTAGTGAAACTATCTTTCAATTTGATCATTAAATCTAGCTTTTTCTAAATCTAAGGAATTAACAATTTTATAATTCAAATTGTCTTCAAAATTATATTTGAAAATAACTGAAAATAATATATCGAAAATGAAGTTGACGGAGATTTCTGAAGCATAATTAGCTATTTTATTCGATAAATGCTCATTTGTTGGAATTTCTATTTGATAGTCTGAATTTTTAATTAAAAAATTATTACTCTCACTTGTAATTGCAATTGTCTTAACCATATTCTTTCTCAACTTTTTTACTTGAGTAACGGATCCTATAAATTCGCTTCCTGAATACGAAACAATAATTGCACAATCATTTTTATCCAATGAAGCTGCTTTAAGTCCAAACTGGCCATCTTCTGCAACTTCAATATTTTTTCCTATACTTAGCATTTTCCGTTTAAACGACCTGGCCATATAATAATTAGGTTGAAGTGAGAAGATAACAATTCGGTTCGAATTTTCAATTATTTCTACAATTTTGTTAACATCATCTGTATTTAAAAGATACTGAGTATTTTTTATACTTTCAATTTCCAATGCTGATACATTGTCTATCACCTCATTTGTTGTGCTATTTTTAGAAAATGGCAAATTGACATTTACTGTCCCTAGTTTATCCATGAACGTTTGTTCACGAATGTACTCTTTTACAAAATATCTCCATTTTGAAAATCCTAATTTTTGTACAAGTCTTATTACCGATGCCTGCGAAGTATACGTCTCCCTTGCAACGTCTTTTACATCAAGAAGACTTAAGTTGGTTGAATTACTTAATAAATATTCTGCAATTGCTTTCGATGTCCCCTTATTTTTCTGAGAGATTAATCGTAATTTATCATGTAACATCAGCTATCCCCTCTTAAAAAAGGCCGGAATTAACTCCGACCCATTATGAATTTACTTACAATCTTTAAAAGCTTTATTTAACCTGTTTAGAAGCCAATTCTCAATTTTGAATTTACTTCCTGCACTTTTAAGTTGATTTCCATTCTTTAACTTTATTTCCAAATTTCCTTGGCCATTTTTAAAACGGTCCAAGCTTTAGGCCATCCTACGTAAAATGCTAATTGGGTGACCGTTTCAACAATTTCGTCTTTCGTGATTCCGTTGTCTTTTCCATGTTGCAAATGATACTTGAGTTGTTCGTAATCCCCATTCGTCATTAATGCTGCAATGGTAATCAAGCTGCGATCACGCGGACTAAGTTGGTCCTCACGCGCCCAAACTTGACCAAATAAAACATCATCATTTAATTCAGCAAACTGCGGAGCAAAATCGCCTAACTGATCGTGGCCGGCTGTTTGTTTTTCCATTTTAAAGCCTCCCTTTTATTTATCGAGTTGATCATATTCTTCATCAGAAACCGGTTCACACCATTCACTTTCGCCTTTTGTGATAGCAATGTGTGAAAACCAGCTATCTTTCGTTGCCCCATGCCAGTGTTTTACACCTTCATGAATTGCAACC
>JADIMP010000003.1 GCA_017694665.1 Candidatus Gallilactobacillus intestinavium
CAAAAGCCCTTATAGGTAATTCTGGTAAACCACTACTCTAAACTTTGGCGAGGGAAGAGGAGTGGTTTTTATTGTTTGTTATTAGAAATGATTAATCTTCTTCATTAATGTTGTATGCTTGTATTATCTGTATTTTTGGCAGCATGTTGTTGGAATAAAAGTACGCATGAAATAATTAATAAAACAATAGCAGGAAAAGCAAGTAATGCTGTTAATCCGAAACAAACGCTACCGATTGTTCCCAAAATACCTCCAGTCATTTTGATACCATGTTTATGTGATTGGTAAATGCAAATAGCATTTAATATAACGCCAATCCAAGCCATCACATAGAAGAATGCACCTGCGCCACCTGTTGCTCCAGATGTAGTACCGGCAGCATCTGTGAATGCAGTACCAAAAATGACGAACCAAGAAACTGTAAATAAAACACAATTAATAATATTAAAAATGGCTGTCCATGTATTAATTTTTAATTTTTTGGCCATTAATAATACCTCCTAAAATAATTTTCCTAGCTTTTAACGTCATCAAGGTTAGGACAAATCTTTATTGGATTTTATAGGTTTTTGATCCAATGTTTTTAAATATTTGATTTTCAAAAGTAACAGTGACGGGGGAATCATCAACCGTATCGAAAGCAATCATACCTTGTACTGTTTTGTGAGGTAAAACTTTACTTGAATTCATAGTATCTTCACGAGCCTGTTCAGGGTTATTTCCATTATCATCGATAGCGATAGTTCCAGGCTGTAATTCTTTTTCAGCGTTATTAGTTTTTTGTGAAGCATGAACGTATGTATATGGATTTGCTTTGGCTGCTAAATCAGCGGGCTCGTTTCCGTTGTTTGTAATATCACATTCTAAGACGATTGTTTTTTTGTTTTGATCTCCTGCACTAGGGAATGTTTTTACGTTAGTGATTTTGTAAGAAACTTTTTCTTTTGCCATTGTAAAAGTATTATCTTTGAAAGTATTATCACTTGTACTATCAGTTGTTCCTTTTACTGTTTTTTCAGCTTTTTCATTACTATTTGTATTTGTTTTAGTTTCACTCCCACATCCTGCTAAGGTCAAAGCCACTAATCCAGCAGCTCCTAAAGTAACTAATTTTTTCATTTATGTTCCTCCTAGATATATAATCCTTAGCTTTTTATGTCTTCAAAGTTATTGGACATCTTTTATAGATATTCCATCATATCTTCACTGACACCAAATTGTTTATAAAGTTCATCAAAGTATTCAGGACTTTTGCCATTTTCTTCTTCATAAAATTTTTCACATAGATTCAATGCGAAAAGATTAGCTTCATGTTCCGTCTTTGCGCAAGTAGTGTGGTTTTGAGTGTAGTAACTCTGTAATCCATCATGCAATTCAACATGTGCTAATTCATGTGCGCAAACAAAATAACGTTCCGAAGATTCAGATATTGAATCAGATAACAGAATGATAGGCTTATTAAATAGGTAAACCGTATCTCCTTTTGGCTTGTCTATTCCTTTATATTCAATTGGAATCTCTTTTTGATTACAAATCGTGAAAGGGTTATAAGTTTTATGTTTACTCCATAATTCATTTATTAAATTTGAGTATTCCAACAGCATCAATCCTTTTTAAATTTATCTTTGTACTTGTAAAAGACTTGCGTTAAAGCAATTTTTAACCGTTCTTTTTCTTCATCTGTTAGATTTTGACCATCATAAGTCATTCCATAGTTTAAATTATCATCCAAGAATTTTTTTAAATCTTTTTGATCAGATGTTGATTTTTCATCTTCACGACCTAAAAGATAGTCCACAGATACATGGAAATAATCGGCAAACTTTTCTAAAGTTGTAGCATTAGGCTGCTTACCAGACTTCTTTAAATTATATATATAATTCTGACTAAGTTGGAGATCGTCAGTAACTTGTCTTAGTGTTTTAGAATGTTCTTTGGCTAATTTTTTGATCCTATCAAATATTGTCATATCAACACTTCTCCAATTTCTCCAGCATTAAACTACAAAAAAGTGTAATTTTTATGTTGACTATAACAACTTTTAAGTGTAGTATAATACTCGTAAGTTAATTAGTAATAAAAAACGTCAGCAAATAAAGACCAATAAAGCAATAATCTTGGCGGGTTAATTGGTTTAATAAATCTTTATATGCGGTTATTTAATACACCTATATACTACACTTCTGTGTTGATTGGGTCAATAAAATTTTATTCTTTTTTGTTACTTTTTTTCTGACGGTAAGCGGGCGGGTTGGTAGTTCTTTGAAAACTAAATAGAAAGGAAATGTGGAATGAATTCAAAGTTTAAAGTTGAAATTTCATTAGACGAAGAATCAAAAAAGTTGCTTAAGGAAGTATTAAAGCATCTTAAGCAACTTAAGCAACTAAAAGAAGTTCAACATCTTAAAGGTGGAAAATACCAAACTTGTAAAGTGGTTGGCAAATACGGAAAAGATATTGAACTTCCCGATGAATATGAAGTTTTAATTATTGAAACTCAGAAAGAAAGTAATTAAAAGCATTCTTTGCAGTTTCATAAACAGCGCCTTCACTAGTTGGAAGGTAATTTTCTAATTCGGACCAAGTTGTTAAATCTTTTGGAAAATTAGCATCATTTTTAATATCACGAGCTAAATCTCCAATAGGCAAATCAACTTTATCGAATTTTAAAATCCAATCATAAAACTTCATATTTTTTCACCTCCCTCCATAAGGAGATAGATATATTTTACCAGAAAGGAGTGATTACATTGGCAGAACTTACTTTAGAAAGTGGTCGAAAAAAAATAATTGAATGGATGCAAAAAAATGATGTGTCTTATCAAGATATTGCCACTGCATTTGGTTATAAAAATAAACAAACAGTTCAAGGCTATATCACAGGCGATGTTGATTCAACGAAAGCAAACGAATTAGTTTTGCGAATCATTTCAAAGTTCAGAATCAGATAGAGGTGATTAATATGTCTCGGAACTGGTTATCAAAGAAAGAATTCGTTGATAAGTATGGATATTCTAATTCTACTTTCAATCGTAGAAAAGAAGAATGTTTGAAAACTCAATATCGAGACGCATTTATTCAACCTTCTAAATATGAACTTTGGATAGATGAAGATATTTATCAAGAGTTCTTGATTTATAAATCGAAGAACAGATTTAAGGCAAAAGTTGAAGCAGCTAAGCACACGGTTGAAAGGTGGTGATTTAAATGAGCAAAAAGGCAACCAACACAATATGCAAAGTTGAAACGGCGATTTGTTTAATTGCGATTGTTTCAGGGGTTATTTCAACGAAGTTGGCAATAGGCTGTTGGATAACATTTTTAATCGTACTATTAGTCCACATGATTTTGGATAAAAATTATTTGAAAGAATGGTGCGACTGGATGTGGAAAAAATAAAAGCCCTGCGTAAAACGCAGAGCAAAACCAAACACTAAGGAGATTATAACACATGTTTGAAAAAGAAAAACAGGCAATCATTGATTGTCCAGACAATATGATTAAAGTTTCTGATTTTTATCATTTACTAGATACAGCGCAGAACGAAAACTTAATTACTAA
>JADIMP010000033.1 GCA_017694665.1 Candidatus Gallilactobacillus intestinavium
AAAATCGATACAATGAAGGTGTTGATAGGAGATCGGTGATGATAGCAAAGAACTACAAAGCAATCTCAAAAAGAAAGGCGATGTAGGAGGATGCAGTTAGGTAAAAACCTGAAAATTGCTCGTCAAAATTCGGGATACACCCAAGAAGAAGTGTCAAATATTTTATTTGTTTCCCAACAAACGATTTCAAATTGGGAAAAGGAGATCAGCACTCCGAGTGTAAGTGACTTGGTCAAAATCAGTAATTTGTATCAAGTCTCAGTCGACACGCTTTTGAAGGATCAATTGTAGTGCACATCAAAATTGTATCCAAAATATTTTCTATTAATTGGCGACTTTTTATGGCAAAATAAAGAAAAGGGTTAAGCGAATTGGAGAATGAATCAGGGAGATTTGGGGAATTTTAATTAGAAAGAGTGATTGAAATGTGGTTAATGGTCGGATGTCAGTCAGGAAAAGTATATTTGAAAGCGTCAACAAAAGCTGAGCTTAACCAGCTTGCAATTACCAAGTACAAGCGGACAGACAATGCAACAACCCGTTTCCGTCAAGAATTGTATCCGGAACCGATGCGTTATATGAAAAAAGCATAATGATGGAAGAATCGTGCAGCATGCACGGTTCTTTTTTGTCCGTGATGTTATAATAATGACAGAGTTTAAAAGAAATAGGGTGAAAAAATGAAAGTTAATGTTCCATTAGATCACGGCTTTTTGCCTGACAAATATGCAAAGAAAGCAGCGCCCGAATTCCAATTGAAAGATCATCCAATTGTTTCTTTCCCAATTGATATTCAGGATGCACCTGCTGGCACCCAGACCTTTGCGTTAACGTTAGTTGACTTTGATGCGATTCCAGTTTGCGGATTTGCATGGATTCACTGGACAGCAGCTAATATCCCAGTTGAATTAAATCATTTACCTGAAAATGCTAGTCGTGAATTGCATGACTTTATTCAGGGAAACAATAGTGCTGCCGGTTACCTTGTTGGCGGCGATCAAACAATTAGTCGCAACTATCTTGGACCGCGGCCACCAGAAGGCGTTCACAACTATACATTGACCGTTTATGCCCTCGATACCGAACTTCCACTGGAAAACGGCTACTGGATGAATGAACTGTTAGATGCTATGAAGGGGCATGTTTTGGAAAAGGTAAAGGTTGAATTACCTTATGAGGAGTAATTTGAATTAAAGAATTAAGATGGATGTCTTAGTTCTCTTTTTTTTTGCAAAAAATGCAAAATCAAAATTTTATGCAAAAAATGCAAAATTTGCAAAAAATGCAAAAAGTAAATAAAATAAATAATAGAAAGGATGAGGACATTGGCAGATCGATCACCATTTAACCCTAACTTTGGAAAAGTCCCGCGTTTATTTCTTGATCGGAAAAATATTATTGATGACTATATTGATGAACTGATAAATTCCGGTGATCACATTGATACTCCATACCAAACAACGATGATCTACGGTGTTCGGGGTTCTGGGAAGACATCAATGTTAACGGATATCATCAATCGTGTAAAACAACTAGATGACTGGATCGTAGTTGATCTATTAAATAACCGGTCGATCATTGATAATTTAATTGAAAGTATCCAAATGCAATCAAAGCTTAATTTGTCAAAATTGATTCAAAAGATTAATGATATCAAAATTAAAAACTTTGAAATCAAATTAAATAGCCAGAATACGCATCGGATGCAATTGTTGCTTGGAATTTTTGAAAAGCTTAGCCAGCAAGGAAAGAAAGTTTTGATTACAATTGATGAGGTTGCGTCAACTCCCGAAATGCGTGATTTAGCAATGATGTATCAATTACTGATTCGGCAAAATTTTGGAATTGCGATGATTATGACCGGTTTGCCCGAAAACATTTCGGAATTAAAACACAATAAGGTGTTAACGTTCTTACTTCGAAGCAATCAACTTGAATTATCTTTTCTGCAAGGCCGATCAATTGAAGAAGCATTTCGAACGAACTTTGAAAAGGGCAATCGCCAAATTTCCGATTCAACGGTTGTTAAACTAACCCAAATGACAAAAGGGTATGCCTATGCATTTCAGTTGCTGGGCTATTTGATTTGGAAAAAGACCAAGCCTGGCGACTCAATTGATGAAAAAGTCATTGATCAAGTGATTGATGACTACCAACAAAACCTTTTTGATAATGCTTACGCGTTGATTTATCAGAAACTGACAGCAGTTGATAAACAGTTTTTAAAAGCAATGGCGCAAGATAACGCTGATGAAGTTAAATTAGCCTTTATTGCCAATCAAACGGGTAAACCGTCAAATTATTGGTCGACGTACCGGAAGCGGCTTGTTCGAAGCCAAATTATCAAAAATGGCTCATATGGATTTGTTTCGTTTAAGTTACCGTTTTTTAAGGAATTTTTGCTTGAAGAAGAAAGTTTTGAAAAATATGATTTTTAAAAAGAAGCTGAGACTAATGTTTCGGCTTCTTTTTGTTTATCTACGGAAATGATTTATTTTTTAACGTTTATGCGGATTTTGGTTGTAATAAGAATAGTTAGGATAGAATACGAATATTAAACAGTCATTTAACTAAAAGAAAAGTAGCAGGGCGTTTATATGAAAACATTTTATACTTCTTCTTACATTGTTAAAAAGAACACATCCAAGCTATTGTTTTGGACAGTGTTTATTTGACCAATTACTTTATTGATGGGATTAGAAGTGATTATAACGGAAAAGGATATCAAAACATTTTTAATTATGAAAGAGGGATTATTTAGTATTGGAATTCCATTATATGCATTGATTGCAGTTGTGTTCTTTTCACAAATGATCGCAAGAGAATTTTATATTGGAAAATCGGAAAGAATATTGGAATTTTTGATAGCAATGAGTAACTATAAAGCCCAATTTTACGGTCGTTTATTAGGTGTAAGTATGATTGTATTAATATCAAATTTATTTTACGCTGCCATAATAGTAATCTTTAAGGAAAAATCATCCCAGATAGGTAAATTACTCCATCAATTTGATTTTCTAGATACTAAGCAGCTTTTTGAATTTCTAATAGCATTATTTTTGTTTAGTATGTTTGTAATTTTATTTTCTGTTTTGATTGGAATTGAAACCCGCGACGTTTCAAAAATTAGTCAACATTTAGGAAGTGTGTATTTATTGATTATTTCCGCGCCAATTATTAATTTGATTTCGAATGATTTTGTTCAAAAGAAAGTGTTATTGTATATTCCTTTTTTTAACATTCCAAGTATCGATTTACAAACTAGTTTAACAGATATCCTAATCATATTTGGAACAAATATTTTTACACTTATAGTTTTTGTAATTGGATTGCAAAAGTTATTTAAAAAGAGAGTTGAAGTTCAATGAATAAAATATTAATTGTAGCTAAATATACTTTTATGACTAATTTTACGACTAAATGGTTTTTAGTGACAACATTGATTCCGATATTTACTGAGTTTTTTTTATTACATTCGAATAAAATGTTTAATTTTTTTCTTTTATTTACGAATCACTTAAATCCTAGAAATGTAATTGCTTTAATTATTCCAGTTATCGCCGCATATTTCTGTATTTTATACTCATCAATTATTGCAAATGAAGTTGTCAATGATCGAACAACTCGTATAAATGAGCTGCTATTTGCGATGCCAAGTGCGCGAATTCAATTGATTGGAAAGATTGTTGGTTTATACGTATTGCTGATTATTCAATTAGCAATGCTAACAGTTGCAACCATTTTTTTAACAGAATGGCAAAGAAATCTTTTTCTATATGTTCCAACAATATTCGATGCAATATATTTTACTTTTAATATTTTATTTGCAACTTTCTTTGGGTTAATATGGACAGTTCAAATTGCTGTGTGTATCGATGACAATACTCAAACTGCTCTTGCAGTTATTCCTGTTACCTTAATATATCTTCAGGCGGCAGGTTTAGCAATTTCGTTTGCACTTACTCCTGGGAAAATGAGCTTTGGAATTGCAAGAATAGTTCTGGATTGCGTTGGAATCATTCCAGGGATCGGTTCAATTTTAATGCCTGTTTTATATTATGCTCAAAATTTTTCCCTAATTGAAGTTATTGTTTCAGTAATTGGTGAAATTTTAATTGGTAAATTTTTATATAAAAGAGCAATTAAAAAATATTCTGTAAAAGCGTTGGCTCATAGTAATAAAAAGACAAATAAATGGATTTAAATAAAAAAAGAATGGAGATATATTTTATGATCGAACTTAAACATGTAAGTCGTAATTTTAATAATACTGTTGCAGTAGACGATTTAAATTTCAAATTATCTTCAGGAGAAACATTAGGGATTATTGGTCAAAATGGCGCCGGCAAATCAACAACTTTTAGAATGATCATGGGATTTATTGAGCCATCAAAAGGACAAATATTAGTAGACGGTAAGTTAGTCAATGAAAAAATAAGGAATTCTTTTGGATTTATGCCGGAGGAACGAGGCCTGTATCAAAATGAAACAATAATTAATCAAATGACTTATTTCGGGGAACTACATGGAATGAACCATTTAGATTTAAGAATGAATTTGAGAAAATGGATGAAAAAATTAGACGTAGTCAGCGATTTTAATGATAAAATAAAAGATTTATCAAAGGGAAATGCCCAAAAAGTTCAATTAATAGCTGTTCTTATGTTTGAGCCCAAATTAATTATTTTAGATGAACCTTTTTCAGGCCTTGATCCAGTAAATGCTGAGTTATTAAACAATGCGATTTTAGAATTAAAAAGAAAAGG
>JADIMP010000034.1 GCA_017694665.1 Candidatus Gallilactobacillus intestinavium
CAACAAGCTGGTCAAAAAGGAAATTCACAACAAAAACTTCCTCAAACCGGTGAAGCAAGTTCAATTGTGATTGTTAGCTTAGGAGTTGCAATGATCGTTGGATTGGGAGTTTATCTAGAAAAGAATAAATAGAGGGATTGTTTGAAACGTTAAAGAAGTTGCAGAAATGTAACTTCTTTTTTATTGGAATTTATTCAAAAATATTTAAATTCAATTTCTTAACAAGAAAATTTAACGCCTTTATTCCAGCAACACTGTTTCCTTCCTTATCTAACGCTGGGCCAAAAACTCCAATTCCGGCTTTTTGAGGAATCGCAGATATTAATCCACCTCCAACTCCGCTTTTAGAAGGAACCCCAACATGGGAAGAAAAGTCTCCTGATTGATCGTATAGTCCAGCAGTTACCATAATTGACTTAACAACGGTGGCATTTTCTTCTTTTAAAATGCGGTGGTTATTCCATGGTGCGATTCCGCCATTGGCTAATAGAGCTGCTAAGTTAGCTAGATCCTTAGTTGTAACATTTACAGAGCATTGTTTGAAATATGAATCTAAGACATCTTCAACATCGCCTTCAAACATGTTATTGGCTTTCATGTAATACGCTAGAGAACGGTTCATATTTCCTGTCTGTGATTCAGAGTGATAAATTTCCTCATTTAAGGTTAAATTTGGATCGTTGCAGATCTTCTTCATGAAACTTAAAATTCGATCAAATCTTTCGTTACTATTCTTTCCAGAAATCAAGGAATTAACCACAATTGCACCGGTGTTTACAAACGGATTCATTGGGTAATGTCGTTTATTGATTTCCATATTTAAAATTGAATTGAAAGAAAATCCGGTGGGCTCTTCATCCACGTGTTGAAAAACATTTTTAAGCCCATTTTCTTCAAGGGCAAGTAATAATACTGGAACTTTAGAAATACTTTCAATTGCAAATTGGGTACAGTCATTTCCTGCAGAGTAAACTGAGTTATTTTTTAAATCATAATATGTGATTCCAAGGAATGTCGGATTCACTTTCCTTAAAGCTGGAATGTAGGTCGCTACATGACCATTCTTATATGAATCAGCAGAGTCATCGATTGCGTCGTTCAGTAGTTTTTGAATATTCATAGTTCTTAAACCCCTTTGTGAAAAAACTTTAAACAAAAGAAAATTTGCCGCTTTCATCTATAAATCTATATCTGATTGTTGCTGTTTTAAATTGAAAAAACGCGGATTCAATGAACAGTTCCTTTGCGTAATATAAATGGGTATTTTATTGAAGAGGGTGGATCACAGTTCTAAAATTAAGCCGAAAAATTATTAAGGTTTAAGGTGAAAATTTATGTTGACTCATATTTTAAATTTAAATGCGAGTTTAGGTAATCTTACGTACGTCTTTTTGTGTACGATTTTGGTTTTTCTAATGACTCCGGGACTGGCTCTTTTTTATGGAGGACTTGAGCGAAGGAAGAATTCGTTAACAATTATGTTGAAAGTTTTTCTTTCGATTGGAATCGTTGGGGTTCTTTGGATATTTGGTGGTTTCAGTTTAGTTTTTGGAAAGGACATTGGCGGGGTAATTGGAAACCCTGCACAATTTTTTGCATTTCATAATTTATTATTTGATATTAATCATATGTATGGAATGCATATTCCATTTATTTTGTTCTTCTTATACCAATTAATGTTTGCTATTATTACTCTTCCATTGATGACAGGTGCAACAGCCGGACGGTTAACGGTCGGCGGATGGATCAAGTTCTTGATCGTTTGGATGATTTTAGTTTACTTCCCTGTTGCTCACTGGATCTGGGGTGGCGGATTCTTACAAAAGTTAGGATTCGTTGACTTTGCCGGAGGAACGGTCATTCACATTTCTTCTGCATTCTCTGGATTAGCTGCAATCTTATATTTAGGAAAACGAATTGAACACGATAAAGAAAACCAAAAACCATCAAACATGGGATTGGTTGGTATCGGTGCCGGTTTGCTTCTCTTTGGTTGGTTTGGCTTTAACGCCGGTGGAACATTAGGCGCTAATGACAAAGCAGCGATCATCATTGCAAATACAGCCGTTGCCGCAATCGTTGCAATGGTCGTCTGGACAATTATTGCTTACTTCCACGATGGTCACCACTTCTCATTTGTTGAACCATTAGTTGGGGCAGTTGCCGGATTAGCTACGATTACACCTGCTTCTGGATATGTAACTCCAGTTGCCGCAATGCTGATCGGCTTATTAGCTGCAATCGTTTGCTACATTTGTGTAAAATTGGCAGACAAATTCAAATGGGATGATGCATTAGACGTATGGGGTGTCCACGGAATGGGTGGAATGCTCGGTACAATCTTGATCGGGGTTTTAGCTGATCCTGTAGTCAATGGTGTTCATGCTGGAGTTCACCAATTACTTATCCAAATCATGGGTGCTGTTTTAGTTGCTGTATATGCAATGATCTTAACTTGGATTATCTTATTTGTTCTTGATAAGATCGGTCACATTCGGACAACAGCTGAACAACAAAGAGAAGGTTTGGACAAGACATTATTACACGAAACATACTCAGAAGATGAATAAGAAAATTTGCGAAATATTAAAGAAGTTGCAGAAATGTAACTTCTTTTTTTATAATCTAAATTTAATTAAAGTTAACGATTGTTGGAATATTACGAATGAATAAAAAATATCTCAAAATAAAATTTGGGTTTATCGAATGGATGAACGGGTGAATGAAAGCGGTTATCATAAATCGTATTAAAAAACGCTATTTTAAAAATTTTAGGTGTTGATTTATTAAAATTTTTTTATTGATTTCAAATGATTCGGTAGGGTAAAATCAAACCACAATATGTTAAAGATAAATAAGCTTATTAATAAATCCTTTAATGTAGTGTGATCAAGAATCACGATGCATTTAATGACTTAAAACAAATCAACTGTTAATATTTCAGGACTT
>JADIMP010000035.1 GCA_017694665.1 Candidatus Gallilactobacillus intestinavium
TACATTCCCTTGTCATTAAGTGCAATTATTTATTCTCATATAATTTCAACATTGATTGCAATAAGCATCATAGCTATCTTTTTAATACTTGCTATTTGTTTAAAGAAAAATATATTATTTAAATTAAAATCCCTTACTAAACAATTATTTTTCACATTAGGAATAACATCATTTTATTGGATCAATTTATTTTCAGCTTTAAAAAATAAACTATTTATTCCTCCATGTCCTAAATTAGGTGGCATGGATGTTGGTTTACTTATTCAACAACAATTTACATGGGGAGAAAATCGCGTAGGTGCATTAGTAGCATTAATTTTTGTCATAGGATTATTAAATTGGAATAAATTAACCACGCATGCCAAAATTACAGCTGGAATTGCATTATTATATGCTTTTTTAATTACTAATATCAGTACAGTTTTTTTGATCATTCTCTCTCATACACCGTTCAGAATGATACAGTGGACTGGTAGATTAATGAGTGCCGTTAATTTATTTAGCATAATTTTTGATGTCGATGTTGTTACTTCTCTTTTAAAAAAATCTCATTTACAAAAAATAGGATATTTTGGAATTATGGGATTATTCTTAATTAGTTTTATTGGACAAGGTTTAATGTTTATGAAAAACCCTAATCTTAAAAAAATTAATTATTATCCGAGTTTACAGCATAAATTACCTATTGGAAATTGGAAAATTGATTCAAGTAAAGAGCTAAACTACATA
This sequence comes from Candidatus Gallilactobacillus intestinavium, assembly GCA_017694665.1. Lineage (GTDB taxonomy): Bacteria > Bacillota > Bacilli > Lactobacillales > Lactobacillaceae > Gallilactobacillus > Gallilactobacillus intestinavium. The sequence goes on from JADIMP010000035.1 coordinate 730, forward strand.
ACTACTAAAAATTATACTGGAATAGGATTTACGGACTACTGGCCAAACCGCTCAATAAATTTTAAAAACAGTATCATAAGCAATAATACAAAAATAAATAAAAGATATAGAAAAATTAAAATTAAACATAATGTTGACGAATTTCAATTGAATTCTAAATTGAACAAAAACACTAAAGTTAATACTCCAATTTTATATAATAAACAATATAAAGTTTTTCAAAATGAAAAAAATATTCCTTATCATGAGTCCAAAAGAGGTACTGTTGCTTTCAAAACAAAAAACAAAGCTCCCATTATAATTAAATACTATCCTTCTAATGGTATTAAGATCGCACAAATAACATCATTAACCACGATGTTAATATTATTAACAATAATGATCAAAAATAAGTATACACTTATAAATTTTAAACGTATAAAAAAATAATAATAAATAATTAAAATACGAGGCTCAATTATGAACCTCGTATTTTTTATTACCAAATAGCTACTCTGTCTTTAGGATCTATCCACATACCATCAGTATCCTTAACATCAAATGCCTCATAAAAATCGTCTAAGTTTTGAGCACATATATTTGCTCTCAAATTATGTGGTGAATGAACATCGATACTTAATAATAACTTATCGTATTCTATTGTGGACTTCATACACCATATTTTCGCCCAATTAATGAAAAATGATTTTACATCAAAATTATCATCTTTCTTAGCAGCCTCTAAAGCACAACTTAGCCCTCCTTGATCAGCCACATTTTCCGATACAACTTGCTTACCATTTACTTTTCCACCAGAAACTTCTATTCCGTCAAACTGATCTATCATTGCTTGAGTTAACTTTTTAAAGTGTTTAAGATCATCATCTGTCCACCAATTGTTTAAGTTCCCAAATTCATCAAACTGAGCTCCATTATTATCAAAAGCATGGGATATTTCGTGAGCCATTACTGCACCAATACCACCAAAATTTTCTGAGTCTGTTTGTGACAAATCATAAAATGGTTTTTGTAAAATAGCAGCTGGAAAGACAATAATATTGTTTGAAGGATCATAATAAGCATTAACTGTTGCTGGATCCATATCTTCCCACATAGTTCGATCTACTTCTTTATGTAAATGATTAAATTCGTCTTGAATTGCAAGTCTTGTAAATTTTAAATCATTGTTAAATAAAGTATCGTTTTCATCAACCACAAATTGAGCAAATATTGGATCTATTTTGTCTGGATACCCAACATTAGGTACTAAATTGTTTAATTTAACAATTGCTTTTCTCTTAGTATCATCACTTAACCAATCGTTATTTTCTAATCTCTCTTTATAAACATCAATCATTTTGTGGACCATATTAATAACATCTTTTTTAGCTTTAGATCCAAAATATTTACGTGCATAATAGTCTCCAACTACCATGTTGTATTGTCCATATGCAAGATAAAAAGCAGCTTTTTGCTTATTTGGAGCCTCTTTTTTACCAGATAAAACACGTCCATATTCTCCACCTATTTTTCTAATATCGTCTGATAAAATACCAGTCCAATTCAATATAACGTTTACCAACATCCAACTTTTGACTTCATTAAAGTTATCTTCACTAAAAATACTATTTAAGTGGTCGTAATAACGTTTATCTGTGACAATAATTTTGTCTGTTTCTTCAGGGATTACTTGATTAATAAATTTAGATAAGCTAATAACTTCTAATCTTTCATCAAAATCAGACAAACTCTCAGGATTATAACTTTTTGGATAATCTGCTTTTTCCTCATTACTAAGTTCATAAGCTGCCATTTTTTTATCTAACTGCAAAGCTTCAGAAATAGTTTTTTTAATTTCATCATCATTAAATCCAGCTAATTGCATTAATCTACTTACCATTTTTGTAAATACGCCTAGCAATTGTTCGGCAGATTCTTTTTGTTCTTCTTTATAATAAGTAGTATCTGGCAAAATAAGTCCAGCCGCAGCTGCATGTAAGCAATAATGTTTAGCATCCTTCATGTCAGGAGCAACATAAATAGGAAAAGGAACATCAATCCCATTTCTTACAAAAAATGATAATTCTTCTTGTAAATCACAATAATTATTCAATTTATTAACTTTATCAATAAAAGTTTTTACAGGTTTATATCCTAATTTATTCCTTTGTTCATAATTCAAAGCTAACTTATAATAATTAATGAAATTAGCTAACAAAACATTATTAGGTTCTGTTTTATTATCCAACATGTCTTGAAAATCATTCATTAATAATTTTTCAATATCATCAGATAACTTAGCAAATCCACCTGTTGAAGATTTATCTGCAGGAATTTTAGCTTTTTTTAACCATTCTCCATTTACAGATAAATACAAATCATCTTTAATATTAATATTAGATAAATCTTTTCCTTGAGATCCAGATCCACCAATAATACATGATTGTGTCATAATCTTGCCTCTTTCTTTACATTTATATGGTTGAGAATAGCAAACAAAATTTTAAAAATCAATTTGAGAGTATTTCATTATGTACGTTAAAAAAATAAGCGATTATAAAATTCCTGTTCAAAATATTAAAAGAGCTTGGCGCTTCTATCACGAAGTTTTCGATATGCCCAACAATAAAAAACTTCATCTAACTGTTTCAGTAAATAAGAAAGATATAAACTTTTATAAGTCAACATATCCAACAAATAAAAAATTTTCCATTTGGGTACGCGATGATAAAGATGATGTTATTAATCATTTTAAGAGTTATTATGTAAATATAATTAATACTAAAGAAAAAAATAAAGTTATCATCAAAGACGATGAGGAAAATACCATTATAGTATTTACAAATCAATAAATAACAAAAGCCAGAGATTGCCTCTGGCTTTTATTATTTATTTATATTTTTCTCCTAATTAACTTTTTGACACCTGGTTTTAACCCGGGCTTTTTATCTGCGTCACCTTTGTAACGAGGTATTAAATGAACATGTGCGTGAAAAACGGTCTGTCCTGCATCTGCTCCTAAATTCATACCTATATTGTAAGCAGACGGATGATGTTCTTTATCCAAAATTTTTTTAACTTCTACAATTAATCTATCAATATAAATACGCTCAGTCTCTGTTAAATACCACCAATTTTCAACATGTCTTTTAGGAACAATTAGTGTGTGCCCAGGATTAACTGGCCTAATGTCCTTAAAAGCTTTAGCATATTCATTTTCAATTAAAATATCTGATGATGGTTTTTCGCAAAACGGACAATTTTTCATTTACGATACCTCGATTTAATTTTTATTTTAAAAAGAATAATTCTTATATACAAAATAAGCGTCATTATTAAACTAAAAATTAAAACATAGGTTAAAATTCTTTGAATTTTAATAATTCCATTAATTATTCCTACAATTTGTAAATTATTTTGAATATATTGATTAAGTCCCTTTATAAAAGACTGTGTTGCTGTATCTGTAATAGAATTAGGCAAATAAGATGTGTTTAATCCAATATTACTAATTTGTTGATTTAAATCTTTTTTTACGGCTTGATAAATTTCAGGAGTATTAAAATCTAAACTTTGACCTTGATAAGATTCTTTAATACCGGTTTGCAAAACACTTTTTATTAAATCATTAGTTACTATACCAGTCGGAATATTATTTTTTTGCAAATTACTCTTAATTTCAGTTTTTATTGGATTAATTACAATAGGATTTTTAACAGCTGTTTCCATAAATCCTTGGCTAAAAATCGTAAATCTAAAAATAGCTGCAATAATAGTAATTACAAGAAATATTTTCGGCCATAATTTATTAGGTCGTTTAGGTTCTCCATAAACTTTATTATAATGTTGTCGTTCTTCTCTATTATTACGTAATTTATTGGTAAACGAGTTATCATTCTCCTGATTATGTAAATTACTATATTTATTCATTCGTGAATTAGACATTTTATTCTCCTATTGCCATAAAAATTTTGCAATTATTCTATCAACGTAAGGATTTTGATGTAATAAATAATGTAAATTATTTATGCCACCATGTAAAACAATCTGTGAATAACTATCATGTTTACCAACCATATTTTTAAATTTCTCAGCATTTATTACTTTTATAACTCCATCTGTATGCCAATTAAACATTTCACTAATAATATTCAATACTTTTATATGTTCAGGAAAATTAGTTGCAAGTTTTCTTTCATAATTATTATAATCTGTCGCCATATTAATATATTTAAGCGTTTTGGGATATTTTTTCGGTTGATTTTTATAAAATCGTGTTAAATATCGATAAATAACATTACAACCAGCAGAATGACCTACTAAATTTACTTCATTAATGCCATATTTACTAAGTAATTCGCGCATTAAGCCACTTAATTGTTTGCTTTCTTTTTGATAGTGTTTATTTAAACTAAAAATAACCAAAATTAAAGTGTTCTTTTTTAAATTATTTAATGGTTTATTAGTTTTTATATGATTACCTTTTGTTAAATGAACTACTACTACTTCATTAGATAAATGATAACGTAAATATCTTCTACTTAAAGGGCCAAAAGTTAACCAATTACCATAATCTCCAGATACTAATAAAGTGGGAATGTTTCTTTTTTCTACATTTATTTTATGTAAATTATGATAATCAATTATTTCCCAATATAAAGCCAGCATGGTTAAAAAACAAAATAAAATTAATAATATATTTTTTAGTTTCTTCATTAACTAGCTTAACTCCTATAATATAAATTTCAGTATTAATTATTAAGAAAAGCTCTTCATTATAAAACAACGAAGAGCTTAAATAAACATTAAAAATCTTTACTCATTTTACGATACCAAACGTTATCTTTTAACATTGGTTGTCCATAAGGATCATAACCTTGATCACGATAAAATTTAACCACATTTTCAGGAACTTCTACACATAAACTAAATGCATCTTCTTTTTTTAATTCTTTTTCAATTTTTTTTAAAAGTTCCTTAGCATAACCATGTTTTCTATACTTCTTTATAACTGCCAAATTATTTAATTCATATAAATCATCATCAATTTGATTAACAGTTGCTGTAACTACAGGAACACTTTTTTGCTCTTTTTTAATATATCCAACATAGTCATAATTTTTATAATCAGCATCGTCTTCTTGTTTTTCTGTATTAGAAATAGTAACTTTCATATCTTTAAATACAGAGCTTCTAACAGAATTAGCATCTATAGCTACAGTATCATCTGTTTTACTTGTTTTTTTTACATCTAATTTATTAGTATGTTTAAAAAGATTAAATAATCCCATACAAACTCCTAAAATTTTTATTCATTATAAGAATCAATAATAATATCTTTATCATTTAATAGTAATTTAGTTACACTTCCATTGGCTGGTTTATGATATACATCATATTTACCATGACCATATTTTTCTACAATACTTAAAATAGTATTACTATGTCCAACTAACAAAACATTATCGCCGTCACTTAATTCATTATTGCTTCTAATTAAATCAAAACCTTTATTTAATCTATTCCAATACTCTTCGTTATTTTCTGAATCATGAAAAGGATCAGTATCTTTCATCAGATCCTTAGCCTTGGCTAAAGAATACTTTTCCTGAATGTCTCGTAAATTTTTCATTCCATGAGACATTGCTACTTGTTCCCAAACATAGTGAATATTTTCTCCTTCAAATGAACCATAAAATTGTTCTCTAAAAAAGGGACTAACAACAATATCGTTATCAGTTAAATTTGATTCCTGATTTAACTCAACTATTTTTTTAGCAGTGTCATGAGCTCTTGTAGTATCTGAACAATAAGCAGCTGCAAATTTTACATTAGATAATTTTTTTCCAGCATTTATAGCATCATTGATACCCTTTTCTGTTAAAGGAGAATTTCCCCATCCTTGTAACTTTCCATAAATATTATAATAAGTTTGTCCATGACGAATTAAATATACTGTTAGTTTTTTCATTATATTTTCCTCCTATTTATTATTATAAACAAAAGATCTGTTTTTCATTCTAAAAATATATTTTGCACATTTATGTTATAGTGCTAGACTTAAAAAATATAGCGTAAAAATTTAAGAAGGTAGATTTACCTATGAAACGTTTTTTAAATAAAGTTCAAAAGATATTGAGCACAAGAATAGGTCTATTTTGGATAATTATAGTTCTATGTTGGCTTAAAACGTTATTTGCATATGCTGTAGATTTTCACTTAAATATAGTCAATCCTATGCAATTATTCATTCTAATAATTAATCCAATTGGAATGACTATTTTGCTTATTGGATTAGCCTTATATGCAAAATCCACTAAGCTTTTTTATTCTTTGTTAAGCATATTATACATAGGTAATACAGCTTTACTATATTTTAATATTGTTTTCTACCGAGAATTCACAGACTTTATGACAGTAGAGACAATAACAGGATTTGATAAAGTGAATCAAGGATTATCTGGTAGTTCCTTTGCACTAACAAGTCCTCACGATTTTGTATACTGGATTGATATTATTATTTTAATAATTTTATTTTTAACTCGTTGGATAAAATTCGACCATAAACCAATAACCAAAAAAATTAGCTTCGCCATTTCTTCATTAGCTTTATTATTTATAACTTTTGACTTAGCCTTAAGTGAAACCCAAAGATCTCAATTATTAACCAGAACTTTTGATCATGAATACATTGTTCAATATATGGGATTAGACTTTTTTACTGCATACGATGGTATTAACCAATGGCATAATGCAGAAATGCGTGCCCGAGCTAATAAATCCGAACTCAAGAAAATAGTTAACTTTACTAGAAAACACTATGCTGCACCTAATCCTTCAATGTTTGGAATTGCCAAAGGCAGAAATGTAATTATTATTCATTTAGAAAGTTTCCAGCAATTTTCTATTGATCGAAAAATAAACGGACAAGAAGTAACACCATTCTTAAATAGCCTTTATCATTCCAACGAAACTTATGCTTTCGATAACTTCTTTCATCAAGTAGGCCAAGGAAGAACTTCTGATGCTGAAAATATGTTAGAAACAGGAGATTTTGCACTTCCTCAAGGTTCCTTATTCACACAATTAGGAAGTAGTAATACATTTCAGGCTGCCCCTGCCATATTAGAACAATCACCTGAACACTACACAACAGCTGTATTCCATGGAAATGTTCCAACTTTTTGGAATCGTAATAACGTTTATCCAAGATTAGGCTTTCAATACTTCTTTGCTCAGGAATACTTTAATCATAGCGGAAACCGCTCTGAAGGTTATGGATTAAAAGACAAACTTTTATTTCAAGGTTCAATAAAATACTTACAACATTTGCAACAACCTTTTTATGTAAAATATTTAACTGTCACAAACCATTTTCCTTATCAATTAGATAAAGAAGATCAGGATCCTAATTTTAAGACTACGAACACTAGTAGTTCAGTAGTTAACAATTACTTTGTAACTAATCATTATTTAGATCAATCAGTTCACGAATTCTTTAACTTTTTAAAAGCTTCTGGATTATATAATAAATCTATAATTGTTTTATACGGTGACCACTATGGTATTTCCGATTCTGAAAATAAAGCGCTAGCACCTGTGTTAGGCAAAAATCCTCAAAAATGGAATAACTTTGATAATGCTCAACTACAGCGAGTTCCTTTCATGATTGTAATTCCTGGCATCCATTCTGGAAAAATAGAACATCAATACGGTGGAGAAATTGACGTTCTTCCTACTTTATTACATTTATTGGGAATTCATACCAAAAAATATATTCAATTTGGTACTGATCTATTTTCTAAGCAACACAACCAAGTTGTTGCCTTCAGAAATAGAGACTTTGTAACGCCAAACTATACTGTTCTTTCAGGAACAGTATATAGCAATAAAACTGGCAAAATTGCTAAGTTAACATCTGCTGAACGTAAACAAATTAATAAAGATCAAAAATTTGTTAATGAAGAGCTTAGTCTTTCTGACTCCTTAAATTACAAAGATTTATTACGCTTTTATCATCCAAAAGGATTCAAAAAAGTTAATCCAAATAAATTTAATTACGGCGATGCTTTAGAAAAAGAAGAAAAAATCGAAAAAGAAAAAGGAGTCGGTAGTACATCAATGTACAGTGAAAACAACAATAAATCATTAGTAAACTTGTATCATACTGATACTCCAGAACTAAATAACAATCATTAATAAAAAAAGCCTACTTTAAATTAAAGTAGGCTTTTTTATTAAAAATATTATTTTAATTATCTACTAATCCCTTTATTAATCAGATAAATGTATAGAAGTACTATGCATAGCCATATTCTTTTCAGGATGTGTACTCTTAGCGATTTCTGTAATAGCAGTAATGGCTTCCCCGAAACCAGAGGCAATTAAATTAGCATTCCCCGGATGCGTGGAAGCATCACCAACCACATATATACCATTTACATTAGACTCCATATTAGAAGCTACCTTTATAGCTCTATGATCTTGTTCTAACTGGACATTCCATTGATCTATCGTTCCTTTATTAGAAGTAAAACCATAATTAATTAAAACATCATCCACTAAAATATCTTTAGTTTCTTCTTCTCCAATAACTTTTAAAGTTACCTTTAACTTACTATCTTTATTCGATAAATCAGTAATAATATATGGAGTTTCTATTTCAACTGACGAATCCTCTAATCTAGTTACATTAAATGGTAATGCACGAAATGCATCTCTTCTATGCACTAAATAAACTTTGTTTGCATACTCAGAAGCTAATACTGCATTCTCTATAGCAGAATCACCACCACCAGCTACTAAAACGACCTTATCTTTCAATTTATCTAATGATGGTAAGAAATACCACAGGTTTTTATTTTCAAATTGTTCAATATTATCTACTGCTAATTTTCTTGGCGAAAATGATCCGTTACCAGTGGCTAATAAAACTTTTTTACAATAAAAATCTTTATTTTTGGTTTGCAAAATATAACCATCAGAATCTTCTTTAATATTAGTTACTGTCATATCGGTCATTATTTCAATTGGAAAATTATCTATTTGCTTTTGTAAATTATTAATTAAGTCTTTACCTTTAATCGAAGGATAACCAGCAACATCTAAAATATCTTTTTCAGGATACAGTGCTTTTACCTGTCCGCCTAATTCTGACAACGATTCAACTAATAAAGCATTCAATTGATGTAAACCAGCATAATATGCGGCAAACATACCTACTGGACCACCACCAACAATAATTAAATCATACTGTTTTAATTCCATGAAAACCTCCCTATAATTAATCACCACAGCAATTACTTAAACAATTACATGCTAATTCTTCTGGAGCAACTTTTAATTTATCATCTAATATTTTTTGTAAAGAAATAATATCTTGTTTACTTAAATCAATTCTCTGAATTAAATTTAATAACGCTTTACCCGATTTTTTATGGCAAAGATGCGAAAACAAATCAAATAATGCATTATTCATAGCGGATTGTTCAGAAATAGTTGCTTTATATAAATAAGTTCTCCCTTTTGAACTTATTTGCAAAGCATCTTTTTTTACCAAACGTCTAATTAAAGTTTTTATTGTTGAAGACGACCAATCCATTTTATTGCTTAAAACTTTTACTATTTTTGTACTAGATGTTTCTTTTAATGTCCATACTACACGCATGACCTCCCATTCAGCATCTGTTATTAAATCACTCATAAATACCACTCTTTCAAAATCCTCTAATATTAATCTATTATAATAAATTCTTTAATTTTTAAAAATCACGATCATTTATGTTAAAAAACATTAATATTATTCTTTAATTGTTGTATAATTAAATTATGAAAACGCTTTATGTTTAGGAGAATATTATGACTAAAAAAATTATTTTAGATCTTGATACTGGTGTAGACGATGCTTTAGCTCTCGCATATTCTGTAGCAACCCCTAAAGCGGAATTAATTGGTGTTTTAGCTTCATACGGAAATGTACTTACTGAAAAATCAGCAGAAAACAGTTTATCCTTATTGGAATTACTTAACCAAACTAATATTCCAGTTTTTCTAGGAGAAAAACATTCTTCTACTACTGACAATTTCGAAGTTATGGAAATAAGTCAAAAAATTCATGGAAAAAACGGAGTCGGCAATGTTAATTTAACTCAGGCCAAGCGTCAACCAGAAAAAATGTCTGCTGTTGACTTTATAATTGACGCTGCTCATAAATATAAAGATGATCTTATTCTTATACCTACTGGACCACAAACAAATTTAGACGCTGCTATAAAAAAAGACCCTTCAATAACTAAACTTATTAAAAAAGTTTGCTTTATGGGTGGTGCGCTAACTGTTCCCGGAAACGTCACCGCGTTTACTGAAGCCAATATTTCACAAGACCCTGTCGCAGCTGACAATGTATGTCATAGTGGAATTCCTTTAACTATGGTTGGCTTAGATGTAACACTAAGAACACTATTAACAAAAAACGAAACAAAAAAGTGGCGCAATTTAAACAACAACGTTGCAACTACTTATGCTGATATAACAGATTATTATATAGATGCATACTATGAATTAAATATTAATAAAAATGGATGTGCCTTACATGATCCATTAACTGTTGCCATCGCATTAGATCCAAGTCATGTGCAATTTACTGCTCTTAACCTCAAGGTTACACACGACGATAAAGATAATCCAAGTGACATTGGGAGAACTATTGGTGATTTAGATAATTTAACAAAACCTACAAATACACGCGTTGCTATTAATTTAGATGCCAATTATTATCTTAATGATTTCATGGACACTTTAACTACTTTATTTAAAAAGTTTTAATTACAAATAATTTATATTATCCTCTTAGTATTGAAATATTGAGAGGATTTTTTATGCGCCAAAATAAATTAAACAACAATGTTTTATTAACATTATTTGCAAGTATTATTGTTATTCAAATTTTGGTTCCTTTTTTAGGATACATTCCATTAGGAATGTCAATCATTGGAATTCAAATTTCTATTATTCAATTTACAGTAGCTCTTGCTGCTTTGCTATTAGGTCCAAAAGGTGGAGCTATTTTAGGAGGTATTTGGGGCCTTGTGTCGTTTGTTCATGCATGGACTTTAAACTACAGTATTGGAGCTATTATTTTTCGTAATCCCGTTATTGCTATTATCCCTAGAATACTTGTTGGACTAATTATAGGAATTTTATTTAAAAAGATTAAAAAAACCAATCCTGCTAGTTTAGCATTATATGGAGGCTTAGCATCATTTATTAATACATTATTTGTAACAATACTAATTTATCTTTTCACCATCTTCTTTCACCTACCATTACATCATGAAAATAATTTACTATGGTGGATCCTTTCTTCACTAGTTGGTGTTAATGGTATTGCTGAAATTATCACTGGAATTATTATTTTTCCTATTATCGCAGGACCAATTATTAAACATTACTATCACATTAGTTAAGATAAGTATGATATTATTAATATATAATTACAAATAAATTAACTATTAATATCTGGGGTGCTTATTATAGCTGAGAAATACCCATGAACCTGATTTGGTTAATACCAACGTAGGAAGATATTTTAAAGGCGCTAATTTCTTATAAGGTTCTAAACAATAAGAAATTAGCGCCTTTTTTAAGGGATTAAATAATGAAAAAACAAAGCTGGAACGTCAAAAATATTATTTTATTAACTTTATCTTCAATTTTTCTAGGAACCATTTTTTTATTCACTAACTATATATACAATTTCATTTCTATGATATTAACTCCTAAAGGTTGGTCTCCATTAGCAAACGATCTTTTATTAGGAATTTGGATGATGGGTGGACCGCTTGCTGCAATATTAACTAAAAAAATATTTGCATCAACCTTAGGTGAAATATTATCAGCAACAGTCGAAGCAATTTTAGGCGGACAATGGGGGCCTAGTACTCTTATTTCAGGTTTAGTTCAAGGATTAAGTTCAGAAGTGGGGTTTTTTATATGCAAATATAAAAAATACAACTTATCAACATTATCAATAGCTGCTGTTACTGGAACAATTTTCACTTTTATTTTTGACTGGTTCAAAAATGGTTATTCAGCATACCCACTTCATATGTTAATTGTATTATTTGTAGTTCGTTTAATATCCATATGGTTTTTTAGTGCTTTCTTAGTGAATAAGATTAATATTCTTATTATTAAGTCCCATATATTGAAAAGGAACTAATTATGGCCACCAATGAATTAACTATCAAAAATTTATCTTGTAAATATAATCAAAATACTATTTTTAAAAATCTAAATATTAATTTTAGTAATTCTTCATTGAATGTAGTAATTGGCGAAAATGGATCTGGAAAATCTACATTATTTAAATTTATGTGTGGTTTATTACCGAATAATGCAAAATTTTCTGGAAACATATTTTTTAATGAAAAAGATATTTTAAATTTACCATCTAACGAATTAAGTAAATATTTAACATTGATGCTACAAGACTCAGAACAACAATTTTCAATGGAAAATTTACAAAACGAATTAATTTTTACACTAGAAAACTTAGAATTATCTCCTGAAGAAATTAATAAGCGTATTTCTTGGGCTTTAAATATCACAAATAGTAAAGAATTATTAAATAAACCAATTCATCAATTATCTAATGGTGAAAAACAAAAAGCAGCTTTAACAGTGGCTTTAGCCATGCAATCAAAAGCCCTGTTATTAGATGAACCTTTTGCAAATGTTGATACTAAATCCCAAATAGAATTAATTAACAGACTAAACATAATTTCTAAAAAATTAAATAAAATAGTTATAATTATTGATCATGATTTAACTAAATACACAAACATTGACAATATATACAGCATTGATAAAAAAAATAAAACCATAAAGATATTATCTATAAAAGAAAAGAGGGATCTACTTAAACAAGAAACACATATTAAAAAAACACTTAGTATCCCTAATGCTGATGACCAAAATAATATTATATCTTTTAACAATTTTTCTATTGAACAACCTAAAAAATTGATTACAAAACAAAACTTATCCTTATTTGCTAATAAAATAACAGTAATAACTGGAAATAATGGTACTGGTAAAAGTACTTTTTTAAAGTCAATTATTAAAATGCATTCATATCAAGGAGAAATAACATATAAAAATAAAAATTTAAAAAATATCAATTTAAATAATTGGCTACTAACCACTAATTTAGTTTTTACAATTCCAGAACAGCAATTTTTACAAAATTCGTTAGCAGAAGAATTACAGCAAAATATAAAACTATCAAAAAATAATTACTCTACAAAATTAATAGGCAAAATTTTAAAGGAACTAGATTTGATTCAAGAAATAAACAAACCTATTTATACATTAAGTATTGGACAACAAAAAAAAGCTCAAATAGCTAGCATGTTGTTTCTGCCACACAAAATAATATTATTAGACGAACCTTTTGCTAATTTAGATCCGCAATCCGTTAAAAAAACAATTAAATTAATAAATTATTTTAAAGAAGTTTATAAAAAAACATTTATTATTGTTTCGCATCAAACTAATTATATTAAAAATTACGTTGATTTACATATCAACTTAAAGGAGCAAAAACTATCTTATGTAGGTGAAATATGAACCCTAGTTTACTTTTAATTTTTATTTTATTAATAAGTATTGAATTATCATTTACAACAAAAATATTATTCAATATTTTGGTTATTTTTGTTGGATTTTTAATGATTTTTAAACATAAACATAAACTAAAAACATTATTATTTTTTTTATTTTTTCCAATAATTCCTGCATTTACCAGTTTTTGGTCTATTTATGTTAACAATAACCCACGCTTTGCGTTAGTTATGTTTACTCGTATTTATGCTTACATATCACTAGGAATCATATTCTCAGGATTAATTAAAGATTACATTTTAGTTCTTAATTCATTAGAACAAAATTTACATATTCCAACGAAATTTATTTATGGAATACGATCAGCATTAACTTTAGCTAAAAATGTCAAAGAGGAAGTAAAAACAATTAAATATAATGCTTTAATGCATGATTGTTCTCTTCATATTTGGTCACCAAAATTATTCTTTAAAGCAATTGTTTCTGCCATGAATTGGACAGACAAATTAAATGAAGCAATGAAATTACATGCTTTCAATGAAACCAGTAAAAGATCAATTTACAAACCAATTAAAATCTTAAAAAAAGATTGGATTATTTTTACATTATTACTATCTATCTCTCAAATACTAATTTTCATAATTAATTATTAAAAAAATATTGTTTTAAAAAATTATTTATATGTTGTTGATATACATAAGGATTATGTTTAAATGAACCAGCATGTTTAGCTCCTGGTACTATCCATAATTCTTTTGGTTTATTAGCTGCTCTATATAAAGCTCTTCCCATCCAAGTAGGTACAAAAGTATCTTTACTACCATGAATAATCAATATGGGACGATGATTTTTCTTTATTTGCTTAATTGCGCTAGCTTGTTGGTAACTATAACCAGCTAAAACTTTACTTATTTCGCTAACCATAGGAACAAAGGGCCATTGAGGTAAATGATACATTTGTTTAGCTTGATAGGTTATTTCATCATAAACAGAAGTATAACCACAATCGGCGATATATGCTTTGACTTGTTTAGGAACACGCTCTCCACTTGTCATAATAGTTGTTGCTCCTCCCATAGAAACACCAAACATTAAAATTTTGGAGCTTTTACCATTATGTTGAATAACTTTATGAATCCAATCTAAATAATCTTTACGATCCAACCATCCATAACCTATGTATTTTCCTTGAGATTGTCCACTAGCACGATCATCAGGAATTAACACATTAAATCCTAAATCATGAAACATGGTTCCATAAGAAAACATACTCTTTTTACTTCCTGAAAAACCATGAACTATAACAACAGTATTATTTGTCTTTTGTTTAGCTGGTAAATAATCCGCGTCTAATCGTAAATTTCCTGGTTCCCCTATTTCATACCAGTGTTGCTTGTTTTGTTTATTAAACCATTGATAATCTTTATATACTTGTCCCTTACCAAGACTATTATTTATAAAACTTTTATGACTACGAACTTCAGCTACATGAAAAAAATAATAACTACTACTAACAAAAATAACTAAAATTATGGATAAAGTAACAACAAAATACTTTACTATTTTTAAAATCTTCTTTTTCATAATTGTTAACCCCGTATACATTTACATTCGTATACGTTACTCTTTTTAATCTCCATTAGCAATATTTTTATAAATTAATTTTTAAAACAAGCTATAATAAGACTAAGTATTTTTATAAAAGGAGTTACTATGACATATAAACAAAATTGGGATTTAGACGTTATTTTCCCTGGAGGATATAATTCCAAACAAGCTCAGCAAAAATTAGAAGACATAACAAAGCAAATAAACGAATTACAAGATAAATTAAACGACTTTGAAAATGATGATAATGAATTAAATTTTGCTATTTTGGTTAACATATTAAAAAAACGAGACAAAATTAATGACGAAATTAAAGAACTATCAGTGTTTTGGACAGCACATCAATCTGACGATTTTAATAATCGAGAAATAACTCCAAAATTAAATAAAGTAAATGAACTATATTCTAAATTTGGCAATTGCGAAATTACATTAGCTTATATATTCAAAAAATTATCTGATGACGATTTTGAAAGATTTTTAAAGTTACCAGAAACTAAAGAAATTGCTTTTAATTTGAAAGAATTACGCAAAGATGCTAACGAATTATTAGACAAAAATACAGAAAAAGCAATTAATCAACTATCTATAGATGGATTAACTGGCTGGAGCAATCATTACGATACAATTGCCTCCAACATTTCTGTCACTTATTCAATTAATGATAATTCTAAAACTTTATCTGCAGGACAAGCATTAAATCAATTAACTGGCGCTTCAAATAACGAAGAACGAAAAAATATTATGTCTGCTTACGAAAAGGCATGGTCTGAGCATGAAGATGAACTAGCAGATACTCTAAATTATTTAGCTGGTTTTAGATTACAAAATTATCAATTACATGGCACAAACGATTTTCTAAAGAAACCTTTAGAATTAAATCGTATGAAACAAAAAACATTAATGAACATGTGGAATGTTATTGAAGCTAACAAAGATATATTTATTCCTTACATGGACAGAAAAGCACAACTTTTACATAAAGAACATTTTGATTGGCAAGATCAAGATGCTCCAATTACGTTTAATAATCAAGAAAAAATAAGTTATGATGATGCAGCATCTTTTATATTAGAAAATTTTGAAAAATTTAGTCCCAAAATGGCTAATTTAGCAAAAAAGGCTTTTGAAAATGGTTGGTTAGAAGTAGAAAATCGTCCTGGAAAACAGCCAGGAGGTTATATGGAAGAAGTTCCAGAAATTAAACAATCTAGAATCTTTTTAACATATACTGGTACACCAGAAGATGCTTCTTCTGTTGCTCATGAATTAGGTCATGCATTTCATTACGAAGTAGTCAAAGATCTACCATCTATGAGAAGAGATTATGCCATGAATGTAGCAGAAACTGCATCAACTTTCGCAGAATTAATAGTTTCCGATGCTAATGTTAAAAATGCAAACTCCATTGAAGAAAAAGTTAGTTTATTAGATGCTAAACTTATGAATCCCCTAGCAATGTGTATGAATATCAGAGCCAGATATTTATTTGAGACTAATTTTTATAAAGAAAGAATGAATGGATATGTTCCCGCTAAGAAGTTAAATGAATTAATGCTAGCAGCTCAAAAATGGGCATTTAACAATCATTTAGGAACTTATCATCCTCATTTTTGGGCAAGTAAACTACATTTTTATATAGATGATGTTCCCTTTTACAACTTCCCTTATACTTTTGGATACTTATTTAGTTTAGGAATATACGCCAAAGCTCAAGAACAACCTGACACTTCTTTTGAAGATCAATATATAGCTTTACTTAGAGATACTGCCAATATGACAACCGAAGACTTAGTTAAAAAACACTTAAATGTTGATCTATCTACTCCTGATTTTTGGCAAAAAAGTATTCAATTAATCAAACAAGATATTGATCAATTTATTAAATTATCTGACAATTTGATTTAAGTATTATGCAAACAATTAAGAAAAAGAAATTAAATAAATTTATTAAAAGAAGCAAAAATAATAATGAATATATAAATCAAACAGAAAAATATTTAAAGTTGTTCAATAACTTTCCAGAAATTAAGTTTTTACTAAACCAGATACTAGAAGCTGATAGATTACTAAAACAAAATTTGCTTCCTCAATCACTACCAAAAATGATATTACCAGATAATATTCAAGACATTATCTACCGAAAAATATCCGAAAAATATCCTCTTGGTAATTCAGAAGGTGATAAACTATGGGATCAATTGACTTCACAATTACCGAAATTGGATAAACATTTAAGAAATTTCCGTGATTATTTGGAAAATAATTATGGAATGTGGGCGTATATATCTGCACCGTTTGGAAAACAATTAAGTAACTATTTGCAAAACAAAAATGTTCTAGAAATCATGGCTGGTAACGGTTATGTTTCTAAAGCATTAAGGCAGTATAACCCTTCAAACAAAAATTACGCTACTGATTCTAAAACCTGGAACAAAATAAATGCTACAGGAAACCATCCAGTAACAAAAATAGAAAAATTATCAGCTATAGATGCAATTGATAAATATAAAAATGATATTGACTGTGTCATTATGAGTTGGGCTCCAGATAAAGAAATTGACGACTACCAAGTATTAGAAAAGATTAGAAATATAAATGCACAACAACATAAACTAAATCTTATAATTATTGGAGAATACAAGGGAGCTACCAACTCAACAAAATTTTGGAATAATGCCATATTAGAAAATATTGAAACACTATCGAATAAAATATCTCATTTTGATTTAATCAACGATAAAGTTTACTTAGTGAATTAAAAAAAGCATTACAATGTAATGCTTTTTTTAATTTTTATTTTTTTCATCGTTCTTAGCTTTCCAAATATTATTTTTCTGTTCATAGTTACTTCTGTATTTAAATACTTCCAACACATATTTAAAATTAAAAGCCAAACATAATATTGATCCCAAAACTATACCTGCAAAAAACAAGC
The DNA here is from genome assembly GCA_017694665.1 of Candidatus Gallilactobacillus intestinavium. Lineage (GTDB taxonomy): Bacteria > Bacillota > Bacilli > Lactobacillales > Lactobacillaceae > Gallilactobacillus > Gallilactobacillus intestinavium. Next base: position 18,878 of record JADIMP010000035.1, read on the forward strand.
TAGAAAGAGGTTTTAATATTAACTGATATACAGCCGCTATTAAATTAACTGTTGTTATAAAAATAACAAAAAGACCTAGATAAGTAGCAAAACGATTATTAAGAGCAAACATAACAATAGCAATAACATAGAAAACTAAAACCAAAAATTCGTTTTCTAAAAACACTTTTAAAGGATCACCATGTTGATATCCAAAAGACATCAACAAATTAACAAAAGTAAAAAATAATAACGTTACAAAATTTAAAATCACTATTTTTTTATTTTTCATAATCAACCAATCAACAAATTAATAACTTCTTCTTTATCAATCCCAGCAAAAAACATCCCTAAATCAACATCTTCTAAAGACTTTGAAATGGAAGAATAGTCATACTTTACAGCTTTTAATTTACTTTCCAATTCATCAACATCTTTAATTCCAAAGAAGTCTCCATAAAATTTAATATTTGAAATGACACCTTTTTCAACATTCAAACGAATATCAATAGTACCATGATCAAAATGTTTTCTTCGTTTTACTGTAAATTTAGGCGAGTTTCCATAAACCCAGTCCCAATTATTATAATATTTTTCATATAATTTATTAATTTCTACTTGATCTGTAGAACTAACAACATATTCCTTGTCTTTAATGTCGTCAACAGTTTTAACTTCAAAAATAGACGTTAACAGCAAATCTCTAAAATCACTAACAGTCATTCCTTTATATTCGTCTTTTAAATACGGCATTAAATTAGTAACACGAGAACGAACAGACTTAATTCCCTTTGATTCAATTTTATCTTGAGGAACATTTAAAGCATCAGCTACAATATCTGTATTTACATTTAACATTAAAGTACCATGAGAAAATGTTTTACCATTCTTAGTATACATTGCATTACCAGAAAACTTTTTACCATCAACCAAAATATCATTTCTTCCTGAAACTTCAACATGTTCAGTAGTAATACGATTCAAAGCATCTACCATAGGTTTAGTTATACTTTTAAAGTCTCCAAATTCATTAGTATCTGCAGGAACCACAAAACTAAAACATAAATTTCCTAAATCTTGATATACAGCTCCACCTCCAGACATTCTTCTAGTAACACGAATATTATGTTCACGCACATAATCATAATTTATTTCTTCCATTGTGTTTTGATTACGACCCACAATAATACAATTTTCTTCGTAATAAAATAATAATAAAGGTTCATCAAAATCCTTTTCATTCATTAAAAATTGTTCTGTCGCTAAGTTTTTACCAATATTATTAGAATCCATCACTACGTAACGCATATTTTTACCTCCACACTCTAATAATATTAATTTTAAATCAATTAATATTAAATGTTAATATTCTTTAATAATAAGATTTTGTATTTAGCAAGCTCTTTTATTAATAATGGTGTAAAATTAAACTAATTTTAAAAAAGATGGTGATTAACATTGTTAAAAAATTACAAAAACATTTTAGTTGCTCTCGATGGATCAAAAATTACTGATAGAGTTTTAGATAAAGCTATTGATGCAGCCAAACGTAATCAAACCCATTTAGATATTCTTAATGTTTTAGAACTCAAGCAGTTTTCAGATACTTATGGGAACGCAATTAGTTCAGATATTATTTATAACTTAGTAGAAGATACTCGTAAACAATTAGCCAACTATAAAACTAGATCTGAAAATGCAGGATTAACTGATGTATCTGTTCATATACGTTTTGGTAATCCTAAAACAGTTATTGCACAAGAATTTCCTAAAGATCACAACAATAATTTAATTATTATAGGACAAACAGGTTTAAACGCTCTAGAACGTTTCATGATTGGATCAGTTACCAGTTATGTAAATCGTACTGCTCAATGTGATGTTCTAATTATTAAATAACGTATGAAATTTTTAATTGCTCCCGATTCATTCAAACGTTGTGCAACTGCTAAACAAGCTTCAGACGCAATTGAAATTGGTTTAAAAAGAGTATTCCCACAAGCACAATACACAAAAGTACCAATGGCAGATGGTGGTGAAGGAACAGTTCAATCACTGACTGATGCTTTAAACGGTAACTTTCGATATATTCGTGTTTTTGATCCTTTAGGAAAAAAAATCACTGCTAGATATGGATTAATAAAAAATAAGCATACAGCTATCATTGAAATGTCTGCTGCTAGTGGTATGCAATTCGTTACTAAAGAAACTCAAAATCCTATGATAACTTCTACTTTTGGTACTGGACAACTATTAAAAGACGCACTACATCAAAAAAATATCGAGAATATTATTATCGGAATTGGCGGTAGTGCAACTATTGATGGTGGAGTTGGTATGGCAGAAGCGCTAGGTGTTAAGTTTTTAGACAAAAATAACCAACCAATTAGATATGGCGGTGGTGGTTTAAGAAATCTAAATCATATTGATGTCTCAAATTTAGACCCTCTAGTTAAACAAAAAAATATTTATATTGCTTCCGATGTAGATAATCCATTATTTGGTGAAAACGGAGCGGCGTTCACTTTTGGAGCTCAAAAAGGCGCCAATCAAAAAATGATGAGATCATTAGACAATAATTTACGCCATCTTCATCATATTCTAAAAAGAGATTTAAATTTAGATTTAGCTGATAAACCTGGATCTGGTGCTGCTGGTGGTTTAGGATTAGGCCTAATTGCCTTTACAAACGCAACAATGGAAAAAGGAATTAACATTACTACTTCGTTAACCGAATTAGGCAATAAAGCTAAAGATGCAGATTTTGTTTTCACTGGAGAAGGCAGAATTGATGAACAAACTTTACATGGCAAAACCCCAATTGGAGTATCTGAAATAGCTAAAGAATATAATCCTAATACTAAGGTTATCGCATTAGTAGGCAGTATGTGTTACAACATAAAACCATTATATGAAAAAGGAATAGATGCAATTTTTTCAATTTCTCCCGGTAGAGAAAGTAGAGCTATGGCCATTAAAAATATCCGTCGCAATTTAATCAGAACAGCTGAAAATATTGGACATATTATCAACAATTAAGGATTAACTTTATGAAAAAAATAAGGACACTATTTCAATCTACAATTATTAAATTCATTATTGTAGGAATTATTAATACAATAGTTGGTATGGGATCCATGTTTATATGTTTTTTTATTTTACGCCATGGACAATGGTTTTCCAACACAATAAACTACTGGATATCATCAGCTACTAATACTATTACAGGAAGTATAGTAAGTTACTTTTTAAATAAATTTTTTACATTTCAAAGTAAAGAATCCTATAACGATGTTTTCAAATTTATTATTAATATAATAATTTGTAACATATTAGCTTATGGTATAGCTAAACCACTTGCAGTATCGTTAGTATCATTTGCATCTACCAGTATTAAATCAGTAGTTGCTTTACTATTTGGTAGTGTATTATTTACAATAATAAATTACTTTGGTCAAAGATTTTGGGTATTTAAAAAGTAGTAAATAAAAAAACACGTAAGTAATAATTACTTACGTGTTTTTTATTATTTAATATCTTTCCATTGCCAATTCATAACTTCAGGCAAATCTGTACCATAATCACGAATATATTGATAATGTTTATCTAACATATCATCCATTCTTTGATTAAATTCACCTGCATCCTTAGCATATTTAGTTGAATTAACCGCATCTTTTGCTAAATGGAAACGATCTAAATGATTTAATACTCTCATATCAAATGGTGTCGTTATATCTCCATTTTCACGATAACCATGGAAATGTATATTATGATTGTGTCTAGTATAAACTAAACCACGCAATGTGTTTTCAAAACTATGAGCAGCCAAAATTACAGGTTTGTTCACAGTAAAGTAACGATCAAATTCTTCATCTGTTAAACCACGATTATCTTGATCGTCACCCTTACGTCTTAACTTAACTAAATTAGTTATGTTAATAAATCTAAATTTCATATCTGGAAATGCTTCATGTAATAACGATATAGCAGCCAAACATTCATTAGTTGCTTCAGATCCTCCAGCAGCAAAAATAACATCTGGTTCAACACCATCATCGTTTGAAGCCCAAGGAATAATTCCCAATCCATTACGAACCAAATTAACTGCTTCTTCAATAGTAAACCATTGTGTTCTAGGGTGCTTTGAAGCAACAATTAAATTAATTTTTTCTCTACTCTTAAATGCTTTATTCATAACTGCCAATAATGAGTTAGCATCTGCTGGTAGATAAGCATTAACAAATTCATGTCCCTTCTCTAATAAATGACCTATCATACCAGGATCTTGATGAGTGTATCCATTATGATCCTGTTGGAATGTATGAGATGCATTCATAATGTTTAAGGATGGATAATCTCTACGCCAATATTGTTCAGAAGCTTTACGAATCCACTTAAAATGTTGAGTCAACATTGAATCAATGATTCTAGTAAATGCTTCATATGAAGCAAAAAAGCCATGCCGTCCAGTTAGAACATATCCTTCTAACATACCTTCAGCTTGATGTTCTGATAATTGAACATCAAATACTCTACCAGAATGGGCAACATTTTCATCATTAGGTTCATGAATATCTTCCATAAATTGGCGTTTATCTTCGTCTAATACACTATAAAAACGGTTAGATTTTGTTTCATCAGGTCCCCACATACGGAAATTATCAGGATTTTCTTTCATAATATCTGCAATATAGTCTGATAAAACTCGTGTATCCATTTTAGTATTACTACTATCTTTTAGTTCATCTTCAGGTACTGCAAAATCGCGGATGTCATTTAACCTTAAAATCCTAGCATTATTTCCGCCGGCATTTGTGATTGGATTGGCAGCCATCCTTTTATCTCCCTTAGGAATTACTGCCTTAATATCATCCGTTAAGCTACCATCTTCATTAAATAACTCTTCTGGTTTATAAGATTTAAGCCAATCAACCAATAAATTAGCATTTTCCATTTGCCCAGCTGAAACTGGAATCGGAACTTGATGAGCGCGAAATGATGCTTCAATAGGATTACCATCAAGATCTTTCTTTGGACCCGTCCATCCCTTAGGTACACGGAAAATAATCATTGGCCAATAAGGGCAAATACTATCATCATTATTTTGTCTAGCTTTTGTTTGAATTGCCTTTATCTTTTCAATGGCACTATCCACAGAATGTGCCATATCTACATGAGCTTTTTGATTATCGTTTCCGTCAGTTTCAACAAAAATTGGATCCCAACCAATTCCTTCATAATATTTACGTAAATCTTCATCACTCATTCTAGACAGAACAGAAGGATTAGATATCTTATATCCATTAATCTGAATGATTGGTAATACAGCTCCGTCGTTGATCGGATTAATGAATTTGCTTGACATTAATGATCCTGCTAAAGGTCCTGTTTCAGATTCACCATCACCTATTTCTACAGCTACAATTACATCTGGATTATCTAAAATAGCTCCAACACCATGAGACAAAGAATAACCCAATTCTCCCCCTTCATGAATTGATCCTGGAGTTTCTGGAGCTGCGTGAGATGCTGTTCCACCAGGAAAAGAAAATTGCTTAAATAATCTCTGCATTCCACGTTCATCTTGAGTTATATCAGGATAAGTTTCTGTATAAGATCCATCCAGATATGAGTTAGACACCATTACTTGTCCACCATGACCAGATCCTTCTATGTAAAACATATTTAAATCATACTTTAAAATGGCACGATTTAAATGAGCATAAATAAAGTTTTGTGGTGCCACAGTACCCCAATGACCAATAGGTTTAATTTTTACATCATCCGCAATTAGTTCACGTTTTAATAAAGGATTATCGCGTAAAAATAACTGACCTACTGAAAGATAATTAGCAGCACGCCAATATGCATCAACTTTATTTAAGAATTCTTGTGAATCATAATTTTCTGCCATTACTTTTAACCTCATTTAAATTAAAACATTTATAATCATTATAGCTAAATAAATAATATTATTAAAATAATAACCATTATTTTTACCTAGGAGTATAAAATGTCTAAAAAGAAAATAGAAAAAACCTTAGTCGAAAAAATTTTAGATCAAAATCAAATAAACTATGAACCAATTACATTTGAAATTCAAAAAAGTAATTCTAAACAAAAAAACTTCACTATTTTACATGGTGAAGTTGACGAAAATATAATTTACAAAACACTAGTTTTAGAGGGAAATAAAACTGGTCCTCTTGTAGGAGTTGTTCCAATAACAGAACATTTAAACGAAAAAAAATTAGCTAAAATTTCGGGAAATAAAAAAGTAAACATGGTTCCACTCAAAAATTTAATTAAAACTACTGGATACGAACATGGAGCAAATACTCCAATAGGTATTTGGCATAAATATAAATATCCTATTTATATAGATAAAACAGCAGAAAATCTATCTAATTTTTATGTATCATCAGGAAAAATTGCTCACTCTATTAAAGTCAATCCTAAACAAATTGCTAACCTTATTGGAGCACCATTCGTGGATCTTTTACAAGAATAGTTAAGCTTTTCCCTCCCATTCTAATTTAAAATTATTTAAAAAATCTAACATTTCCTGTTGGCGTTTAATAGCTATCTGCTTTGCTGTGGTCGTATTTAATTGATCTTTAATTAATAAAAGTTTTTCATAAAAATGGTTAATCGTTGTTCCTTTTTCGTTGCGATACTGTTCTTTAGTCAAATTAGTCCTTGGAGAAATACTAGGATCGTACAACACACGTTTATGCACTCCTCCATAAGTCAAAGCTCGAGCAATTCCTATTGCCCCAATTGCATCTAAACGATCAGCATCTTGCACAATTTGTCCGGCAAAACTCAAATAATAATTTTCTTTTAAATTTTTACTAAAAGACATATGTGTGATAATATCAACAATTTCATTAATTTCATCCTCAGTAAACAACCATTCACGAAGTCTATTTTTTAAGATCATTAAATTTTTTTCAACATCATCAACCAATTTATCATCAATAAAATCATGTAAATATGCAGATGTTAAAATAATTTTTAATTGAATACATCCTTCCTGTTTAGCAATCTTTTCAGCTAATTTAGCCACTCGTTGTAAATGATTAAAATCATGTCCTGTATGATCATTTTCCGTCTTTGGTTTAATAAATTCGACTATTTTAAATAATAGATCGTCATTTTGCATTATTATTACTGAACCTCCATTTTATGTTCAGGTAAACTTGCCAAAATTTGTTGTGTCTTTATTTTATCAACAATCATATTTCCTGTAATAATCATTAATTCAGAAATTAAACTATTATTACTAACAACTACTTTTTTACCATGCAAGAGATTATTCAAAATATCGATAAACATATCGTATGCTTTTTTAGGAAAAATCTGTTGCGTAACACGATTAATAGCTGAACGTATCTCTTCTAAAGAAAAAAGTGATTTTAATAAACTAATCAATAAAATGTCCGCAATTTGCATCGTTTGATATCGTTTTTTCACTGGTGCCAAAATAACTTTATGCTTTACATAATTATTAACCATAGATGGTGTTATAAGATCTATTTTTAAATAAGACAAAATTTCATTCACATACTCAATTAATTGATCCATATACAAATTAATTTGTGGCAATTCATTCCATTTCGGTAATGATTTATTTTTTAATTGTTTTTGCCATTCACTATATTCCATCATTTATATAACCTCGTTATTTAATTATATAAATAATATAACATAGTTTTAATAACTAGATAAATTAGTTCAACTTATCTAATTCTCGATTAATATCATCTATCTGATATCCTTTGCGGTATAAAGCTTGTTTTAATTTTAAAATTTGTTCATATTTATCGTATTTTCGATATTTAACCAGGTATTTTTTTATTTCTTTGCGTAATTTAGTCTGTTGTTCTTCATTATCTTGTACAAAATGTACTTGTTCTATAATTTCATTAACTAAATTAAAACCATATCCCTTAGTTAATAAAAAGTTTTTTAATTTTGTTTGTTGAATTTTAATTGGATATTTACATAATTGCTGAATTTTTTTATTAGCTAAATTTAACCCGTTATTTAAAAATAAGTTTTCCTCAAAACTAGTTAAACTTTTTTCAATTATATTTTTAGAAACACCCTTTTGAATTAAATAAGTTTTAATTTTTTCTGGTCCCTTTTTACCTTCTTTAAGACAGGTTCTTATGTAAGCTAAGCTATATTCTTCATCATTAATTAAATTTAATTTTTCTAACTTACCAATAGTTTCTTTTATAACATCTTCAGAAATATCTAATTGTTGTAATTTCTTTATTATTTCATTTTTTGTTCTTAAACGACCAGATAAAAAATTTAATGCCTTACTATAAGCTTTAGAAATTTCATCGTACTGTAAAATTTCTTTTCGTTTTTGATCACTTAATTCCATATCCTTATGAACATTAAATTTAATCAAAGTTCCTTCACTTATTGAAAAAGCATACTTATCTTGAATATAAACGTTATAACGGCCTTTACGTTTTTGTGCTGCAATTTTACTAATAATTACCATAATTATGTATTAAAATATCTTTCATATTAGTATAGAATTAATATATATTATATGATATTGAAATGGTTACTTAACCGAGAAATGGGGAATAATTTTTGGATAGTGGTCAGATAATCAGAAATTTGATCATCGTATTAATCGTTTTTATTTTTGCTGCATTTTTTGTTGCAGCTGAATTTGCTCTAGTACAAACACGACCTAGTGTGTTAGACGAAGAACAAAAAAAGCGTTCTAAGCCATCACGTAGAATCAAATTAGCTCAACAAATGGTTCACAACCTTAACGAGTATCTATCAACAACTCAAGTAGGAGTTTCGTTGTGTGGAATTATTTTAGGATGGATCGGTGAAACTACCTTAACGGATATCTTTATTAATTTATTTAAAGATATTAATTTCAATTTAAACACTACTAGTGCACATATTATTGGTGCTGTTTTAGGTGTATTTTTATTAACTTATGCTGAAGTGGTTTTGACAGAAATAACACCCAAAAACATTTCTATAGATATGCCACTAAGAGTGATGATGCTTGTAGCATTACCTTTACATTACTTTCATATTTTATTTTATCCATTTGTTTGGTTGCTGAATACTTCTGCAAATTGCATTGTTAAAATGCTAGGTTTAAAACCTGCTTCAGAAACTGAAAACGCTTTTAGTCAATCTGAAATCTTAGCCTTGTCGAAAAATGCTGTTTCTTCTGGTGAATTAGATCAAGAAGATTACGTATTTATGCAAAGAGCTTTCGAAATGAATGATAAAGTTGCTAGAGACATTATGATTGATCGAACTCAACTAGTGGTTATTGATATTACTGATGATATCAAAACAGCTCTACAGGTTTATCTAACAGATCATTACAGTAGAATTCCTGTTGTTGCCGACGGTGATAAAGATAAAATTTTAGGATACGTTTACAATTACGATCTAATTCGCCAAAGCCAAATAGACTCTTCAATCAAGGTATCAAAAATTTTACGCAATATTATTACGGTACCAGAAACTATGCCAATACAAGATGTTTTAAATCAAATGATTAGAAAACAAGCACCTATTGTTACAGTGGTAGATGAATATGGTGGAACATCAGGAATCGTTACTGATAATGATATCTATGAAGAATTATTTGGAACAGTACGTGACGAAAACGATGATGTTTCAGATCAATACATTATCAAAGAAAAAAATGGAGTTTACAAAGTTTCTGGTAAAACAACCCTATATGATTTTCAGAGATATTTCCATAAAGAATTTAAAGCATTTGACGAATCTGAAATTGTTACTTTAGCAGGATTTATTTTAGAAAATGATCCAGAAATTCAAAAAGGCGATACTTTTAAACTAGAAAACTTTTCTTTTACTGTTGCTGATTATGAAAATTCTTACATTAACTGGTTTAAAGTTACTTATACAAAAGAAAAAACAACCAATAATGAATTAAGTGATACAGAAGAAAATGACAACAATCAACTTAAAAAAATAGATACAAAGCAAAAAAATAATAAAAAAGAAGATGGTTTATAAACCATCTTTTTTAAAATTAAAAACAACATATAAAACGGAGAAAATTTCTAATGACTGAAAATATAATTAACATTCTATATATTTCCATTGAAGGAAATACTCGCAATTTCATAAAATTATTAACCAATTATGCAAATCAGCAACATGAACTAAATAATGATAATCCTATTATTAATGCAAAAGAAATAACTGAGCAATCCGATTTTCAACACGAAACCGAAAACTTCTTTGTATTTGTTCCAACATACTTGGACGGTGGAAATGGTATTGACAATGGAGTAAAAGAACTCATGACAAATGTATTAGGGGAATACATTGATTTTGGTAATAATGCACAACATTGTATTGGTGTTGTTGGTTCTGGTAATAAGAACTTTAATGAACAATACTGTTTAACAGCTAGACGCTATGCTGAAAAATTTGATGCACCTTTTCTAGCTGACTATGAGTTACGTGGAAATGATAGTGACGCTAAAAGAATTTACGAAATTTTAAAAAATAACAATTAAAAAAGGATCTGATTAATCAGATCCTTTTTTATTATTTTAACTATTTAGAAGTTTGCTCTAAGAAATCACAAATTCCATCATAATCCATTTCTCCTTGGAATCTTTTAACTTCTCTATTGTTTCTAAATACTGCAACAACAGGGGTTCCTAGTATGTTCATGGTTTTAACTAAATCTCCATTTTTATCTACATTAATGTAATATGCATTAAATTCATCAGGAAACTCTTCTTTAAGCGCTTTTTCTAATAAGGGATGTACTTTCTTACAATGTGTACAACGTTCAGCTCCAAACATAACCAGTTGTGCCTTATTACTATTACCATTTATTATTTCGTCATTAAATTCTTGACTATTTATTTCTTTAAATACATCTCTATTTACATCAAATAAATGCAAATTCTTTTTCTGAGCTTGTTTAACATCAGATTCGTCTATTGAAGCGACACATAACGCTGCTGATTTATAGTAAGGTAAAGTTCCTTCCACATCAATTACCTTTTTAGAACCAAACTTTCCAGCATTAGGTAATCTAAATTCACTATTATTAACAGCATCAATAGCTATTTCTTTAGGTTTTTCTTCTTGAGGAACATAATCATAAGGATATCTATAAGCACGATAAATCATATTTGATCCACCATCATTGAAGTAAGGAGAAATCCATTCCCAAACGACTTCATAATCATTAGTTATTTCAAATACTTTTCCATCTGATCCCTCATTAATCAATGTGTTTCCATTAGGTAATCTTTGTGCATTAGAAATATATGGACTATAAAATTTACTACTATCCGTTGGCATCATATGTCCAAGATTTTGAGGAGTAACACTCCAAACTACTTCCATAGTTACTGGATTAATTTCCAATACTCTACTATAATCACGTAATGCATTTTCTTTACCAGTAAAACTACCTGGATTAGGAGTGCCATATCCGGCCCAGCCACCATTATCAAACAACATTAGATTTCCTTCACCAGGTAAGCCTTTAGGAATCATATGAAATGCATGTTGACCTATAATTTGTCCTATTTTTTCAGCATTTTTATCATGCATGAAATCAGGACCCAATTTCCATACTAAATGTCCAGTTTCATGATCAACAATGAATAATACATTAGACTCACGAGAATCCATAATAATGTTATTAGGATTAAATCGTTTATCGCCTTGATCGTACCACTTATTTGGTCCTAAATAACTAGCACAATTGATATGCATGAAATCACCAATACCACCATCAGCTTGTCTTATATTAGGATCTTTATACATAGCATTTTTTGCAGCTTCATCAAAGCCAAATTCATCAAAATGATCTGCAGCACTCCACTTCCACAGAATATTACCTTCCCAATCGACTTCATACATAATATCATCTAACAATTTTTTATCAGAAATTTGTGGATTGTGAATTGTTCTATGAGCTAATATTAAAGTATTTCCATGATCAATAGCAGGATTATCGTTAGGTGAATAATATACTGTTTGCCCTTCTCTTTGAAAATCATGATGTTGTCTAGCCATCCAACGATGATCACGGCCGGGATCATCAATTTTTTCAAATTTATCAAATTGCCACTCGATATTTCCATCATAATCAACTTGAATTAAATTAACATCATCTTGCATTCCATAATCTGGATGTCGTTCACCTGAAGTTCCAATGATATGTCCTCCAGGTAACATTTTTGGTGGAAATCCTTGTAATTTCCAACGTCGTACTTCATTTCCATTCATATCAAATAATAAAATTCCATGACCGGCAGTTGGAACTAATGTATACCCGTTATATGCTTTTTCTGGATTATAATAAATTGTTCCTGTTGGATAAACTAATGGTTGTCCCATAATTTGATCACTCCTTCACATAAAAAATTACAAATTAACTATTTGATCTAAAGTTTTTCGGTTATATAAAGCAACTGCTAAATTGCTATCAATATTTAGCTTATTAAACAAAATTTTCTGTTTAGTAATATCGATTAAATTAACGTTATATTCATCTTTATATTTATTTTCTATATTTTTCAATTCATTTACAGAATCATCGTCATATGGAGAATAAAAGACTATTGCCTGTTTACCTCCATTACTAAAAATTTCTTCTAAATTTCTTACTTCTTTTAAGTAGTTTTCCACACTAACTTCAGCAATAGCACCATCTGCAGCAGCAGTTATCACTTGTCTTAGTGGTGTTTGTGTACAATCTCCAATAGCAAAGACACCAGATACATTTGTTTCTTTATTTTTATCTACTAAGATATATCCATTATCATCTCTATTAATTAAATTATCTAAAAAGTCTGTTTGGGGAATCATTCCAACAAAAGAGAAAACACCATCAGCTTCTTCTTTATATTCTTCGCCAGTTAAAACATTTTTTACAATTACACTATTAACATGATTTGTTCCCTTAATAGCAGATAATGTAGAATTCCATAAGAATTCAATTTTAGGATTATTTAATGCTTCTCTACGATCTACTTCGTTACAATCTAAAATTCCTTGATCATGCATTACCGCAACAGAAACTTTACTTGCATATTTAGTTAATAAAATAGCATTTTCAATAGCTTGGTTTCCAGAACCCAACACAAAAACATGCTTATTTTCATAAAAAGCAGCATCACAAGTTGCACAATAAGAAACTCCATTACCAGTAAATTCACTTTCTCCAGGTAGTCCAAGTTGTCTTGGCTTAGATCCAACATTAATAATTATGGACTTAGTTAAAAAATTACCCTTACGCTTTGTTTCAACTATACGGATACCATCATCTCTAACAGAAATACCAGTTACTTTTGTTGTCAAAAAAGAAACTGAAGAATTTTCTTTTGCATGTGAATAAAATTTATCCATTAATTCTTGTCCAGATATATGTGGATTACCAGGATAATTTTCTATATCCAAACTGTCAGTTATTTGTCCACCAACTGCTCCTTTTTCGATAATCAACGTTTTTAATTCTGCTCTTCCTGCATATATGCCAGCTGATAGTCCACCTGGACCACCACCAATTATTATTAAGTCATAAACATCATTTTCCAATTTTGTGCCTCACTCATTAACTATTTTTTCTAACCCTTTTTTATTTAGAATATATATATTATTACGGTCATAGGATATTAGATCTTCGTTGCTCATTGAATTTAACTCTTTATTTAAAGAACTTCTCTTTACATTTAAAATATCAGCAAATACCTTTTGATTAACAGGCATCGGTACTTTGTCGTCATTCCATGAATTCATCTTAAGTATATAGAAACTTATTTTTTCTCTAATTGTTTTTAAGTTTAAACAACTAATTCTAATTTGATCTTTATATCCTCTTTGAGACATATATTTAATCAAAGCTAAATTAATTTTTTGATTATGCTTAACTATATTCAAAAAATCATTAGCATCCATCCAAATAATAGATGAAGGTTGAAGACAAACTAAGTCGTATTTAAATAAATTTATATTATTGATAACCAAATACTCAGGAAATATATCTTTGGCAAAGAAGACGGATTTATTAATCACATCTCCTTTTTTATTAATTGTGCACGCACCCAAAACACCTTTAATAAGAAAACCTATTTTCTTAACTTGGGAATAATTTTCATAAAAAATAGACTCATTTTTCTTATAACTACGTTCACTTAAATTAACATCTTTAAGTATTACTTTTAAATCATTGAGGGATAAATTTTCAAACAACTTATTATTTAACAACTTAGCTATCTCAACCATAATATCTACCACCTAACTACTAAAAACCACAACCTTTAGTTGGTTTAAATCTTCTTTTCTTTGTTTGAGTATTAACCTCTGCATCTCCTTCAAATTTTCTTCCTAATCCAAAAATTATCCAACATAACCAAATCGCTGTTAGTGCCCAACAAAAGAATGTTGCAAAGAAAATAGGAACTGGAGCTAAATTAGGTATCATAGGGAAATTAATTTTCATTTGTCTTAATAAAGTTAAACTACTCATTATATAAGAACTATTCAAAGGAATAATTCCAAAAATAGAAGTAGCAACCCCAATTAAAAAGTATGCTCTGCGTTCTGGTTCAATTTTTGCTACATGTCCTAAATCATCAGCTATATTACCAAACAATAAAATAGCAGGAACATCTCCACCAGCCATTAAAGTATTTACAATTCCCATTCCTACAGCAGTTGCCGTTTCAGCTCCAATTGGACTTTGAATAAACTTATGTTTAGTTAAAGAAGTACATATTTGCTTGAAACAACCACTTCTTTGTAATGTAGCAATCATTCCAAAAACAAAAATACAATTAATAATTAAAGGAGTCATAGTTTGAATCCCTTGAGCTAAAAATCCATTAACTGGTAATTGTGCTTTTGGATGAAAAGAAATAACTGCTTGAAAAGGGAAATACTTTAAATAACAAGCCAATAACAGTTCCAAATAAAGTACTCCACGTTAAACTAAAAAGAATATCCTTAGTTTTTAAACATAAAAATACAACTAACGCTATGGCTAACAACATTATTAATCCACGCGGATCTGCAAAATGCCTTAAAGCTTGTAAATTATTTTTTTGAACTCCATTACCACCAAAAATAAAAAGTAAAATTATAGTAATGATAGTTGCTAATATCATCCACGGACTACGTTCTTTTAACATTTTGTTCAAATCAGCTGTTTCACCGGTTTTAGAATTTGTAGAAACTGATAAAGCAACAGCTGTAACTTGAGAACTAGGAGCAAAACTATCACCACAATATACTCCCCCAATAATTGAGCCAATTAATACCAAAGGATTACATCCTAATAAAATTCCAGGAATGAAGAAACATGCTATAGCAGAAAACAGTGCTCCAAAAGGCATTCCTGATCCCAAAGCTAATAATGCTGTACCAACAAAACTAAAAACAGTAAAAGCTGCTCCATGTATATGACATATCATAGCTAACCAAACTAATCCTTGTCCCA
>JADIMP010000036.1 GCA_017694665.1 Candidatus Gallilactobacillus intestinavium
GGCGGCTGGCAATCAGACCGGTCGTTTACCAAAGCTATTCAACGGCCAAAGTTTGCACCTTCTATCCGCCAACATTGACTTTCAAATATCAAAATCAAGTTTACGTTGGCAAGTGCATTGAAAATCCCGGAAAAGGCAAGTACCGGTTCTTCGCCGATGACGGTAAAAAGATCGTTACCCCATATTCGCGCAGTGTGGAGGCCTATGAATTTCGGAAACATTTAAATCTATTAGGATATCAACACTAAAATACCCCTTCGCTGTAATGGCGAGGGGTTACTTCGTTATATTCTAATGTTAAAAACCTTAGTCATCATCCGAATCTAATCCTAATTTCAAGATTTCTAATATTGTAAATAAAATATCTAAATGTAAAATTTCTGCTTGTTGTACCATAAATGGAAGTAAATTTATTTCCCTTCGTTTTCCGTTATTGGTTAAATATTCAAACTCATTTGGTACCTCTTTTACATCAATTTTTAATTCTAATAGAGAAAAAATTACTGCAACTATGTCAACTATTAATGTTAGGAGTTTACCTTTCACGATAAATAATTGACAAATATATATACCCATCATTCCCCAAACTACTATTTTTTTATTTTTTTCAAAAATTCACTCATATTTGAGAATATTGAATACATATATACCAATATTACTGTTAATATAGCTGGAATAATTTGTTCACCATTTCCTATTTCAATAATGGCTTGAAATGCAATCCCCATTAACATTCCAAATAAAATGTTATTTATTAATGTTCCTAGTATGTAATATATATTTGTTATAGTTGAAAATACTTTATAATTATAATTTTTTTGTAAAAAACCATGATCCTCTATAAAGAATAAAATAAATTATTATGTATTTCATTACATTTTCAAAACTAATTAACCGATTATTTTTCACTGAGTAGAAGGCTATGCCCAACATAATCAAAACATCTATAAGCGTAATAATATATGTTCCATAAACAAATTTTCGTCGTTCTTTTTCAACTTCTTTATCTATTCTTTGTTGTCGTTGATCAATTATTTTATATCTCACTGCAATACCTCAATTTAATATGCATCCTGGTACTTATCAATCTGCTTTTCCGTCCAATCAACTTCTGTCTTTTTGACCTGTTTTAACGATTGACGCGCCGGTTTGCCATGCTTCCGCATCGTTAACCCGTACTTCGCAGCCAAGACTTGCCGTTTGCTGAACGGTTCATTTTCATCTTCTTGATTAGTCAAATAATTATAGTCATCACTTGAAATCTTTTTCTCATTAATTCTAACTATCGGAGTGTCAGGATGTGTGTTGTGTAAATCTGAAAGTGAAAATTTATTTGCCGGAACGATTGCAAATTCTACTTTATGAACCCCGCTCACATAATCTGTAAGTGATGATAATTCTGAATTTTCACTTGATTTAATTGATTTATTATATCTGACATTTTCTATAATTGATTGAGAATGCCACTGGACAGCTGTAATTACCGATAAACCTAAAACTAAAAATCCTCCACCAATTAAACCAATTTTAGCAATCAACTTTGATCTCTCTTTTGACAATTCACCTAGCATCAATGCCATAACAATGCCAATCATAATACAAAAAATTAGTCCGGCTAACCCTAAAAAACGCAGACCAAATTCATACTCAAATGTACCATCATTTAAATATGGAACCGACGACAGATGATTAAAAAGCGCACCATAAAGAATATTAACAAGCATTGAATCAATAACTGTATACGAATCTTTATTATCCAGTGCCTTTATCATCAAAAATCCCGGAATTGCCAGGATATAAAGCGGAATTCCGAGTGTAAAAAGAAATCCCCATCCGCTAATATAAGAATCTACCCGATTTACACACCAAAAATAAAATGGAATAAAACAAATTAAGTATAGAATTCCAAGTCTTGAAAAAATTTTATTAGACTTTGAAGAATCTTTCATTTAATTTTCCTCTGTAACTTGATCAATCTGCTTTTCCGTCCAATTAACTTCTGCCTTTTTGACCTGCTTCAATGATTGCCGCGCTGGTTTGCCATGTTTCCGCATCGTTAACCCGTACTTCGCAGCCAAGGCTTGCCGTTTGCTGAATGGTTCATTTTCATCTTCTTGGCCAATCAAATAATTGTAATCATGATTCGAAATTGGTTTTCCGTTAACTTCAATTAAAGTCACATTATCTTGGAGATCAGAATTCGTTCCGCATACGTCCGTTGAAGCCAATGTGATTTTCGAAGTTGGAACGACCGCAAACTTTGTCGTTTTAATTCCGACCACATCGGAACTTAAATCTGATAATTGCTTGTCTTCAGTTGCTTCACAATTTTTGACGTACTGGGTTTTCATCATTACTAACGTTGAATGCCGTTGAACAAGGGTCAGCACTCCAACCCCGCCAATCAGTCCACAACTCACGATTGCTGTTGTCAATAACACAATTTTATTCTTTCTCAAAGACCATTTTGCGTGGTTGATCAAAATCAACAGGGCAATCCCAAGCGCAATACTAATAATCAGGCAGCTTAATGCGATAAAGCGCCAATTGAAAGCGTAGTGGTACTCTACTCCAGCTTCATCGACATAAACTTTCGGGCGGCGAGCCAGGCCACACAAGACTAATAAATAAAACATATTTATGACCACAGAAGCAATCACAACTTCCCGGTTTTTATTTATCAGCGCAACTGTCATTAAAATTTCAGGAACAATGAAAAGGACATAAACTGTCCCTAAAGAAAACAACACACAGAAAAAAGCGGCCCCTTTAAAGACTTCCTGAGCACACCACGTTGAGCCGACCAATCCGGTCAAAATATATCCAACTGCTAGCCAAACCAATAAATTCTTAAACAGCGGTGAGCGGCCTTTAAAAACTCCGCGTTCATGCTTTTTGTTAATCATTGTTACC
>JADIMP010000004.1 GCA_017694665.1 Candidatus Gallilactobacillus intestinavium
ATATAAATGTATATAATAGTAAAGTTACATATAAATAGGAAGTAAGGGGTTCTTTATGAAAACCAAAAAATCATCATGGTTAGTTTTAATTGCCATTAGCTTAGGCGTGTTTATGGCAATGCTTGATGTTACTATAGTTAATGTCGCTTTGCCAACTATCCAAGCTGAATTTCACACTAATTACGTTAATACACAATGGGTAGTTAACGCATATACTGCCAGTTATACAGTTGCTTTATTAATTGTAACTAAACTTGGAGATATGCTAGGCAAAAAACGCTTCTTTCTAATTGCCATTATTCTATTTACATTAGGATCACTTTTTTGTTCCATCGCTCCTAATGATTTAATTTTAAACTTATCGCGTGGTTTAGAAGGAATTGGTGGCGCCGGTATCTTAGGTTTATCAATGGCGTTAATTGGAGATAACTATTCAGGTAAACAAAGAACTTTTATTCTAGGTATTTGGGGAAGCATCATTGGTTTTGGAACATCAATTGGACCTTTAATTGGTGGTATTTTAGTCCAATACTTTAACTGGCGGAGTATTTTTATGATTAATATTCCAATTGGTTTATTTGCCTTAATTGTTGGGCATAAATATATCCGTGAAAATTACCACCCTACGGAAATTCACTTTGATTTGTTCGGCATGCTCATGTCAACCTTAATGGTTCTCTGCTTAGTCATGGGACTCTTAAATAAAGAGGATCGCCCTACTTCATCATGGATCAGTTTAACAATTGGTGGCTGGTTAATAGCGGGATTTATTTGTATGATTATCTTTATCATTTGGGAATTACGCCAAAAATACCCAATGATGGATTTACATTTATTTAAAAATACGGCTTTTGTTGGTTCTTGTATTGGTGGCTTCATGGCTACCTTTGGGCTATTTTCTTTCTTTACTTATTTAACCATTTTAATGCAAGATTACATGGGTTACTCACCATTAGCTGTCGGTGAACAAAGAATTGTAATTAGTATTTTTCCATTAATTTTGGGACCTGTTATGGGCGCTATTACTGGACGTATGGGTTCACGTAATGTCATGTTTTTTGCAATGTTCATTACTGGTGCTGGTTTGGTCACTATGAATCTAATGCTTGGTTTTCACAATAACTGGTTATACTTATTACCCGCTTTTGTACTGATGGGCTTAGGTAATGCTGCGATTAATCCGTCTGTTTCTAATGCTGCTTTATTGAACATTAAACCCGAAGAAATGGGAATGGCTTCTGGAACTAACAATGTATGCCGTCAATTTGGAAATTGTCTTGGTATTTTAGTACAAGGAATCATTGTTAGAAATAGTTTCAAAGCTCACTTAACCAATGTCTTACCGGCCAATCATTTACGTCGTTTAATTATTAACGCCGGACCATTTTCTGGTCGAGAAATGATGCATCGCTTTCCTCAATATCATCTTGCTATTCATAATGCCTATTATTTAGGTATTCACCATTTATTAATTGTGACTGCAACATTATTTATTTTAGCCGCCTTTATTTGCTACTTCTTAGTTCGTAAAACTGAAAAACAACTTATTAAATAATCAATAGAAAGAAGCTTATTTATGTTATTAAAATGTTGTTTAATGGCAATTATTGTTTTGGCTGCTGCACTTACTCAAAGCACAAGCGGCTTTGGCTTTGGCATTGTTTTTATGGCCATTATGCCTTTCTTTTTTCCTTATCGAATGTGCATTATCTTATCAATGTCATCAGTTTTAGCCTTACAAATTAATACCATTATTAAATTACATCGTTATATTCAATGGAAGTTAGTCATTGTTCCAGGAATCTTTAGCATTATTTTTGGTATTATCGGTACCAACTATATGACCAAAACTAATCCCAAACTATTATCATTTATCATGGGATTTTTCTTATGGATTTTAGCTTTTTATATGATCTTTTTAGCTTCGAAAATCAAATTAAAGAAAAGCACTTTTACCGAGGCTGCCGCTGGTAGTTTAGGCGGTTTTACTGGTAGTGTTTTCGCAGTTGGTGGTCCACCGATGGCCGCTTATTATAATTCTGTTATTGATTCACCTAATCACTATCAAGGAACTATTCAAACTTATTTCTTAATTAATGTTTTGAATATTTTAACCAATAACTTTATTCATGGAAATATTCATTTAAACATGATTCCTTTCGTTATTTTAGGAATTATCTGTTCAACTGTAGGAACTCAAATTGGTTTAAGAATTTCAGATCACATTTCAATGATTACTGTCCGTAAGTTAGCTTATAATGTCATGTTACTAGCGGGAACTTATGACATTATCAAAGGAATTATTCATTTAATTTAATAAAAAGGCTTAAGTAAACTATTTACTTAAGCCTTTTTATTATCGTTATTTTTATAATTAATTTTGCAATTTAGCTTCTTTACCTAATTTATCCATAATCACAAAGAATTTATCTTTATCTGCTTTAGTAACCAAATCAATTTTACGTCCATTTGGATCTTTATAAGTTCTACCAGCACGGGCACCATCTACATAAACACTAGATAATTCTTCTTTTGTTTCGACTAATTCTGGATAGAAAGTTGATAAAGTAGTTAAAACATCCCACAAATAATAAGCTGAGTCTGCTTCATAATTTAAGACTAAAGCATAGCCTTGACCGATTAAATCCATCATTGGATATTGACGTAATGAAGCCCAATGATCACGTAATTTAACAGTTAATGGAATTTCTTCGGTACTTTCTAAGCCAACCATTTGAACGGGAATCGATGAACTCCAAACAGTCTCTACTGCTTCGGGATCCCAAAAAGCATTCCATTCAGCTGTTCCATCAAAACCTGGATACATTACATTCCCATGACCATCTAAACAGCCACCCATCCAATATAATTTTTCAATTTTATCAGCAATTTTAGGATCCGTTTCTAACGCTTTAGCCAAATCAGTTAAAGGACCTGTCATCACAACTGTAGTTTTATCCGATTGGGCCTTAATCTTATCTAACATATCAAGATAACCTGGTTTATCAGCTTGCGGGGTCTCTATTTTTCCTAATTCATTTAACATTGGAAATGAATTAAATGAGAATGACGATAAACGCCAAGCATTAGGAAACTGATGATGAGGACGTGCATCAGAAGCAGCTACTTCTAATGAATGATGATAAGTATTAAAACGATCAATAATCTTTCGCGATGCTTCTACTGCCGGTTCGATAAAGCCATCAGCGTCCGTTACCCCCACACCAATTAAATTAATATCAGAAATTTGTAAGATTAATAATAAAGAGACAAGATCATCGACATTGCCATCATGATTAAAATATACGTTTTTCATAATAAATTCTCCATTAATTAATTTCTTTGTCTATTTTAACACACAAAAAACTAAGTTAAATGGTCATTTATTTATTAATTGTTCGTATTTATATTAATTAATAAAAAAGGTAGGAATTACCCTACCTTATAAAATATCTTGTATTAATTTAATTTCATGTTTTAATTTAGTTAATTGCTCATTAATATTTCCTCGACCATTTTGTTCAATGTTTTGTAAAACTAGTTGTTTACGGTGTAATTCTTGGTGCCATTTTTCTAAAAATACAGCAGA
>JADIMP010000037.1 GCA_017694665.1 Candidatus Gallilactobacillus intestinavium
TGACGAAACGGATGATGAGCCGCAATCGTTTGGATCAAGGGTAAAGGATACTGTTAATTATTTGATTCCGCGAAGCTGGCATGGGCACCACTCTCGGTACTATCACGTCGATAGCGCTACATACTATGATAACCAGGAAACGGCACTGGACCAGTTGATAGACTGGCTGGAAGACTTATGCGTTGTTTACTTTGTATTTGCTGTAGTATGGGCGTTTGTCCCGGAGAGATGCAGGCTAAAGGTAGCGGTGAAACGGATGAAAAACAGGGTTAACGAGTCAATCAGTGGTTTGTTAGGCTATAACGGTGCTGCGCCTGGAAAGCATGCGATGAATGATAATGGAAGCGATGGCGAATAAATTACGGGTTTCTATTAAGGAGAAAAAACGTCACCCATTTTAGGCGGCGTTTTTGTTACGCGCTTAAGGTAGGGGAGGATATTTATAATTATAGGGATTGAAACCATGCCCTGTCATGGCATATTAACAGAATTTAATATAGGTTCTATTATAAAGAAATAAGGTTTCTTAAGCACATAATGTGTACGTTATGAAAATTTCTCATATTAATCATTTTGTGATGTACTATTATTTTAGTATAAAAAATAAGAATATTATAAGCGGCAAGGTAGGACATTAAATTTGAAAGAATTTGAATGTAAAAGAAACAATATTATCTTACGGGGTTATATTGATATTCCCAACAAGGAAATAGTGACAAACATTATAATCTTGCTACATGGATTTGGAGCAGATTGTGGACGAACAGCCGGTTCTTTAATGGATGATTGTGCTAAAACCTTGAGTTGTGCAGGCGATTGTAGTATTCGATTTGATTTTTATGGTTGTGGGAAAAGTAGTGGAGTGTTTAAACAAATGTCGTTATCATCGCAATTGAGTGACGTTGTTGCGGTGGTTGAAATGGCGAAGGGTTTATATCCAATGGTCAAGATTACGTTACTAGGATTTTCAGAAGGAGGATTAGTTGCTAGTTTAGCAGCGTCAATGTTAAAGATAGACAAATTGATACTTCTTGCGCCGGCCATTTCAATAATAGAGGAAATAAAGCGTGGTCAATTATTGGGAACCGCATTAGATATTGACTGTTTGTCTGATAGTTTATACATTAAACGGATTGATAGGGTAGTTGGAAAAACATTTATTCAGGATTGTATTGATTGTGATGTTCGCCAAATTTCTAAGTATTCAGGACCGGTTTTATACTGTCAAAGTATACATGATGAATATGTTCCACAGAAAGTCGAAAAAATTTATTAGAAACTCTATTTTAACAGGATGAGTGTTGTGCGGGTTAATACGAGTAATCATATTTTTAATGGATGTGAACGAAAAGTAATGTTGGAAAAGGTCATTAATTTTGTTTCGCAAAAAAACAATAAACCATTAGGGCAAAATAAGGAACATTAGCGCAGACGATAATGTATCATCTATATTTTAGAAGATGCTTTTTGCGTCCTCATATTCTTAAATAACATAGTTCGGTAAACAAGTTGATTATATTGCGGAGATCAAAGTTCTACGTTTTTTAGCGCATAATAACCATACTAACAGATCAGTGTAGCGTTACTTTTTTTGTACGTATCACATAGTCAACTCAAAACTATTAGCAATTAATGGAATAATTTTCCCAAGGGTAAACTGGTCCAAGATAATTGAAATCCAGTGTTCCTTGTTCATGTGGTAAGCCGGTTTGAAGCCGGCTGCCTTTTGTAAAATGCTGATTTCTTCGGGATTCATTTTAACGTCGAGAACTTCTATTTCGTTGTTAGGAGAATCGTTTATCCCGACTTTTAGAGGATCAACGTTCATAACTAGGGCGAACCACTTTTTATTATCCGGGTGGCGAAAAACGGCGTACTTAGGGTGTCTTTTCCACATGAATTCCGGGGTAACGTTATAGGTGTTTAGTAGGTATGCAAATAATTCACCGCGTGTCATGGGATACTCCTAAATTGTTCATTAACTAGCTATTGTTTATGATAGCATGGTGGTAAGAAAATTGGAATTTTAATCAGTAATAGCAATGTATTCATTAGCTATGTGTTACTGTAACGTTAAAAATATGATTTATTAAGTGTTAATAAAGCTGAACGATACCATATAAATAAGATTGAACTTTGTAAGATATTTCAAAATAAAAGGGAGTTTTTGAGGTGAATAAAAGGGATAGGAAACATTGGAAAACGAAGAAAGAAGAATTTAATGAGTTTGTTGATTTTTTTCGCCATAAGGACTGGAAAAAATCCGGAATAGTAGGGTATTTTGTTCATAGTGATTACAACCAACCCGGGAATGAAGAAGCATGTTGTTTAGTAAGCGTAATAATCTTTTTAATTTCGTTCTGTTTCTTTCATGGGTTGAATTATTGTTTTAGACTTATAGGCATTTATTGGATTATTAGGAATTTGGTAGAAACCGTTATAGGTATTGTTTTTTGTTGTTTGGGTTTTTATATTGCTTTTGGTAAGAAGACTGATAGGCGCCATAATGAATTGAATAGATCTACCCGTATTGATTGGTTTGTACTTACAGTTTTTGGTATTTTGTTAGTGGTTTGGAAAGTTCTTTGATAAAGTAAAAGATAATTTATTCTATGATAGTGTGATTATACATATTTGATTACTTGGCTTATGTTTTCGTTCTCATGTTGTTCTCAATTTTTGCAAAGACATACGATTCATCAAAAGACAAACCCCCGTAAAATCAACGTTTTTCAGGGGTTTGTTTATAATATCCATTTCATTCAAAAGGAGAGTACAGGATATTTAAACCCTATAATACCAGTACTTTGAGGCGCATTGTGCACACGATGTACACGTTCGTGAATTTTGCGTATGCTAAATTTGACGATTAAGAATTAACACAAAATTGGTATAGGTTCAGCTTAAAGAATTAGTATTTATATATCAAGCTCATATGCAGTGCCTTTTCGAGCAGTAAATCTATTTAAAGACTGTTCAATAAAGTTATCGGTTCTTGTTTTGTATTCGTCAATCAAATAAGAATATACGCGTGTAGTAGTGGTTACATCTGAATGTCCTAAGCGTTTAGCAATCGCATAGATATCTACGCTTTCTGATAGTAAATAAGCAACGCGTGTATGACGTAGGGAGTGGGAGTGAAATCCTTTCTTGTCAATGTTGCAAGCGGCTAGGCACTCGCGTAACGTTTTATTTACCGCAGCGGATGTAGGAACCGTCCTATGTTGATTAATGAAAACCTGTTCGTGTTCATTTGATTTAAGTTCTAATAAAATATCCAGCAGTTCTTTATTTACCCGGATAATACGATTACTAGACTCGTTTTTAGTATCCTTAAAGGACTTTGTTGGGTCATACCAGGCTCTGTTAATCGTTACCGTTTTGAAGTTAAAATTAATGTCATCCCACGTCAAGGCCTGTATTTCACCTAAGCGAGCTCCCGTTAGTAGGGCGGTTAAAATCATGTATTTTGCTGTAAAATAATGATCCCGAGTTTGATTAATATAAGAATATAGTTTTTTCACTTCAGCGACGCTTAAATAGTCGACTTTTCTACTTTTGGTCTTATCGTAAACAAGATCTACGTTTTCGATAAAATCCCGTTTGATATCGTCGTCATATAACGCTTCTTTTACGCAAGCATGATACAGCGAATTGTATTTACTGACGGTCGATTTAGCATGATTACGTCCATAGGTACTAAGAAAATATCGGTAGGCCTTCCGATTGATTTTACCAATCGGTATCCGTAAGTGCTTATGAAGAGCGTTAAATGCTTGCCTATACGTTGCTTTAGTCCGTTCGCTAACGTTGCTTTCTTTAAATTGTTCAAACCAGTTCCAAAAGTATTCATCAAAAGGAGTATCAGCATTAATCAGTGAATAACCGTTGTTAATTGCTGATTCGTTTTCAGTCGCCCATTTCATTGCTTTTTTTAGTAGCAAACCCGGATTTATTTTTAAAATGCTGTTTCTGATCCGAAGTATAATACGATACTCGTGCCTGCCATTTGTTGCCACGTTTAGTTATGCTTGCCATTTAAATCACCTTTTTTGTAGATTTATTAAATCGTGGGATCTTCTTTCATAATCCGTTTCATATAAGAAGCAACTTTCTTTTCAATAAAATTTAACAAAAAGATAAAAGGCATAACTAAGGCTAATATTCCTAAATTATAAATTATACTTTTTAATCCAAGCAGTTCTTCAATAAATTTAAAGACAGAAAAAGTAATCGCTAAATTTGTGAATCGTATACGTACACCCCGAACCCAAGTATAATAACTTTCTTTTCTTCCGATAAGACTCGTTGATAGAATATCATTTTGAACAAGAAATGAATCACTAAAAATTAATTGAACGAATGTAAAAAGTATGGTTAATGTTAACAAAAAAATATCTAGTTTATAATATAATGTAGATAACGTGAAAGAAACAACTAAAATAAGTGTAAAAAGATGAGCTAATAGATTAGCAAAATTATCTATCGTGGCAGTTTGTATTCTTTTTTTCATAGTATTAATATATTTCGTGATATTGGATTTTATTTTCTTCATAAGATGTAACTCCGTGCGGATTAATCGTGTTTGACGTCTAATAAACCTATTTTTTTCAAAAAGGCAAATTCGATATTTTTCGCTTAATGTTGCCCGTTATTCTGATAATCACTCACCACATTTGCTACATTGTTCTTGTTAACGTCCTTAATCTTCTTCATATCAATATGCGCATAACCAACCACTGGATGGTTTTTAGTCGAATCAGTGGCAACGACTTTGATGTTTACACCATCGAACTTTTTGTAATTCATAGCGCTAATTGCTTTACACGTATCAGCAATAACAGCATTAACATCGCTTTTGTCAATTTGAAGTGGATCACTATCAAGCATAATGATTACACCACCGCCGTGGTTTTTGAAACCAGTAATTTTAACTTTCTTAACGTCTAGGTTGGTGTTATCAAATTCTGTTTCTATCCGCTGCTTAACGTTAGCCGCAGTGATTTTAGTAGGGTGAGTACGTCGATATTCGATAGCTTGTTCTTGTTTTTGAAGATGATGTTGGTAAACATTACCACCTAAACCGATTAATATCGCTGCCGGACAAAGCATAACAGCGAACGTATCACCGTTGACAGAAACTTTGTATTGATTTGCAAAACGTCTGAACCAGAAGTACATAATTCCAGCGGTAACAATTCCAAGAACCAGTGCATTAAAACTAACGATGAACCCGACAATTAATCCAACTAGTGCTCCTCCGATTCCACCAAATAAGCCGACGACTGCAAATAGCAGGGCGCAAATTAACATGCGTTGGTGTGGGAATGCGCATCCGATAGCAGAATGATCGGGTGGTCGAGTAAAAACACTGTTTCAGCTACCAGAATACCTGGGTTAATGCTAGTTTCAGTCGTTCGTACTCCTCTTTTATTCTTCGTTCGTTATTCTCGAATCAAAGCTTTTGTTAACGTAATCAAATGTATTTGATTCACGCGCTGACTAGAACGGTGTTAATATTACTCGTTAATGATAGTCAATGTTACATATTCTTTAATGAATACGGTGTTATTTTAGTTAACGTTTCATTGACTTGACTTAGTATATATGAAATAAAATACTATTATAACGGTAATTATGGCGTATTTAAACCGTAAATGAGCAATTTTGAAATACGGTTTTAATTAGATAATGGTTGATTTTAAAAAATTAATAGGTGGTGGTTTTATGCAAACAATTGAGGCTAATATTTCGATCAAGATTCCGGATGAGTATGTGATTATTAAGCGCATTGATTTTCAAGAACTTAGAGCTGAGGCTGAAAAAGGGGTCACGTGGGGGCTTGCTGATATGAAACGAGAACTTGGCATTCCTAAATCGCTGGAATGGATAAGAGAGGTTCTACTTAAACCGAACCGCCAAGAGATTGATAGAGAAAACGGTGGTTGGTGTGTGTTCGGTGAAGGCAGGGGTCATCGGTATTCCATTCAGCCGAGCGGCGCCAGGAAGTGGTTCGAAGAAAACTGGAAGCAAATTGATTGGGACGAACCGTTGGAGGGTTACGAATGAAGAGCATGCGGGAGGACAAAAGGGAATAGTCCAGCATAGTTACTGGTATGGTTATCCCTTTAGCTGGTGTAACCAGGAAACGTGCTATAATGAAACAACGCATAACAGTAAAGAAGGGACGATGGCATGAGCTTTTCAGAACAGACGCTGGACCTGCTGACGGCGGGTCAGTACGAAGAAGCCAAGAAGAAGTTTGCGTGGGCCCTGC
>JADIMP010000038.1 GCA_017694665.1 Candidatus Gallilactobacillus intestinavium
GGCAACCATTCAGTGTGGTGATGATAGCACAAAGGATACACCCGTTCCCATGCCGAACACGGAAGTTAAGCTTTGTCACGCCGATGGTAGTTGGGGGATCGCTCCCTGCGAGAGTAGGTCGTTGCCATGCATTATTCCGGCATAGCTCAGTTGGTAGAGCGCTTGACCGTTAATCAAGATGTCGGCAGTTCGAGTCTGCCTGCCGGAGTTATTTTAATAATATAAAATGGAGAGTTGTCCGAGCTGGCCGAAGGAGCATCATTGGAAATGATGTAAGCGGGTAATACCTGCTTCAAGGGTTCGAATCCCTTACTCTCCGTTTTTTGACCCCTTGGTCAAGTGGTTAAGACATCGCCCTTTCACGGCGGTAACATGGGTTCGAATCCCGTAGGGGTCACTAATAAAATGGAAGATTAGCTCAGCTGGGAGAGCATCTGCCTTACAAGCAGGAGGTCACAGGTTCGAGCCCTGTATCTTCCATAGTAAATGGTTCCATGGTCTAGTTGGTTAGGACGCCTGCCTGTCACGCAGGAGATCACGAGTTCGAGTCTCGTTGGAACCGTTTAATGGCTCGGTAGCTCAGTCGGTAGAGCAATGGATTGAAGCTCCATGTGTCGGCGGTTCGATTCCGTCCCGCGCCATTTTGGCGGAATAGCGAAGTGGCTAAACGCAGCGGTCCGTAAAACCGCCCCGAAAGGTTCGTTGGTTCGAATCCAACTTCCGCCATTATAGGGATATAGTTTAATGGTAGAATACCGGTCTCCAAAACCGTTGGTGTGGGTTCGACTCCTACTATCCCTGCTTTTTAGATAATATGGCGGTAGTGGTGAAGTGGTTAACACACTGGTTTGTGGGTCCAGCACGCGTGAGTTCGATTCTCACCTACCGCCCTTGATTAATGGGGTATAGCCAAGTGGTAAGGCAACGGACTTTGACTCCGTCATGCGCTGGTTCGAATCCAGCTACCCCAATTTTTTGTTATAGTTATGGTGGTATAGCCAAGTGGTAAGGCAGAGGTCTGCAAAACCTTTATCATCGGTTCAAATCCGATTACCACCTTTTAAATATTATTTGCCGTTGTGGCGGAATTGGCAGACGCGCTGGACTCAAAATCCAGTTCCCGTTAGGGAGTGTGGGTTCGACCCCCACCGACGGCATACGAAGATCTTTAGAGTCTGCTAGACCTGAAGATCTTTTTTTATAGAAAATAAATTAAAGAGATTTGTTATGCGTAGATTACAAATAATATTAATTATTAGTATAACGTTGTTATTTATGAATATGACTTCGTTTAATATTTATGCAAGTAATAAATTTACAACAGATGCCAAGTCTGGGATTGCAATTGATGAAAAGTCAGGACAAATAATCTGGGAAAAAAATGATAAACAGGTTTTATCAGTGGGATCAATATCTAAATTATTATCTGTTTATGTTGTTGAAGATAAGATGATTGAACATCATTTAAAATTATCAGATAAAATTGTTATTAATAAACAAGAAGCTCAATTATCTAGAAATAGTTTGACAACCGATATACCGTTAAAAGATAAGCATGCATATTCTATTAAAGATTTATTGATTAGAGCTTTAATAAAAAGCTCTAACGCTTCTATGCTTGCACTAGCTAATAGTATTTCAGGTAATCAAAATAATTTTGTAAAATTAATGAAAATAAAAGCTAAAAGACTAGGAATTAAAGATGTTAAATTAGTCAACTCAAACGGATTACCTAATACAAAATTTTTTAAAAATAATTATAATGTGCATAAAAAAAATATGATTTCTAATAAGCTAAGTGCAGAAGATATTGGAATTATATCTAGAAATTTAATTTTACATTATCCAAGTATACTTTCTATTACTAGTAAATCTGACTTTAATTTAGATGGATCTGATATTAAATCTACTAATGAAATGTTACCTGGAGGTAATTTTTATGATAAAAAATTTAAGGTCAAGGGATTAAAAACTGGAACTACAGTTAGAGCAGGTTCATGCTTTGTTGCAATAACAAGTATAAAGAGACATAATGTAATTACTGTGTTATTAGGAACTAATAATAATGATGATCGATTTGAACAAACAGATAGACTATTTAATTATATTAATAGTCATTATGTAGTTCACCATGGTATATGGAAGCATAATAAATAAGGAGATTAATAATTATGAATGATAATGAAACTGAACGTAAATTATTTACTTCTGAGTCTGTATCAGAAGGACATCCTGATAAAATTGCCGACCAAATAAGTGATGCAATTTTAGATGCTATTTTGGAGAAGGATCCTAATGCTAGAGTAGCTTGTGAAACATCGGTTACAACAGGATTAGTATTCGTATTTGGAGAAATTTCTACTACTGCTTATGTGGATATTCAGAAGGTAGTTCGTCAAACTATTAAAGAAATAGGTTATGATCGTGAAGATTTAGGTTTTGATGGTAATACTTGTGCTGTATTAGTTGATATAGATGAGCAATCTCCTGATATTGCACAGGGAGTTAATGATTCTATTGAATATAGAGAAAGTGATGGCAAAGATGAATTAGATCAAATTGGTGCTGGTGACCAAGGAATGATGTTTGGTTATGCGGTAGATGAGACGGAAAATTATATGCCATTATCTGTTGAATTAAGTCACAAGTTAATGAAAAAAATTGCTGATGTGCGTAAGAAGGGTGAACTTAGTTATTTAAGACCTGATGCGAAAGCTCAAGTAACTGTTGAATATGATCAACAGAGTAGTTATCCAAAAAGGATTGACACAGTTGTTCTTTCTACGCAACATGATCCTAATGTTACGTTGGATCGAATTCATGATGATGTAATTAATAAAGTTATCAAAAAAGTAATTCCTGCTAATTTATTAGATGAAAAGACAAAATATTTGATAAATCCGACAGGAAAGTTTGTTATTGGTGGACCGCATGGAGATACGGGATTAACTGGTCGGAAAATTATAGTTGATACTTATGGAGGATATGCTCGACACGGAGGTGGTGCTTTTTCTGGTAAAGATGCTACTAAAGTCGATCGTTCTGCTTCGTATGCTGCTAGATATATAGCTAAAAATTTAGTAGCTGCAGGATTTGCTAAAAAAATTGAAATTCAATTGGCTTATGCAATTGGAGTAGCTCGTCCTGTTTCTATTAGTATTAATACATTTGGTACTGGTACCGAATCTGAAGAGGTATTAGTTCAAGCTATTAATGACAATTTTGATTTACGTCCTGCTGGGATTATTAAGATGCTAGACTTAAAGAGACCAATTTATAAACAAACAGCTGTTTATGGTCATTTTGGTCGTAGTGATTTAGATTTGCCTTGGGAAAAATTGGACAAAGTAGAATCATTGAAAAAATCAGTTCAAAAAATTAAAAATTAAGAAGAGAATGTGAATGGTATACGATCATTTAAAAATAGAACAAAAGTGGCAAAAATTTTGGGAAGAGAATAAGACTTTTAAAGTACAGGATAATAATAAGCCAACTTATTATGCATTAGATATGTTTCCTTACCCCTCTGGTCAGGGATTACATGTAGGACATCCTGAAGGTTATACTGCAACTGATGCGATGAGCAGGTTTAAGCGCATGCAAGGATATAATGTTTTACATCCGATAGGTTGGGATGCCTTTGGTTTACCTGCTGAACAATATGCATTAAAGACAGGACATGATCCTAAAGAATTTACACAGAAAAACATTGATAATTTTAGAAGACAAGTTAAGTCATTGGGTTTTTCATATGATTGGGATCGTGAGGTTAATACTACTAATCCTGGTTATTATAAGTGGACACAATGGATTTTTGAGCAACTTTATAAAAAAGGTCTAGCGTACGAAGATGAGATTATGGTTAATTGGGCTCCAGATTTCATGGGAGGAACTGTAGTTGCTAACGAAGAAGTTGTTAATGGAAAAACTGAACGTGGTGGATATCCTGTTTATCGAGTACCAATGCGTCAATGGGTATTAAAAATAACAGCTTATGCTGATAGGTTAATTGATGATTTAGATGATTTAGATTGGCCAGAAAACATTAAAGAACAACAACGTAATTGGATAGGTCGTTCAGAAGGAGCAATAGTAAAATTTAAGGTAAATCAAAATAAAGATTTAACTTTAGATGCTTTTACTACTAGACCTGATACATTGTATGGAGTTTCATATATTGTTATGGCTCCTGAGCATGAATTAGTTGATCAATTAGTAACACCAGATCAACAAAATGCTGTAAAAAAATATAGAGATGAAATTAAATCAAAATCTGATTTAGAGAGAACAGATCTAAATAAAGATAAAACAGGAGTTTTTACAGGATCTTATGCTATTAATCCAATTAATGGTGAAAAATTACCTATTTGGATTGCTGATTACGTATTAACTTCTTATGGTACAGGAATTGTTATGGCTGTGCCAGCTCACGATGAAAGAGATTATGAATTTGCTACAAAATTTAATTTACCTATAAAAAAAGTTATTGATGGTAAAGGTGAAAAATTACCATATACTGGCGATGGATTACATATTAATTCAGACTTTTTAAATGGTTTGAATAAAGAGGATGCAATTAATAAGGCAATTGTTTGGTTACAAGACAACGAGTATGGCTATAAAAAGGTAAATTATCGTTTAAGAGATTGGATTTTTAGTAGACAACGTTATTGGGGCGAGCCAATACCTGTAATTCATTGGGATGATGGAGAGACTACTTTAGTACCGGAGAAGGATTTACCTTTAACTTTACCTGATACTGATAATTTAACTCCGTCAGGTACAGGTGAAAGTCCATTGGCTAATATTGATGATTGGGTTAATGTAGTTGATGAAAACGGTAGACATGGTAAACGTGAAACTAATACAATGCCACAGTGGGCAGGATCATCTTGGTATTATTTAAGATATATTGATCCTAATAATGACAAAGAATTAGCTGATAAAGATAAATTAAAAAAATGGTTACCGGTTAACTTATATATTGGTGGAGCAGAACATGCGGTATTGCACTTATTGTATGCTAGATTTTGGCATAAGGTATTATATGATTTAGGTGTTGTGCCTACTAAAGAGCCATTTCAAAAATTAGTAAATCAGGGAATGATTCTTGGTGAAAATCACGAAAAAATGTCTAAATCAAAAGGGAATGTCATTAATCCTGATGATATTGTTAATCAATATGGTGCCGATACTTTAAGATTATACGAAATGTTTATGGGTCCATTAGAAGAATCTAAACCTTGGAACGAAGAGGGAATTAATGGAATCTATAAATGGATAAATCGTGTTTGGAGATTGTTTATTAATGAGAATGGTAATCTACAGAACAATATTGTAGATAATAATGACCATAAATTAGATAAAGTATATAATCAAACAGTAAAAAAGGTTACTGAAGATTATGAAAAAATGCATTTTAATACTGCGATTTCACAAATGATGGTATTTATTAACGATGCGTATAAAGTTAAACAAATTCCAACTGAATATGTTCAGGGATTTATTAAATTATTATCTCCATTAGCACCACATGTGTGTGAAGAAATATGGAGTAAATTTAATTTATCTAGCACAATTGCTTATGAAAAATGGCCTGAATATGATGCAACTAAATTAGTAGAAAATACAGTAGAAGTTGTTATTCAAATTAATGGTAAATTAAGAAGTAAAATTGAAGTAGATAAAGATCTAGATAAAAATAAATTGCAAGATTTAGCATTAAATGATGAAAAAATTAAAACATTAATATCAGGAAAAGATATTCGTAAAGTAATTGTAGTACCTAATAAAATTGTTAATATTGTATGTTAATAAAATTATGGTAGTCATTTTTGACTACCATTTTTTATAATCAATGATTATGGTATTATTTTTATGATTTATATAGTTTGTTAATTTATTAAATAAGATTATGGCGTTAAATAAAGAAAATACAAAAGTAATGACAAGATCAGAATATAGAAGAAATAAATTGCTTTCTGAGACACAGTCGGTAGTTAACAACGTTACTGATGAAGAACAGTTGCTAAGAGGAACTAGCTGGATGACGGCTGCTAGCATATTGTCTAGAGTTTTAGGAGCATTATATATTATTCCTTGGGTAGCTTGGTTTGGTACTTTTTATAATCAAGCTAATGCTTTATTTTCTAAGGGATATAATGTATATTCGATTGCTTTAATGATTTCTACAGCTGGAATTCCGGCAGCAATTTCTAAATTAATTGCTCATTATAATGCATTAGATGAATATAATGTGGGATTTGATTTATTTAAAAAAGGCATGTTGTTATCTGTTATTACAGGTTTAGTTGCTGCAATATTAATGTTATTAGCTGCACCAATGCATAGTTTAACTAATGGAGATCCTAATGTCGCTCCAGTGTTGAGAACTTTATCTTTAGCAATTTTTGTATTCCCATCATTGTCGATGATGCGGGGATTATTTCAGGGATATCATATGATGGCTCCTAGTGCTATTTCTCAGTTTATTGAGCAAATAGTACGAGTCATTTATATGTTATCTACGACATATTTAATAATGGTTTTAGGTAAGAATCCTACAAAACATTGGCCTTTAGCTGTAGAACAATCAACATTTGCTGCTGCAGTTGGAGCTATTGCAGGGATATTATTATTATTTTATGAATTCTATAAATATAGGAACTATTTTCGCAGGTGTTCGTTAATTTCTAAAAATGCGATTAATGTTTCTACTACAAAATTATTTAAAGAAATTGTTTGGGAAGCAATTCCGTTTACCATTGTTCCTAGTGCTATTGCTATATATCAGTTATTTGATCAAGTAACATTTTTTAAAATTATGCGAATGACAACTAATCTAAGTTATTCTATGCAGAATAATTTGTATGCATATTTTGATTTTAATGCTAATAAAATTATTATGATTGTAGTTTCCTTAGCTTCTGCTATATCAGCGACAGCGATTCCACTATTAACAGAAGTTAATACTAAAAATGATATTAAAGGTACTAATAAACAAATTATTTTTACATTAAAGTTGTTTTCTTTTGTTATGCTACCTGCTGCTTTAGGTATGGCTGCTGTGGCGATTCCTTTATATACTTTGTTTTATCATTATTCATTGCCAGGATCGATTGTATTAGAGTATTCAGCATATTTATCTATTTTATTTGGTTTGTATACAATATTGGCAACGATTATGCAAGGAATTGATGAAAATATTAAAATTATTAATTATTTAATAATCGGTTTTATAGTGAAATGTATATTGCAGTATCCAATGGTTGCTATTGCCCAACCGATTGGACCATTATTGGCAACAACAATTGGATTTGGTGTTTCTTGCTGGTTAGTAGTTAAATATCTAAAACGTCAATATAAAATTAAATATTCTGTTATGTTTAGCTCAATTGATAAAATTATGTTGTATTCATTAATAACGTTTATAGTTGCTAGATTAATTATCTTGTTATTGGGACATGTAATTAATTTACAGTATAAATTGTTAGCATTATTAGCAGTTGCATTAGCAGCAATAATTGGTGGAGGATTATACGCCTTTCTGTCTTTAAAATCTCACTTAGCTGATGAATTGTTGGGAGATAGAGTGGATAAGTTAAGAAAATTATTAAAGTTGAGTAAATAATTATGCATAATGATCAGGATCAAGAACGAAAATTATTAATTAATGTAGCACAAGATTATTATTTATCACATTTATCGATTAAAGAGATTGCCGATAAATATAAAATTAGTCGTTACCATATAAATAAATATTTAACTCAAGCTGTTGATACAGGAATTGTAGAAATAAAGATTTCTCGAAAAGTTCAACGTAATTTTGCTTATGAACAGGAGATAAAAAAGCAATTTAATTTAAAAAATGTTTATGTAATTAAAGAAAATAATGAAATAGATCACCATAATTTATTTAAGTTTACAGCCGAACAATTACAAAGAGCTTTAAATGACGCTAATGTGGTTGGAGTTACTTGGGGTGCTACATTAATGCAAATTATTAATTTGTTTACTAATTTAAATACTAAAAAACAAATTAAATTTGTACAATTTTTAGGTAATGATTTGAATTATTCTAAAAAAGCAAATATATCTCAAGTAATTACAAAGTTGTCTTCTTTACCAATCAATGGGAGTTTTTCATTTTTAAATGCACCATTATACATTTTTAATAATTTAACAAAAACATTATTAAGTCGAGAAGCTAGTATGGCGGAGGTGCTTAGTCAGGCCAGTCAAATGGATTTATTAATTGCTAGTATAGCAAGGCCCAAGGCATTAAATATAAATCCCTGGAAAGACAATTTGTCATCTATTTTGGGAGAAGATACTGATATAGAGGCAGTTGCTGGACTTTCTTTTGGACGGCCATATGATGTTAATGGTAATTTTGTAAATTTAAAAAATGATAAAGCGTTTGGATTAACCATTAATGAAATAATGTCTATTCCTAAACGTATTTGTATTGTAGTTAAGGAAAGCAAGAATAAAGCTGTTTTAGGTGCGATGCGTGGCGGTATGTATACTGATTATTTAATAACCGATAAAATTGCTAAGTATATTTTAGACCGAATTTAATAGTGCTAATTTGAATGAAAGAGTTGGATTTTATCTGACTCTTTTTTTATTTATTTTTTAAATTTTTAAAAAATATAATAAAAGTTTAATTTTTTGACATATGTGAAAAATGTAACTACAATTTAATTGTTTAATTATTTAAAAGATAATTATTTATTTTAAATAATTAAAGTTACAACAAAATATTTTTGAAGGGAGGATAAGTAATGAGTAGTGAAGAGGATGAAATCTTAGAATTACATGAGCGTAATACTGGAGTACTAAGTATGCATCCTGAGTTTGACGTTAAAAACAAAACAGATTTGGGCAAAGCATATACTCCTGGAGTTGCTAAAATAGCTAAGATCATTGAAAAAGATCCAAGTAAAAAAGATGTTTATACAATGAGTGGTAAATTAGTAGCTTTAGTAACTGATGGAAGTGCAGTATTAGGTTTAGGTAATGTTGGTCCTGGAGCTGGTTTACCAATTGTTGAAGGAAAATGTTTATTATATAAGACATTTTCTGGTGTAGATGCTTTACCAGTAGCTATTAATCAAGTTAATGTAGATGAGTTTGTTCAAACATTAAAGAATATGGCACCAACTTTTGCAGGTATTCATTTGGAGGATATTAAAGCTCCAAGATGTTTTGAAATTCAGGAAAAATTGGAAAAAGAATTAGATTTACCAATTTATCATGATGATCAGCAAGGAACGGCAATTGTTGTATTAGCTGGATTGATTAATGCTGCTAAATTAGTACATAAATCATTAACAAATATGTCAGTAGTTGTTAATGGTGCTGGAGCATCTGGTTTAGCTACAGCTAAATTATTAGCTTATGTTGGCATGAAAAAGATTGTTTTAGTCGATAAAGATGGCGTTATTCAAATTAACGATAAAGATGAGAGCAATAATAAATACCAAAAAGACTTTGTCAATGAATTAGGTTATGAACCTAATGGACAAACGTTAAGTGATGTTATTAAAGATAAAGATGTCTTCATTGGATTATCAGTAAATGATGTTTTATCTAAAGAAGATGTGAAAAATATGGCTAAAGATCCAATAATTTTTGCCTTAGCTAATCCAAAACCAGAAATTATGCCAGATGATGCAATAGATGCTGGGGCAGCAATTGTAGCTACAGGATCAAGCCAATATCCTAATCAAGTCAATAATGTTTTGGCTTTTCCAGGATTATTTAAAGCATTATTAGAAAATAATGTTAAAAAAGTTACGTATGATATCCAAGAAACAGTAGCTAAAGCAATTGCAAATGTATTGGGAGATAAGATAGATAAAGATCATATTGTCCCTGATGTATTCAATAAGGATATTGTGGATACGATTTGTCAAACAGTTAGAAATAAAGTAAATTAAGAGGTTAATTTTTATGTTAAGTGTATTTATGACATCTGTGCAAAGTGTTTTAACAATCGTGTTAATGATGGCTGCAGGATATTTTGCACGTTCACGTGGTTGGATTAAAGAAGGATTTTCTAATTCAGCTAAAAATGTAATTTTAAAGGTAGCTTTACCTTGTGCTGTGTTTAATTCAATGATGGAAGACTTTAAGCCAAGTCAATTAAGTAAATTATCTGTTGGATTATTATTCAGTATTATTTCTATTTTGGTTTCTATGTTAATCGGTTGGATTATTGCCAAAGTATTTAAAGTACGTCCTGAAAGAATGGGATTATTAATTACTGGAATTACTTTTGGTAATACAGTATTTATTGGTATGCCGTTGAATGTTGCTTTATTTGGTCAAGGATCAATTGCTTACTTATTAGTATATTATATTGTTAATACTGCTTTGTTATGGACTTCAGGTGTTTGGATTATTGCTCATTATGATCCAACAAACAAGACTGGTGAAAATGAAGCTAAATTTAATTGGTCACATTTATTACCAGCACCACTTTGGGGATTTATTGTAGCTATTCCATTTATTTATATTCATGCATTAAATGCTTTCTTAAAGAACGATTTGAAGTTCGTTATGGCTGGTGTTAAAGATTTAGGTGGATTAGTTACTCCATTATCATTGATTTACATTGGATTAATGATTTATCGTTTTGGATTCAAGAGTTTATCTATCGACAAAGATACAATCTTAGCTTTAATTGGACGTTTCATTATTTCTGCATTGATTATGGCAGGAATTATTGTAGCTGGTGCACATATGGGATTAGGTTTATCAACTAATGTCTTTAGAGAAACTTTAATTGTTCAAGCTGCTACACCAACATTTGCTGTTATGCCTATTTTAGCTGATCAATATCATAGTGATATTAAATATGCTACAAATATTGTTACTTGGACTTCAATCTTATTTATTGTTGTAACACCATTAATTATGGTTGCCATTAATTATTTATAAAATAATTAGAGGAATTAAATAATGCAATACGATAATATTCATTTTGAGAGGATTAATTTACAAAATTCAGATGAATATAATCTTTGGCAAGATTTTTTAAAATCAAGTGGTATCACTAATTTTTCTGACAAAGAGGTTAGTGGTTTAGATGAAACGTATTGTGGATTTAATGAAAATAATAAAATTGTTGCAACTGGATCATTACAAAACAATATTTTGAAATATTTGGCAGTAAGTAGTGAATATAGAGGTGAAGGATCACTATTTAATCAGATGGTTTCACATTTGACACAAAGACTGTTTTTAAGGGGGATTAATCATTGGTTAGTATTTACTAAACCAATGTATCGTAAAAGTTTTAGTAGTACGGGGTTTCATGTATTAGCTGAAACGAATAACGGATTACTACTTGAAGGCGGTATGAGTGGTATTGAAGATTACTTAGATAGTTTACCTAAACCAGACATATCAACAAATGCTAATATTTCTAGCATTGTAATGAATGCTAATCCTTTTACACGAGGACATAAAGCATTAGTAAAAGAAGCGTCAACGCAAAGTGATTATGTTTATGTCTTTGTAGTTAGTGAAGATGCATCTTTATTTAATACTAATGAACGTTTTCAGTTAGTTAAAGAAGGATGTAGAGATTTTGATAATGTTTTAGTTGTTCCCGGGAAGGAATATATGGTAAGTTATGCCACTTTTCCTTCCTATTTTTTAAGCAGCAATGATGAAATGATTAAATTCCAAACGGAATTAGATGCTGATTTATTTAAAAAACAAATTGCGCCAAAGTTAAAAATTACTACTCGTTATTTAGGCGATGAACCTTTTTCTCATACTACAGGTATATATAACCAAACTTTAAGTAAAATTTTGCCACCAGAAGTGAACGTTAAAATTATTGATCGTAAAACTAATGTTGATGGTGAAATTATTACCGCAACTGAAGTACGTAAATTAATCAAAGAAGATCAATTAGAACAAATTAGCAAATTTGTTCCTGAAACAACGTTTAATTTTATTAAAGAAAATAAAATAA
>JADIMP010000039.1 GCA_017694665.1 Candidatus Gallilactobacillus intestinavium
AACCTGGAAAAATCAACGTTTTTAACGAAATTGAATGTTAACACGCAAATCGATTTGTTTGGCCCGAAACCGGCTGAACATTACCCGCAAAACATTACTTACCAAGGAATTAAAAAGCCTGATGAGTTAGCGAAATTCCTTACTCAAAGTTTTGGCCTCGTTTGGGATGGCGACAGTATTCACGAATGTGACGGGTTAATGGGCAATTATGAAAAGTACAATGACCCTCATAAAGTTTCGTTATACTTAAGCTCCGGTCTTCCGGTAATTCTGTGGAAACAAGCTGCTTTAGCTGATTTTATTACTGAAAATAACCTTGGAATCGCAATCGATGACCTAACCAATCTAGATAATGAAATTGCTCAAATCACGCCAGAACAATACGATAAAATGAAAAAAAACGTTCATCGTGTTGCAGAAGAATTAAGGGCTGGAAAGCATACGTTGGAAGCACTTGAGAAAGTTAAAGAGTAAGGAATAAAACGATGTAATTTACACTACGTTAAAATTATTTTAATAATTAAAAAATAGAATCTGTTAATGCTTAGTGAAATAGGCATCATGCAATTTATTAAGAGATTACATAGAAAGGCGATGACATAATGAAGCAGTCAAAATATGTTAAGCAGTGGAGAGTATTCTATTGCTTAATTATATTTTTATTGTTAAGCTTTGCGGATTTATATATTTATTTCAAGATGAATACAGTTTTATTAGGAACTGATACCTTATTTCATTATTCACGTGTACAAGAAATTTATGAAAATTTAAAACATGGAGCTTTCTTCACTTGGATTTCTACACGTTATTTTCAACAAACAGGCGTAGGATCTTATTTATTTTATCCGGATATTTTTTTATATTTTTGGGCACTATTAAAATTTATTTTTCCTCCAGTTCAAGCATTTTATGTGTGACCTTATTAGTTTTTCTTACTTATGTTTCCTCCTTTTGCTCAATGTATTCTTATTGTAAGCAAACTAAAAAAAGTATTTTGTTTTCATTAATCTATACAACTATGCCGTATCATTTGTTCTTAGGACTATGGAATGGTACCTTAGGAGAATTTATTGCATACACCTTTTTACCTATTGCTTTTGTAGGAATTTATCATATTTTTTGGGGAGATAAAAATAAGTGGTGGTTACTAGCACTAGGAATGAGTTTAGTATTGTACTCTCACCTAGTAAGTGCTTTTATCATTGCAATGTTTATTGGTGTAGTTATTATATTTAAACTTATTACTCCTCATTTTTCGTTAAATACAAGAATATTCTCTTTAGTAAAAGCCGTCTTCTTCACTATACTAACGACATGTCCCTTTTGGTTTCTTTTCATTATTGAAGGACCGGTTGCAACCCCTCAGGACTCGTTTATTGTTTTACATAATCTAACGGATATTCTTAATATTTCAATTAATAATACAATTGGATCCGGAATTGGATTAATATTGTTAATTACAGCTCTTATTGGTGGAATATTTGCGTATAAGAAAAAACAAGATCTTTCAATATACTTAATAGGCCTATTTTTCTTTATCGCATCTACTAATATTATTCCGTACCAAATTTTTAATCATATTAAAATCATCCGTAATACTTTAGGATTAATTCAAATGCCGGGCAGGTTGCTATCATTTAGCGCAGTATTTTTATCTGTAATCGCCGCAGAATTAATTACCAAAGTAATTAATAGATTCAACCGTAGAAAGTTGATTACCGCATTAACAATAATGTTTAGCGTTGTTATGTTTTGGAGTGAAACACTGCCAGAATATAGCTTATTAAACAAAATTCCTGAATTATCAGTTTCAAGTAAAAAAGGCCAAATTCTTCCAACGTTAAAAAAGATTAGTAATAATAACTATGATGATTTGTTTAATTATCTTATTCCTGCCGGAGAAACTGATTATTATCATAAAACAAATCAATTAACCCATAGCTCTATAAATCCTTTAACATTATCCATAATTAATCATACATGTTATATAAACAGTAAGAAAACTAATTTAGCACCTATCAAAGAAGGAAATAATTTAATTAACTATAAATTAGAAACAAATGGTGATTCAAATATAGACTTACCAATTGTTTATTATCCTAGTGATAATGTAACCGTTAATGGGAAGAAAGTTCATAAAAAAACTAGTTTTCGAGGAACAATTTATTTACATGTTAATTCTGGTATTAATAATATAAAAATAAAATTTGAACCTCCTACTTTTGAATATATACTAATGTTAATTGCAATATTGAGTTGGGCCTGGTTAATGTTACTCATAAAAAGGCCATACAAATCTTAAAGCATATCAAAAGTGCTCTAAATTGTTACAATGA
This sequence comes from Candidatus Gallilactobacillus intestinavium, assembly GCA_017694665.1. GTDB lineage: Bacteria > Bacillota > Bacilli > Lactobacillales > Lactobacillaceae > Gallilactobacillus > Gallilactobacillus intestinavium. The sequence continues at coordinate 2,337 of JADIMP010000039.1, forward strand.
TAACAATTCAGAGCACTTTAATTTTATATATTCTTTCTTTTATTGAACATCTCTAGATCGGCAAATAACAACAATGGAATGAAATCAAATGATGCATCTAATAAATGTTGGTCAATTCCCGCACTGATAAAGAAGATGATAAATGCCAATTCAATTGGAAGGTAATCCAAGTTCTTTAAAAAGCGATTATTCAGCATAAAGAATAATACAATTGAAATCAACAACATTGGAATCCCATACATCCATAAAATTCTAAAAAATGATGCATCAATAAAAAAGCCGCTTCCACCGCCAGGCTGATATATGTATTTTCCCGTATAACTAATTGAATACTGTTGGAAAAGAGTTTTTTCGTGTGTTAAGCGTCCTGATAAAGCGCTATTAATAAGATTTAAAACCTTATTTTTAGGGAAAAGAGTGTACAATAAACCCGTCAAATATACTAATCCCATATATACAAGCATTATTATATCCATAAATTTAGCACTTACTTTTTTAAATCCTTTTCTCACTCGAGAGTAAGTAATTAAAAGGACCATTAATAAAACTGAAAGTAATAAATCAACCCGAGTACCTGTTATCAAGTAAAACCATAAAATAACAGCAATAAAAGAGATATATTCAGGAATTCGTAATCGAAACTTTTTTAAAACAGCATAAGCTAACAGTAAGGCAAGCCCACGTGCTGCATAGTCACTCGGATATGCCATTCCTAGGGCATATCGGTAAACTGGGGAATATATCCCTCTAGTAGTCGAATAGTTCCAAATAACACCTGCTAATGCCAAAATTGCTGCAACTGCCATAAAAAGGACATTAACCCAAATAAAGAGCTTTAAGATCTGACTAGCTTTAACATTTTTAGATCCAACAATGAAAAAACTAAAGTAAAAAATGTTAACACTTGCGGCAATATACGATGACATATATAAATAAAATTCCAAAAGAAAGAAAATTGATAATTCTTCCCAATTGTGTTCATCAAAAAGTATGATTTTTATTGTAACCATAAGTGCAGGGATAATCTCTAAAATGAAAATCATTTTTTGAGAAATAATGGATGTTAATTGGCTATTTTTGATCATACTTGCGACAATAAAAAAGGCTAATGCAATTAAATATAATGTGGAAGCAATATTGGGATGCTCTTCTTTGAATCTTCTTACTTTAGTGGCGTAATTTATTAAGATCGAATCCATTTACATCACCTGCTTAACAATTTGATCTAATGCAATTTTGGTGTAGTGGCCTTCACGCAACCGCATCGCCATATTAATGGCATTTTGCTTGATCGTCTTGTATTCGTCATCTGTGATTTGAGCAAGGACATTATCAAGATCATTTAAGTTGTCAATGGCTAAGCCGACATGGTTTTCTTCAATGAATTTGGCCATGGCAGCTTTCTTCCAGATGATTACTGGGATCCCAGAGCTCAGATACAACGATGTCTTGTGCGGAGCATTGAATTGCAAGTAGTGGCCGTACGTTCCAGAACAAGTATCAAGTTCATCGCCGTCCCATACAAGACCAAAGTTTTGCGTTAATTTCTTTGGCAATTCTTCAGGTGAAAGTTTGCCTTCATATTGGTCTGCTGGATTTGGCCCGTACAGTGTTAACTTGGTATCCTTTAAGTTCAACTTCGTTAAGAAGGTTGACTTTTCCAAGCTTCCAGCGAAGACAACGGATTTGTTGTAGTCCATATCCTGGTTGATCAATTGCGGATTTTGATAATCAAAAATTCCAAGGTTAACGATTGGAACGGTGATTCCGTGTTCTTTCAACCAGTCAGTCATTGGTTGGTTATGTGCGATGATTCCGTCAGCCTGTTTCAAAAGCAGTAATTCGTTGTCTGAGTAATTATCCGTATCATCAAACATCCGAATTCCTTCAATATCGTAGATAACGTAAACCAACTTAGCGTGAGTGTACTTTTTAATGTCTTCAATTAAGTGGTTCATTAAAAAGGTTGAGTACATTGGATATTGAAAGACGATCACGTCCGCGTCGTTGGCATTCTTTAGCAGCTTAGGAATGGTGATCTTACTGTACTTCAGTTTTTTTAATTTGGAGTTAAAATCATGGCTTAACGGATAAACTGGCAAAAGAATTGGCCGATAACCAACTTGGCGGGCAAAAGTTGTTATGTCTTTTTGTGCTTTCACTTTTTTACTAATTGAACATTTAGCAAAATCATTAATAATGTATTTTTTCATATTAAATCTTTCCTCTTAGATTGTTTGTCAGTAATAGGATAACTGTAAGGGGACAGGATTGACAACCATAAGGACGATAGCAGTCTTTAAAAACTAATTTGAACGTTATCTGTTTTAAATGGAAAGGCTGATTGAAAAAATGATGTTTTTTTAATTTGAGGATTGAAAAATAGATGTTGTGCAATATTAAGGGAAAGGCATTTTTAAAATTAAAGATTATTTATGAACACTGTAAGCTTTTCTTAACATCTCTTTACCGTTTTGAAAGTTTTAAACTATACAATTAACAACGAATTCATTAGGTTATATCTTTTTTTGAGAGTAAGCAATGAGTTACAAAAGGTGTAAGGAGATTTTTGTTGTGAAAAAGGGCAAAAAACGCAATTTACTGATCGTCATTGCATCAGCAATTGTTGCGGTTTTAATTGCAGTCGGTGCTGGAATTCATGCGACTGAAATTACAACAATTTCAGGATTGAGCGGCAGCGATGCAACGGTTACAAATAGCCAGGGACAGCAGGTGGATCCAGCAGATTTACCCGCTGACGGTTGGACAGGATATAACGTCAACTATAACTGGTCAATTCCAGATAGCACAAATATTTCTGCAGGCGATACTGCAACGGTAACATTGCCAGCAGGAATGATTGTTAATCAGGATACAACCGGGGTTATGAAAAACTCAAAGGGTGAAGTTGTTGGAACGGTTAAGTTTACTAAGGGTTCTTCAACTGGAACGATTACCTTTAATGATAAGCTTCACAACCAATACGGAAAACATGGTACGTTGTCAGTAACGGCTGTAAAGAAGGTTAAACCAACTTCAAGTACAACAAGTGGGACAACAGGAACAAGTACACTCACTTGGGGAATCAATAAGGCGGGTTGGATTGATCAAGGCGCCGAAAAGAATGGTGTCCCGACAAAGATTTATTGGGATATCGTTATTAATCCTCAAGGTAAGACGTTAAAAAACGTTAAGGTGACTGATACCATTGGGAGTGGTCAAACATACGATAATGGTTCAGCAACATTCCACTCTGTTCAATATCATGAAGGACAGGAAAGTACAAGAACAGGTACTGTACAAGGAACAACAACTGTTAATGGAAACACAGTTACATTTAATTTAGGCGATATAGATACGTCAGTTGAAATTGAATATGAAACAACAATTACAAATATCAACGTTAATGGTGGTAACCTTTGGAGTAACCAAGCAAATGTTACAACAACCACACCAAACACAGATTGGTCACGGACAAAGGATAGCGCTACTGTAAACTGGGGAACCGGTGGTACGGCTCAAAGTTATGTTGGTAAGATTGAAATTACAAAAGTTGATTCGACAGATAAAACAAAGGTTCTTCCAGGAGCAACTTTTGAACTGGAAAATGCAAATCACCAAGTAGTGAAAAGTGGATTAGTAACTGATTCTGACGGAAAAATTACAATTGATAATTTGCCAGATGGACAGTATTACTTAGTTGAAACCAAGGCTCCTGCAGGTTATCAATTAGATTCAACACCAATTGAAGTTATCATTAGTAATAGTGATAATCATACAGCAACACCTGTTATTGCAGATAAGCCGGAAGTTTCAAGCAGTAGCTCAAGTTCAAAGCGCTCTTCATCAAGTAAGAAGATTTCAAGCAGTAAGAAATCATCAAGTTCAATTAAGAGTTCAAGTAAGAAAGCTTCAAGCAGCAAGAAATCATCAAACGCAATCAAGAGCTCAAGCAAGAAGATCTCAAGCAGTAAGAAGTCATCAAGCTTAAAGAGTTCAAGTAAGAAAGCTTCAAGCAGTAAGAAGTCATCAAACGCAATCAAGAGCTCAAGCAAGAAAGCTTCAAGTAGCAAGAAGTCATCAAGCTTAAAGAGTTCAAGTAAGAAAGCTTCAAGCAGCAAGAAATCATCAAGCTTAAAGAGTTCAAGTAAGAAAGCTTCAAGCAGCAAGAAATCATCAAGTTCAATTAAGAGTTCAAGTAAGAAAGCTTCAAGCAGCAAGAAATCATCAAGTTCAATTAAGAGTTCAAGCAAGAAGATCTCAAGCAGTAAGAAGTCATCAAGCTCAATCAAGAGTTCAAGCAAGAAGGTTTCAAGCAGTAAGAAGTCATCAAGCTCAATCAAGAGTTCAAGCAAGAAAGTTTCAAGTAGCAAGAAGTCATCAAGCTTAAAGAGTTCAAGCAAGAAGTCATCAAGCTCAATCAAGAGTTCAAGCAAGAAAGCTTCAAGCAGTAAGAAG
>JADIMP010000040.1 GCA_017694665.1 Candidatus Gallilactobacillus intestinavium
ATGACTTTAGAAATTTCTCTCCAATTTAGACCTGAACCTGATCATCCAGCTTCATTAATTAACGATTTTATTGATAGTTTAAATATTGCTAAAAACTATATTTTTGGACGACCACAGGTCTATTCTTCTCCCGCATTATTAAAATTGATCTTATTTGCTTACTCTCGCGGTGTTTATTCATGTCGCAAAATTGAAATTTTTGCACGAGAAAATAAATATGCAGAATGGCTAGTTCAAGCTGATTGTCCATCTTATCGTACAATTGCTCGCTTCATTACTTCTAAAGAAATCGATGACATTTTTCAAAATTTCTCAGCTAATTTAATTTCGATTCTTCGTCAACATAACTTAATCGACGAAGCAGTTTACATTGATGGAACTAAGATTCATGCCAACGCAAATAAGTATTCTTTTGTTTGGCGAAAAAATACCAGTCGGTATTCTGAATTAAATGCCAAAAAAGCAGAAAAATTGATTTCTGAAATTAATGAAGCAGTTAATCTTGGAATTGAAAATTATGATGATTGGGAATTAATCCTTGCACGCCTTGAGAATCGGATTGATGAGTTAAATCGTAAAATCAAAGAGAATCCAAAATTATCTCCTAACCCCGATAAACAAAAAAGAAGAAAATTAAAATCGAAACATCGGAAACTTAAACAGTGTATTGATAAAAAATTAGAATATCAAAAACAACTTGAAACCTATGGTTCACGTAATAGTTACTCTAAGACCGATACTGATGCGACATTTATGCGACTTAAAGAAGATCCAATGAAAAATGGGCAAACGAAACCGGCCTATAACCTTCAAATCGCTACTAATAATCAATTTGTTTTAGGATATTATCTTGCACAAAATCCTACTGATACTCGAACCCTAATTCCATTTCTAAATATTTTGAATAATCAAAACGTGCTGTCCCAAAACATTATCGCTGATGCCGGTTATGGTTCTGAAACCAACTATCGTTTTATTGAAGACCATTTTCCTAATTGTAATGCATTTATTCCATATTCAACGATGCTAAAGGAAGAGAGCCATAAGTGGAAAGTGGATGACCGTAAGGTTATGAATTGGGAGTATAACGAAAAAGATGATTATTTTGTTAACTGTGATGGTGTAAGATTTAATTTCTTAAGATATTCCGTAAGACATGACAGTTATGGATTTGAACGAAAATTTAAGGTTTATGCTGCTGAAAAATATGATGAAAATCATCAAATAATCTCGGATTCACTTACACCTAAAGGATACGTTAAAAAAATCTATGTTAATCCTGAATGGGAATACTTTAAAAATAAAGCTAAGGATAAGCTTTCATCTTCTGAAGGAAAGGCTCTTTATTATCAAAGAAAATTTGATGTTGAGCCTGTCTTTGGAACGTTGAAGGCTAGTTTGCGTTTCACACGATTTACCGTAAGAAGATTGCCGAAGGTAAATCGGCAAATGGCATTAGTTATTATGGCATGGAATATGAAAAAATTGACCAATAAGATTGGCCAATTTTGTGAATATCAATTTAATCCAAAAGAAAAAATAGCGAAATTCAATTTTTTAAATTGCATTTCGCTATTTTTATAACTGAGGCTGTTTATTGAATACTTATGTCACAGCCTTTTTTTATTCGTTAATTATAACTTTCAATTTTAATTGAAGCATTACTGTTTACTTTTTATATTTGGATAAATACTACGGAAAAGCTCCCTTGACTGACACGTACCTGTATCACTAATTTTAGTGTAGTCCTTAATAACAAATGTTTTATTTTGCACAAGAAAACTGTTCATTAATGGTACATCTCTAGACTTATAGTGATCAACAACAATAACTTTATTGGAAGAACGTTCTACACTTTCCATTTCTTGATAAATCTTAATGCCCCTTAAATCGTAAAAAATTCCAAACAGCATGTTAAGTATAGATCCTATACTAATCAGTAAAATTATGCCATACTTAAACAATTTATCTTTCCTGCTCATTATACCATCAACAATAAACTCATTAACTAACGGCAAAGTCATTATAAAATAAATCAATGAAATTCCATAAACATAACGTCCTAAAAATATAGGGCGAATTAAAACTGATAATATGATTCCTAATAAAATTGTCCCATAAAGACATACTGAAACCATCATATAATATTTTTTAAATTCCAAGCCAAAATTTTTTAACGTCTTTATGGCAATATAAATAAGGCAACTGATGAATAAAATTGAAAAACAAAATGAGAAACCACTACCAAATATCCGACCTAGTTTTTGATATACAAACGCATTAAAATATTCTCCAATTTGATTCTTAATCCAGTAACTATGCTTTACACTTGAAATCTGACTCATTGAAATTTTCAGCCATGGAATAAATAAAGAAAAGAAAGCTAGCCCACTTATACAATATGAAAGCCTTTTATGCTTTTCCATAATAAAATTATAAAATAATAATAACCCTGCAATAACTGCGGTAAAATAATGTGTCCATGCTCCCAAAGCTGCAAAAATAGTCGCTAAAATTATATCTTTTAACTTCTGATTACGATTGTAATTAATAATTGCATTTAATTCGCAAGAAATAAAGAATGCACTTAACCCATACATTCTAATATCAGTTGTATGCCATAAAACGGTCGGAAATAAAATAACTAAACTCAAAAATGCAATTGAAAAACGTCGATTACTCAATTTATTTAATATAATCTTCATAACGACTAATGTAATGAAAAATATTAAAACATTAAAAAGTCGCCCTACAATTATTTGAACATAAGGTGAAGCATGTGAGATAAATGTTATATCAAAAAATATCTTCAAAATAATGTAATATAACGGTGGATGGACATCAAGCGAATCTAATTTTATAATTTCAGGTATTGGATGTTGAAGCATTCTAAGTGTAAATGTATCATCCATGTTTACTAAATCTATTCTCAATGCCCAAAGAAAGAGTAATGCGATTGATATGGTATATAAAACATAGTATATTTTTCTTTTTCCCATCAAATCTTTTTTCAACCTAGCAACCTCCTCGTAATATATGCTTTGAAGATTATATTCTTTAAAGATGATGAAACGGCACGTTAACTTACTATGAGTAATTTTTTATAAGAAAATCGTAAAAAGTATCATTATTTTTCTTTAATTTCATTTTGTATGTAAGTTTAAATATTCTTGTATCCCTAATATAACTATTCCATTGCTTAGAATTAAACGTATCGTTTAAATGAGGTTGTAAATCAACAAAACATGGATCTACTTTTCCTTTGTTCGAATCGATATACTCCCTAAAATTACCAATATTATTTTGATATGCATATTCTAAGGCGTAATCTGTCATAAAGTAATCAACTGATTCATCATTCTCTTTCCAATATTTTGAAAAGAAACTATCCATAAATTGAAAAAGTGGATGGCCTTTCGAACCGCCAAACAATGCCGTATGCCATCTTCCCTCTGCGATGAAAAAGTGTTCATTATCAGGAAGGCCTGAAACAGTGCATAACCCAGTAAAATAATCATCAGTTATTTCGTCAATGACAAAATTGGTTGCATCAAGCCATAAGCCTCCATGATTTTTCAATAGATTAAATCTTAATGCATCTGAAAAATACATCGGACTGATTATTCCACTTCTAAATTTATCTACAATCCACTCTGGTAATGTTGCATACTCTTCAAAATTCTCTGCAGTTAATAAAATTACCTGTGCATTTCCACTATTTTTCTTCACTGTTTCAATGCACTTTGAAACCAGGTCTGGCATCGAATCATATCCCTGCGCCCAAAATACCCAGATATAATTTACACTTTCATCCAATGAACTTTCACATTGGTACTCTGCATTTACTAGATAATCTTGTAATTTTTTCTTAATTCGATCATGCCTAAACGCATTAAATTTTCTTTGAAATCTGATTGGCGCATGCAATTTTCTAATTATCTTAGAATTAAACATATATAATTTATTTATGTTGTCCATTTATAATCTTTCTATTTTTCAAATTTTGATTTTTGAGGAAAATTATTCTCTAATACTTTGTGGATCTCTCTGAATGTAATATCAAAGTTATCCACTTTTATTACCTCATCATCATTTAAAACAATTGATTGGTATTTTTGCTTTTTTAGTGAAGCGTTAATTTCGTTAAAGTTATTTTCACCAATAGGATAATACATTGTTCTATTCTTTACTTTTCGTGGATTAAAATTTCCACTTACCAGCTGATAATACCGAACAACATAATCAGGAATATCTTCTCCCGACTGTCTTAAACGATGTGTATTATTTTCTTCCAACTGTTCTCTGTATATTTTCCATACCGTTTCAAATGATTTTTTTAAATATGGTTGTGGTCCATGATCACTGAAAAATCCTGTATATAGTTTGTATGGTAGAGAAAACAAAGTCTTTAAGTTATTTTTTCCATACAGAATAGAAAAACACTTATCAATATGTTTTTTCATAAACTTCCGTTTATTAAATCTTTGATTTATAAGTATCACACCATTAAATACAGTTTTATGCCACGGGATTTCACCAAGTACTGGACTCTCTACAAAAAAATCACATGGTAAGTTACCTTTAAAAAAATCAGTAACTTTAATAGGAGCTGAAAAAATTAAATCATCATTCATGACGATAAATTTTTCAGATAATCCAGGAATTTTGTATAAATTGAGTGTAATTACATTTGAATTAAACGTTGGTAGATATTTCTCTGGAATAATTTGCTTATGATCAACGACTTCAATCTTCTCATAATCTTCATTAAGCCAGTTCGGTTTTTGATTATCTGTAACTAAATAAACCTTATGTACCCACGGACTATACTTTTCAATTGATCTTAGTACATAACGTAAAATATCCCAGTCACGATACCTTTTCTCATCGAAATCTTTCATGTAACTCATAGCCTTTTTTTGCCAATCTTTATCTTGACCATCAACCCATGGGATTACAATGTCTATATATCCATTATTCAAGCTTAATCCCTCCAAAATTATTTAAAAAGTAATTTTTCACAATCCTTTACGGCCGTTATTACATTTTCACCTTTTCTAATTCTTAGTGCATAATTTTCAGCATTAGTCTTCATTTCCATATAATCTGAACTGTTTATCTTACCTAGAATATCATCTAATTTTTCAATGCTTTCTACAGTAATCCCTAAATTATTTTTACGAATAAATGAAGCTATTCCTGCTTTATCCCAAACAATAACAGGAATCCCACTACTTAAATATAATGATGCTTTATGAGGTGAATTAAATTTCGTATATTCACCATAAACCCCTCCATTGGTCTTCAATTCTGAGCCATCCCATATTAATCCAAAATCACCTTCCAAATACTTGGGAAGTTCATCTGCAGGAAAAGCGCCTTTATAAATTACCCCTTGTTTAAATTTTTCAGGTTTTGGAAGACCATATACGTTACATTTAGCCGAATGTAACTCTAATTTTTTTAAAAATAATGATTTTTCTAAATTACCAGCAAAACACACTTCTTTTTTATATTCTTTATTTTTAATTAACTCTTGATTATTTAAGTAATCAAAAACTCCCTGTGATATCATTGGGGTTTTTATCCCCTGTTGTTCTAAATACTTTTTCATTGCATCATTATGTACAATTAAAGCATCAACTATATTAAACATATTTTTTTCTTTTTCCCTATATCTACGATCTTCCTTTCGTATACGCAGAAATTCAATGTCATGGATTAAAATAACAATTTTCGCGTTTACATGATATTTTCGGATTGCCAATATTAACTCTTTTATAATAATCATTGAATATAGTGGATATTGAATAACATATTCGTCAGCAGCATTCTCTTTAATTAATTTTTTTAATTTAGATTTAGCAAAAATAAATTTCTTTAATTTGTTAGGCTGAGCAACGATATTCAAAGGAGTAAATCCATAATCTACTAATATAGTCCGATCGTCATTTTTTGCCTTCGGGCCTGCATCTTTTTCGTTTTTATTTAATATAGAAGTAATAACTATTTTTTTCATTTTCCTCTTCCAATTTTCATAAACTATTCAGTACCAATACTATTAAATATATCTATCTTTTCAATTCATTGATTGCAACATAATTACTTTTTATATAACAGATATATCCACCGAACAAATTTAAAAATAAAATCATTTGATCTCATTAATTTAATAAATAAATCTGTATTTAATTGCTCATAAATATCATGTGATTGATTTTGAACCTTTTGATCAAATTTTTTTACTTCTTCTCTCGCTTGTTTTGCTGAATCCATTAATAAA
>JADIMP010000041.1 GCA_017694665.1 Candidatus Gallilactobacillus intestinavium
CCACAAGCCTAAAATGTCGCGGTCATAGAACATTCCAGACGGCGTACTAGCTTTCTTGGATTTAATGTAATCATCAGTTAAGAACGTATTGTCATCAATCGTAAAATGGAATGAAACAATCTTAGCATCGTCATTTTGATTATCGATATAATCTTTTTTCAACCAGTGTTCAGGATTATCCGGGTTGGTATCACAAATAATCCGCGCGCCTTTAGCACTGCAACGACTATCAATTTCGTTAAACACCGCTTGGTTCGCTAAACTTGCTTCGTTAATATATGCACCAGAAGCAGTCATCCCACGAATTGCACCTAAACCACTGATTGAACCAGTAAAAGCAGTGACGCATTTCACGCCAAACAATGTGAATGATCCATGTTTGTCAAAATGAAAATCAATACCATACTTATTAGTTAATTCTTGAAGAATGTTATTCTGAATCGTCTTAGATGAAACACCCGCTAAAATATACATCGGCTCATCAACGCCTAATTCATCGGCAATCTTTCGGACACGTTTTAATTCCAATAAGAATAAGTCATTATCAATCTGTGTCTTACCAGCACGAACAGCACCATAGTTAACCATGATTCGCCAATCATTCCGAAGATATGTTTGAAGAACCTTGATTTGCTTTGGCGTATATAACTGATTAATCGTCATTCTTCGGCACTTCCTCTCTAAAACTTTATCGAATAATTTATCGATTTTTTCAGCGACCCGATCGCCGTTTTCATTCATTGATTTAGCTTTAGCTTCAGCAATATCAGCCTCAGCTTTAAGCTTACGAATCTTAGCCTCATCTAATTCAGGAGTTGAATTATCAGACAAGTAGCCTGCCATTTTCAAAATCGTTATTGCTGATTGTAACTGAACCATTTCAGAACGTGCATTTAATAATTCATGAACCTTCTTCAAAGCGTCATTCTTATAATCTTTAACAACCATTCGAGCGTATTGCTCTTGTGCTAATTTAAAAGTAGTATCTCGTTTCCACTTATAAAGTGTACTTGGACTACAATGCAGTTTCTTTGCGATCTGTTCATTAGTCAACTCATTATTGAACAACATAATGACAGCGTCTTGGCGAAGCTTATCTAACTGAAAAAAAGGCCCATTTTCTACACTTTTCTTTAAACCACTCATGGCATTCTACTCACCTCCTTAAATAAAAAAGCGGTAGCTAATTGCTATCGCTTATCTTTTGACAATATCATAATAACGCCTATACAGGTTGATGTGGGGTCAATTATTGGTTAGTTTTGAGTCACATTATCCTCTTTTTGCAATGAATGTTTATTGAAATAATCAAAATCATAAGATAATTGTCCTAAATTTCTACTTTTGCCATCTAATTTCAAACTACTATCTGGACAAACATCGTAGATCTTAATAAATTTTTGACCATTTTTTCTAAATAAAATAATAAAATTAGTTGGTTTTAAATAATTATTTAATTCACCCTGCCAAAACTTCTTCACTAAATCTCGTAATTCATTTTTACTATAATTTTTAGACCGTCTCTCATTGAGATCATAAATCGAATTCAAAACTCTTTGTTGTTCTTCTAAGCTCGAATTTCCATATTTATCGGCGAAGTCACTAGATATTTTATCTAGTATTCCATTTGAGGTACATACTTTTACTACTTCATTTTGATCCAAATCAATTTGAACTTTTGAATCATAACTCATTTTTTCTACAGTTAATAGACATGGGTTATCTAGTTTACCATCAAAAGTGTCATCTTTTTTATAATCATAAAACCCCAAAACAGCAACATCGCTTATTGCACTATCACTATAGTTTTTCAATGTCAACTTTGAATTATTTTCAAGTTTCACATCTAAATCAGGCTTCTCTTTAATTTTTTTTGTTTTCTTTTTAACAAAATCAATAATTTCTTCCATTGTAAAATGTAGTAATTTTTCCATAAACAATTCAACAATACACATTTTTTCATCTCCTCACTTTCATTATATAAAAAAGAACTAGCCAACTACTAGTTCTTTTCCGTTTTCAACATGTAAATCTATTTTTAGCACTGTTTTAGGTGAACTTAAACTGTCCGCAAACTCATTTAACGCCACTTTCTTGTAAATTTTATATGAGCTTTCGCTACATAACAATCTTTCTGCCATTGATGTTTGTGATAATTCATCAACATAGACGCCTAAAATAATTGTTTTAGAACGTTGAGAAATATGGTTCAAAGCAAATTTCACATCATTCATAATCTTCGGTGCAAGGTCAGTAGCGTTTGCGTGATCTACTAATTTATCTTCATTGTGATTTCCACCACCATGACTAACAGGCATATCTGAAATCACCGGAGATTTTAACGCTGACGAATCTTCACCAGCCATTCGACTAATGCGCTTGAAGTTTTTAAAAAACTCACTTACGTTTTTCGCTGTTTGTTCATCATCATACTGGAATAATGCTGTTAATTCTGCTCCATCCACAAGCGTCACTTCCTTTAATCTGTTATAATAATATTGTCGATATTATTGTAGTGACGCCGATTGTGGCGTTATTTTTTTATACTGATTATAACCAGAAACAGGATAAATTCAATCACGATTGAAATTACTAATGCCACGATAACCAATCCCAAATATAATTCCACGTTTCACGATCGACACGGCACTCAACGTCATCTAAAATAATCCGATAATCGTTCTTGGCGACATCTTTATATCCAATATCTTTGACATCGCGATTAATGTGCTTAACTTCATTATCTAATGTAATGAAATACAAAGTTGTTTTATTCAAGGCAATCACGCTCCTTGAAATAAGCCATATCATTATGTTTGAGCAATTTAATTCGTTCATTCAAGAATGTTGAATAACGTTTCATTGCTGCTAATTGTTCAATCATTGCGCCAATATATTGCATTTCTTCAGCAGCAGTCTTCTGCATTGGATAATCTAATGAATCGATGAACGCTTTTAAATCAACAATTTTTTCGTCCAACTCATTTCGTTCTTTAATCAGTTTATTAATGATTCCTTGCATTTAATACATCTCCCGTCCAATTTTCTAACTTCCGTAATTCATTGATATATTCATCAACGTTTAACGTTCCTAACGATTTAACTTCTTCACGTTTCAACCACGATAAGGCATGTTTTAAACTTGGAAAATAACCAAGAGTGGCATCATATTTTTTACCATGTTTAATTAAAACGAAATCATAATTATGAATTTCAACACGGTATGTATCGTTAATTTTGATTGTTGTCATTTATTACCCTCCAATAACTCTGGATTTTCGTGAATGTTGCCGATAACTTTCAAATATTCAGATTTAACGGCATATATGTTAAATGCACCGTGTTTGTAATACATTTTGCATCGTTGTTTCTTTCCTGTTGGAATTTCATTGTAAAGTACAGGGACTTCAACGACATCTCCTTCATAAATTAGCTTTCCGTTTTTGTCTTTTAAGCCGGTGCATTGTTCTGGAATGATTTCATTAACTAAGCCCTTTGATATTGCGTCCAACAATGTCATATTACTTTCTTCACCAAATAACATGTTTTGAATGTCATCATAATAACCACTATCAAAAACACTCCAACCACGAACTCTGAATCTATCTTGCATTCCGTTTTTCCTCTCTTTCGTAATAGTATTTTTCAAACTTAAGCATATTTAAACATTCGTGTAGCACGATTTTCGCCGTGCTATCCAGTACGATATTCCTTACTTTCCCGGTTTCGG
>JADIMP010000005.1 GCA_017694665.1 Candidatus Gallilactobacillus intestinavium
ATTTAGAAATTGGAGGAATTTAAAATGACAGTTAAAGCAGAATGGAAGAAGACCGGAATTTACCTTGAACATGATTTAGGCGAAGGCAAGACCCGCCGCCGGACATTTAACGGCGTGAATGCCAGCGCAACCGATGACAAGATCGCGGAATTTGCTGAAATCATCGGCAAATTGACCGGTGAAAATGTTGTTAACATCAAGGTTACCCGGACCGAAGAGCTTTCAGCTTCACCAGCAGTTAGTGAATAATCGGTCAGCGAATTAATTACGAAAGAGGGAATTTAAATGAAGAAATTAAACTTAGGTTTTCGCTCAGCAACGAAGAACACGGTTCATCGGTTGCAACTCAGTTATGTAAAAACTGATTTAGACGCTGAAACTTTGAAAAAGTATATGGCGCAAATTGCGGCGTTAGGAATCTTCAGTGATAAGACCGGGGAAATGGTATTCGCAACTCCGGTTTCCGCCAGTTATGTCGATACGGAAGAAAAGGTCGTTTTTGCTGAAAAGTAGTTAGCAATAATGTGAGAGGTTCGGTCGTAAGACGGAACCTTTTTATGTTAAGCACTAAAGAAAAATGCTCGGGGGATGTTTTGGCGAATAAAGAGCTGCAAAAAAACTTCGGTCAGGAATGGTTGATCGGGGCTTTCTTTATGCGTTAAATTTTAAGCCGATTGCCGGGATAACGGTGTTGACAAAATTTGCATGGGGGGGGTACACTAACTTCGTGCTATTTATATTTAAGATATTATCTTAATTAATATATTATGGCCAGGGTATTGAAAATATAAATTAAAGATGTCAATCACTTAGTAATAGAAAAGGAGATATGTTATGGCTTTAGATGTATTATCAATGACAAATGATCAATTAAATTATTGTTTACAAGAGGCGGCGCAAGTTGCGGCGATTAACGATAAATATAATAGTCAAATTGGCAATTCGGTAAACGGAGCAAGGGATAATGTCGCATATTTAATTCAAAATTTAAAATTTCACAAACTAAAAAGTGAATTTCCTGATATATACGATAAGTTCAAAAAGAATAAAAGCATTCAACATGCGTTATTAAGGTATCGAATTATGAGAGTTGTCGCTACTCCTATTATTTTTGGACCAATTCTTTTGGGAATATCAGCTTTTTTTGGAATCCTAGGTATAGGAGATGACTTAATGCAAAGCTTTTTTAATGAAGTTCTCCCGGTTATAGGGCTTTTACTTACTCTATTAGGGATTTTTAAATATTCTAAACATGGATGGTTTGCTTTTGTTTTTGATAAGATTAAACAAAATTCGTTACAAAAATTTTATGATACCGTTTCTGCAAGTAAAATAATCGAAAACGAATCTGTGAATAATCAACAGTCAAAAATTGATTTTTTAAATAAAAGTTGGAATGAGGAATTATCAAGTCTTGATCCAATTGCCATAATTTGCTATGAATCGATTCCTGAAGACTTTAGAGCGTTATCAATTATTAAAAAAATGCAAACTATTCTTCGACAAAAACGTGCTGAAAATTGGAAGGAACTTGCAAATGTTGTTATTAATGATATTAAACAAGAAAATCGTGATCTATTAGAACAACAAAGTATAATGTATCAAATTGAACAAAATCAGAATATAGAAAAAAACTTACAATTCATTACTAATGATTTGTTATTAAATGATGGTATCTTAAAAGATATTAATCGTGGTATAATGATAAAAAATCAAATGGGATTATAAAAAGGATTTGATATTATGGATAAAAAGGCTATTTTAGAATCACTAATGATTGGTACTTTAGGACTATCGTTAGCAGGATGTGGTAATAATGCTTCGAAACATGGAGATATAAAAAAGAAGGAAGATAATACGGAGGTAGTATCTTCCAAAAAGAAAGCTTTAAATCAAAATTCTGTATCACAAAAACAGAAAATTGATACAAGCCTTTGGAACGACAATAAAAGTGAAAAATTAAATACATACATTATGTCGTGGGAAAAAACGTTAAATCAAGATTATGCGGAGTACGGGCCAAAAAATCCGTTAAATTACATGGGATACGAGTATCCAACTATTTTTCCACAACAAAAGGTTACAGTTAAGGGGCAACCAGTTACTGTAGAATGGTCAAATAATGGTAAGGGTGACAAAGATTACGAAGTAGTTGCCATATATAGTGATTTAGGAAAAACCCAAGATCCCTCTCCACACTTGTATTTCTTTACAATTCATAATGGACAACCAGTTGTATTGATTACACAACAAACACAGGGAAACGACAATAATACAGTTGATTTTCATCCAACTGCAAATCAAGATTTAGCAGATGCATTTACTGCAATTGTTAATGGACAAACGCCGAGAGCTGTTAATGATCAAAGCCAAAATTCTACAAATCAAGAAAATGATCAAAGTAAAGATCCTGGCAAGCAAGGAAATGGTCAGTTATATGATCCACGCACTAAGACTTTCGCTGGTTATCATGATATTCATGAGTTGTGGAATAGTGGACATACACTTTCAGGGTATTTAATGGATGTGTGTGGCTATAACTCGGATCAAGTATATGAATATATTAAACAACATTTTGATGAAATAAGACCGTTTTTGGGTTCAGGAGAATTGCAATTTTATTATCAAAAACAAAATTCTCAAAATGAAAATTCAGATTCGAATTCATAATAGAATACATTTCGTTAGGGTACTGATAGAGATAAAAAATCAGTACCTTTTTTTATCTGTGATAATGAACAATATTAAATATAAAAATAGTATGTGTAATCAATATTATTTTTTTAGGAGAAATGTTATGAAAAATGCGCTGTTCCAAAACATTATCGCTGATGCCGGTTAGGGTTCTGAAACTAACTATCATTTTCCTAATTGTAATGTATTTATTCTGTATTCAACGATGCTAAAGGAAGAAAGTTATAAGTGGGGAACTGATGACCGTAAGGTTATGGATTTGAACAAGAATTTAAAGTTTGCATTGCTGAAAAATATGCTGAAAATCATCAAGTAATTCTGAAATTTGCTTACACCTAAAGGATACGTCAAAAGGACCTATATTAATCCTGAATGGGAATACTTTAAAAATAAAGTTAAGAATAAGCTTTTATCTTCTGAAGTGATATCAAAGAAAATTTGATCTTGAGTCTGTCTCACCAGTTAGGCTTTTTTATAACAAACAGTTAATAAATACTTTCGGCATAGTAAAACAGCCACCCGATAATTTTCATTAACCTATCAGGTGGCTGTTCTTTTATTTTGTGTATTTAATTCTTATTTTTTTATTGAAGTAAGGTTTTAGGAATGATGATCGCTACAATTATGAGGAGTGCTCCCCAAATGATCAATCCCGAAATTCCCAAATGAAAGAGTGATGAACCTTTAGATGATATATCAAATAGGGTTAGTTTTCCAAAGTTTAACTTGTTTACAAGTCCTAAGTCCTTCATGAAGCCGTAAGAGCTTGAAAATGTTAATGTCCCGACAATCCCGCCTAAAATAACCCAAATAGCGTGTTTGAAATTGGTGAATAATGATGCCATAGCTGTTCCGGGACAAGAACCAACAAGCCCAAAACCAATTCCAAAAATCAGACCGCCTAGTAAGACACCAAGATTGAGAGGCTTAATTTCAAAATGGGCGGTCGGGAAAAGGTTGAGTACCCCGATAATCCCAATTGCTAAACTACCAAAACCAATTGCTCCTAGAATAATTTTAGCTAATGATAAGTCTTTTAAACGAAGCATATTAATTATTTTGGAAGGTTTTGTTGCGCCGACGTAGTATAAAGAAAATCCAAAAAACATCCCTAATGGAATTGCTAATAATATCATTTTTTATGGTCCTTTCTAGCAAGTTTAGCTGTTAAAACAGCGATTATGATTCCAGTAAAGGAGACGGCTAGTGCGAAAACGATCCCACTAGTACTTGATTGCATCATATGACCGCTTGTACATCTTCCGGCCCATCGAGCTCCGAAAAGTAGGAGAAATCCTCCTAGAAATAAGATCAACGGATTATTCAAAATGTGATTATCGTTTTTGGTAGTTGATAACTGACTTTTCTTTTTGAAAATCAGCGAGGCTAAAAGTGCTCCAAAAGGAATAGATACGACAAATAACATGCTATAAGAAAGAGGATGTTCAATATTGTTTGCAATTTTGGGGTTATCTTGATAGTACTTGTTGGAAGTTTCGATTTTACCGTCTTTTTTCTTTGAAACAATAGTGGGATCGAATGTTTTCTCAATAATTCCAGCGGTGGTTGAATATTCGGTTGAAACCCCGATAGGTTTAACCAACATGATTGCTAGAACAAAAGATAATCCTAGAATAACTATAGATTTAAATATATTTTTTGACACAATGTCCTGCTCCTTTAATAAAATATTTAGCAGTTATTTTATACAATACCCTGTATGGTATGTAAAGAAAAATATGATATTATAAAAGCGGAGGTTATTATGATGAATAATTGTGATACTACTAATTTAATTAATCGATTGAAACGAATTGAAGGCCAAGTTAGGGGAATTCAAAGAATGATTTCTGATGGAGAAGCAGATTGTAAATCAGTGATAAACCAAATGACGGCTGTTAGATCAGCGATGAATAATTTAATGGGAATTGTAATGACTGAGAATTTAAAAAATATTGTTGAATACCCGGAAAAAGATGATCAATTGCAACAAAAGAAATTAGCAGATGCAATTGATATGATCGTGAAAAAATAATAATTAGTTAATATATAGTGGTTGCTTTGATAATTTATAAATTATCAGGGGCAACCATTTTTTGTTACCTTATATAATTTGACATTCAAAGTCAAAAACACTAATATGACATATTGTCATATGACAACGTGTCATATAGTTAGAAAGGAATCGAATCATGCCTAAGCAAACGTTTCTTAACCTTCCGCAAGAAAAGCAGCAGCGCTTACTGAATGCCGGTTTTGAAGAATTTTCACGGGTTCCGGCAATGGAAGCATCGATCAGTAACATTATTAAACTGGCTGCGATTCCCCGCGGAAGTTTTTATCAATATTTTGAAGATAAGTTTGATTTACAAGCTTATTTAGTAATGCAATTTTCGCAAAAGTGGAATCAAACATGGCATACGCTTCTGCAACGTCATCAGGGAGATTTTTTTGCTGCCGTTCCGCCACTGTTTAAAGAAATTTTGGATATGATGACGGATAAGAAAAATTATGCATTTTGGAAAAATACTTTTTTTCAACTTCGAAACTCGAAGGAGATGCGTAAGACGCTTCATCAACAACGATGTTCAAAGCATAATGACGACCGAGAATTGATCGATCAGCACAAATTGCGGATCGAACTAACTAAACGGAATTATCTTTTGCTAAAACGCCAGATCACAACCATGATGATTCAGTCCATCAGTATGTATTTCATGGCGGAACATTTAAAAGTTGATGATCCATACCACGAAGCGATCCAAGGGTTTAACACGTTGTTGAATTGGCTTCAATATGGGATTCGAGCTGAAGGAGGAAATCAGGATGCTTAATTTATTGAAACAGCGGTTACCGAAATCAAAGATGATTGGGGCAACGCTTTTCATGGCTATTCAGGTAATGACGACTTTGTATCTGCCAACGCTGACTTCGAACATTGTGAATAACGGGGTAGCGAAGGGCGATGTGCATTATATTTGGGCGGTTGGAATTCAAATGATGATCTTCTCGCTGATCAGTGTTGCGGCCGCAGCGTTCAACGTTTATTTCTCAGCGAAAGGCTCGCAAAAGTTAGGGCAGCGGTTGCGCAGCGACGTCTATCGCAAAGTGATCAACTATTCGCATGATGAAATGAAACAGATCGGGACATCATCACTGGTTACGCGGACAACCAACGACATTATGCAGATTCAAAACGTAACGTTGATGTTTTTGCGGATGATGTTAATGGCACCATTAATGTTGATCGGGGCAAGCATTTTAGCTTACCGTCGGAGTGCAACGTTGACGACGATCTTTATTGTCATTTTGCCGTTGATCGCGGTCATCATGGCACTGGTGATTCGCTTTGCTGGTCCGTTATTCTTCGCAATGCAGAAAAAGACTGACCGGGTTAACCAGGTTTTCCGGGAAGGCTTGACCGGGGTCCGGGTTATTCGGGCATTCCGCCAAGATGAATTGGAACAGCAACGGTTTGATGAAGTCAACAAGGACTATACCCACAATGCAATCAAGGTTTACAACATTACTGGATTGATGATGCCGTTAATGACTTTGATCATGAGTGCAACCAACGTTGTGATTACCTACTGGGGCAGTCATTTGATTGCCTTTCAAGCAACGGAAGTCGGGAACATGATCGCTTTTATTACGTATGCGGCTCAAATTTTGATGAGCTTTGCGATGCTTTCAATGGTGTTCGTTATGGTTCCCCGAGCCCAAGCGTCAGCCAAACGGTTGAATCAGATCTTGAACATGACGACGCCGATCACGGACGCCAAGGATCCGCAATCATTGGATCATCCATCGGCGCTTGAATTTGACAACGTGGCGTTCAAATATGCCGATGCCCAAAAGGATGCGCTTGAAGGGGTCAACTTTAAGCTGCATGCCGGACAAACGTTGGCGATCATCGGTGGAACCGGGTCAGGGAAATCAACCTTGATCAACATGATTCCGCGGTTTTATGACGCGACTCAAGGTGAGGTCAAGGTCAATGGCGTTGATGTTCGGAACACGACGTTGCAGGCCATCCACCAAGCCGTTTCATTCGTCCCGCAAAAGGCGAACCTGTTTGAAGGCACGTTGCGCGAAAACATGCAGTTTGGCGATGCGAACGCTTCGGATGAGCAGATCTGGCATGCACTTGAGATTGCACAAGCCAGTGATTTTGTGAAGGAACTGGACGGACAGCTTGATGCCCACGTTGAACAGGGCGGGGCTAACTTCTCCGGCGGGCAACGGCAACGGTTAGCGATTGCGCGCGCCTTAGTCAAGCAGGCTTCCGTTTACGTTTTCGATGACTCATTTTCAGCATTGGACTTTAAGACGGATGCGAAGTTGCGGGCAGCCTTGAAAGCCGATGAAGAAATTCAAAAACACGTCGTAGTCATTGTTGGCCAACGGGTTTCAACGATTGCCGATGCCGATTTGATTTTAGTATTGGATAAAGGCAAGGTCGTCGGTCAGGGAACCCACCAGGAATTACTCGCAACGAACAAGGTTTACCAGTCAATTGTGAACTCCCAGATCCGGGAATTAAAGGAGGGTGAGCAAAATGCCTAAACGGAATCGCGGTCCAATTGAACTGTCTCTTATACACATCT
>JADIMP010000042.1 GCA_017694665.1 Candidatus Gallilactobacillus intestinavium
AAATACTATTTAAATCCTGATATAGGAGCAGTGACCTATGGTCAATATAAGATTGATGGATATTGGTATTTATTTGATCAAAAAGACGGTCATATGTTAACCGGATTTCAATACATACCAGATCAAAATAAAACATGTTATTATGATCCAAATAGTGGCCAAATGTTATATGGTCAACAACATATTGATGGTCATTGGTATTTATTTGACCAAAATAGTGGCAGCATGTTAACAGGCTTCCAATATGTACCAGGCCAAAATAAGACATGTTATTATGATCCAAGTAATGGACAGATGCTGTATGGATGGCAAAAAATTAATGGACATACCTATTATTTTGATGTAAATACTGGTTCAATGTATGTTGGTACTCAAACTATAAATGGTAAACAATATCATTTTGACAGTAATGGTGAAGAATCACCTATCATTAATTTTAGAAATTTATATGGTTCACATTTAGATTTTGTTAATAGTTTAATTAATGGAGCCATTCAAGGTTGGAATGAATATGGTATATTACCTTCTGTTACAATTGCTCAGGCAATTTTGGAAAGTGGTTGGGGGCAGTCATATTTGTCAACCGCTGCTCATAATTTATTTGGAATTAAGGGAAGCTATAACGGTCAATCTATCATTCTACCGACAAAAGAATGGAATGGTTATGAATATGTAACTATTAATGATAGTTTTAGAAGATATGATAATAATTCTGAAAGTGTTGCTGATCATGGATACTTTTTGACAATTAATTCTAGATATAATAATTTACATTGGCAAAGAGATTATCATACAGTTTGTGAATTATTACAGCAAGATGGTTATGCAACAGCACCAACTTATGCTAATTCGTTAATAAATATTATTGATTGTTATGGATTAAATTCTGTTGATCAAAGTTTATTTTAATAAAAAAGCACAGTATGTTTATATACTGTGCTTTTTTATATTCTTGATAATTTTTATTATTGTGTGATATCTTATAAAAGTTAGTTTTGTATTAGAAATTAGAGAAGTGTAAATTTTATGGACAATTTAAATGAAGAACTAAATTCTAGAAGGACTTTTGCCATCATATCTCACCCTGATGCTGGTAAAACAACAATAACGGAACAATTATTGTTATTTGGGGGTGTTGTTAGAGAAGCAGGGACTGTAAAAGCAAAAAAAACAAATAAGTTTGCTGCTTCTGATTGGATGGAAATAGAAAAAGAAAGAGGAATTTCTGTAACCAGTTCAGTTTTACAGTTTGAATATTGTGGTAAAAAAATCAATATTTTGGACACTCCTGGTCATGAAGACTTTTCAGAAGATACATATAGGACTTTAATGGCAGTTGATTCTGCGGTAATGGTTATAGATGCAGCTAAGGGAATTGAACCTCAAACTAAAAAATTATTCCAAATATGTAAAATGCGAGGAATTCCTATTTTTACTTTCATGAATAAATTAGATAGAGATAGTAAGGATCCATTAGATTTACTTGATGAAGTAGAAAATGTTTTAGGAATAGAAACGTATCCAATGAATTGGCCAATTGGAATGGGAAAAAATTTAAGGGGATTATATGATTTATATAATCATCAAGTTATTTTGTATAATAGGCAAGATAGAAATTTAGATAGACATATTCCTTTAGATGAAGATGGCAACATTAGTGATGATGAAGAATTAAAGAATGATGGAATTTGGAATGAAACTCTTGAAAGTATTGAATTATTAAAAGATGCTGGTAATTTATTTGATGAAAATAAAGTTATGAATGGAGAGCTAACTCCAGTATTTTTTGGTTCTGCTTTAACTAATTTTGGAGTAAAAACTTTTTTAGACATTTATTTGAAATATGCACCTAAACCAACAGCACATGAAACTGTTAATAATGAATTAATTGAGCCTAATGATAACCAATTTTCTGGATTTATATTTAAGATACAGGCAAATATGAATCCCAATCATAGAGATAGAATAGCCTTTGTCAGAATATGTTCTGGAAAGTTTATTAAAAGTATGGATGTTACCTTATTTAGAAATGGTAAAAAATTGAAATTAAATAATTCCACTCAGTTTATGGCAGAAAAGCGAGAAAATATTGATGAAGCTGTGGCTGGAGACATTATAGGCCTTTATGATACTGGTAATTTTCAAATAGGTGATACTATTTATTCTGGTAAAAGATCTTTGGAATATAAACCGTTACCTCAATTTACTCCAGAATTATTTGTTAAAGTAACTCCTAAAAATGTTATGAAACAAAAATCTTTTCATAAGGGAATTGAGCAATTAGTTCAAGAAGGAGCAATTCAATTATTTAGAACATATCATACTAATGACTATATATTGGGCGCTGTAGGACAACTTCAATTTGAGGTATTTAAATTTAGAATGAAAAACGAATATAATTCGGATATTATCATTGAACCAATGGGAAATAAAATTGCACGATGGATTGATCCTAATCAATTAAATGATGGTATGTCTTCTAGTAGAAATATTTTGGTAAAGGATATTAATGGAGAACCTTTATTTTTATTTGAAAATACTTTTGCTGAAAATTGGTTTAAACAGAAATATCCAAATGTTAATTTAGTTTCTAAGTTATAAATTTATTAAAAATAATAGCCGTGTATGAATTTATACACGGCTATTATTTTTACATGTTTTCTAATCTTTTTATTCTTTTGCTAATACTAGGATGAGTATCAAATAAATGATTCCACCAGGAATCTTTTTTTATTGGATCGCTAATGTATAAAGCTGAACTACTAGAATTAACTTTTTTCATTGGTTCCGTTTTATCCAATTTTTTTAAAGCATTAATTAGTTCTTGAGGATTCCGTGTTAATTCTACACTTCCAGCATCAGCT
Organism: Candidatus Gallilactobacillus intestinavium; assembly: GCA_017694665.1. Lineage (GTDB taxonomy): Bacteria > Bacillota > Bacilli > Lactobacillales > Lactobacillaceae > Gallilactobacillus > Gallilactobacillus intestinavium. The sequence goes on from JADIMP010000042.1 coordinate 2,865, forward strand.
AAAAACTCTCTATTTCTAGATAAAGCCATCTGTGCAATTGTAGATGCTAAAGGTCCTAATATTATTAAAATTATAGATATAAAGATAATAAAAAGATTATTTGAAGAGTCATTATTATCTTCATCAAATCCTAAGTTCCATAGAAATTGTGATCCAAAGTTTACTAATAAGCTTATTGCACTAGTTAACGCTAGAGAAATGGTTTGTAATCGTATATCGTAATTTCGTATATGAGAAACTTCGTGACCAATGACTCCTTCTAATTCATCACGATTCATTATATTTAATAGCCCGCTAGTTACAGCTATAGCGGAGTTATTTGGATTATTTCCTGTTGCAAAAGCGTTGGGACTGTCGTCGTTAATGATGAAAATTCTGGGTATAGGAATTCTAGCTACCAAGGCCATATCACTTATAACATTTTTTAATTCTTTATATCGATCATCGTTAATATTTGTTATTTCATGCGCACTATTTAATTTCATAATTGTATCAATTGAGTTATTGATACTTATAATTGAATAAATTAAAGTGATTATTAAAGCAGCAATAACACCAATAATAAAATTATGTGCAAATAAATATCCTATAGCTCCACCTACTAAAGAGGTTAATATGAAAAAGAATAATAGTACATAAAATGTTCTACGTTTGTTTTGATTAATTTGTTGATATAACAATATTAATTATTTTCCTCATTAAAAGATATATTCGGAACAGATTTTTCTTCATTACTTGTCTCTAAGTAGGTAGCTGGAGTAAAGTGATGAATTTTAGCAACTATAGAAGTAGGGAAGGTTTGAATTTTCATGTTAAAATTAGCAACACTAGAATTATAAAGTTGTCTAGAATATGCAATCTTATTTTCTGTATTAGTTAATTCTTCCATTAATTTTTGATACTCAGCATCCGCCTTTAAATCAGGATAGTTTTCAGATAAAGCAAATATACTTTTTAAACTATTAGACAATTCATCTGAAACTTTCATTGTATCTTTACGATCAGTATTGTTATTTATTAACTTGTTCCTTAAATTAACAATTTGAGAAAGAGTATCTTTTTCGTAATGACTATAACCTTTTACTGTTTCTAATAAATTAGGAATCAAATCATTTCTTCTTTTTAATTGAACGTCTATTTGACTCCATGATTCTTGAGTATATGTCTTTAATTTTACAAGTGAATTATATAAAGATATGTATAAAATAACTAATAATACTATTACTATTAAAATGATAATTGTTGTCATTGTAATTGTTTATTTTCCTTTAATATTATTTACATTTATTGGACTAGTTAACGAGACGTACATTGCATTTATAAAGCCTAAATCTTTTATATGAAACCAAACTATACCCGCTTGATCTGTAATTTGTCCATCAATTGTTACACTAGTATTATTTTTAACTTTTCCAATAGCTTTGCCATAAGGTCTAGCATAATAAGTTAATGATTTATCATTAGCAAAGTCTATTACTCCATGAGCATCAATTGATCTTGAATTCATGTCATTATTGTTAACAAGAGAATTATTTAAATGTTTAGAAGAATCATTTAAGTTAAAAGCGTGTGGCTTATATAATATCCATTGATTGATACCAATTTTGTACCAAAATTGGCCATCGCTTGTCGATACTCTTAAAAACGTTCTCCATACTGTACCAGTTGGTAATTCTAATTTTAGTTTATTACCATTAGGACTATCATAAGTTGGTAAATCTTCACATATTGTTGCGTATAATTGCACTTCATCTACTTCAGTCCAATTATGAATTCTAAAATATAAATGTGTTTCCTGTTGCTTGTCAGAAAAAATACCGTTCATTTCACCGGTATGCTTTAATAAACGGTACCTATCAAAACGAGGAACTTCGATGTCATATTTGTCACCAATGATACCACGTAAAATAGTAGGGGATGCTAATGACTTACCAGTGTCAATGTCTGTATAATATATCCATATAGGAACAGCTTCGATAGATTTATTATTATTCATAATAGTAAAAACTCCTTATTTAATGAGCCTATTAATATGCATGATAACATTTATTTAATAATTAAAAAAGAGAAAGTCTATTAATAGACTTTCTCTTTTTTAATTAATTGTAATTAATTGTTTTCGCTAATTGTTATCTTATCATCTTGCATTTTAGCTTTAAGATCATTAATTTTAGGATTTTCTAAATAGAAATCAGCAATTTTATCCTCTAAATGTTCTTGTATAACTCTTCTTAATGGACGAGCTCCCATAGAAGGATTGTATCCTAATTCAATTAATTTATCTTTTACTTCTTTATCTACAGTAACGTGAAGATTATGTGATTTTAATTGATCGTTAACTTCTTTGATCATTAAATCGATGATTTGACTTAAATTATCTTTAGTTAATTCGTTAAATTCTACTATGTCATCAAAACGATTTAAGAATTCAGGTTTAAAATAGTTTTCTAGTTTGGACATTAGCTTGTTTCTGTCATCGTCTTTTGTGCCAAATCCAACACTATTACCACCAGTATCTCCTGAACCAGCATTAGAAGTCATTATGATAATGGTATCTTTGAATGAAACTGTTCTTCCTTGAGAATCTGTTAAACGCCCATCATCTAAAATTTGCAAAAACATATGCATAACATCAGGATGTGCTTTTTCAATTTCATCTAATAATATCAATGAATATGGATGACGACGTACTTGTTCGGTTAATTGTCCAGCTTCTTCGTATCCCACATAGCCAGGTGCTGATCCAATAAGTTTAGAAGTACTGTATTTTTCCATATATTCACTCATATCGAATCTAATCATGGCATCTTTAGATCCAAACAATTCTTTAGCTAACTGTTTGGCAGTTTCAGTTTTTCCGACTCCAGTAGGTCCAACAAATAGGAATGATCCTATTGGACGACCTGTTTGATTTAATCCGATACGATTTCTTCTAATAGCACGTGATATTTTATCAATTGCTTCATCTTGTCCAATAACTGCAGTTTTTAATCTTTTATCTAAATTACGTAACTGAGTTTTTTCTTGTTCTTGTAATTCACTAACTGGAATCTTAGTTTTTTCTTCAACTATGTTTTCTATATCTTTAACAGTTACAGTAGCAGCATCATCTGGTTGAGGATGTTCTTCTGCTTCTTTTTTAGCTTTTTCTAATTGATTAACTTGGTCACGATAATAGGCAGCTTTTTCGTAATCTTCTTTATCTAAAGCAGCTTGTTTGTGAGCTTCTGCTGTATGAATTTTATCTTCATATGAAGCTGGATCAACATTTTTAAGTGTTAAATTCTTTTTTGAACCGGCTTCATCAATTAAATCGATTGCTTTATCAGGTAAATATCTTTCTTGTATATAACGGTCAGATAACTTAGCGGCAGCTTTTATTGCTTCTGGAGTATAGTGAACATGGTGATAGTCTTCGTAACGTTTTTGGATACCTTTTAAAATAGAAATGGTATCTTCTACTGATGGTTCTTCAACTTGAATAGGTTGAAATCTTCTAGCTAAAGCATTGTCTTTTTCAATGTCACGGTATTCTTTTTGAGTAGTTGATCCAACTAATTGAAATTCACCACGAGCTAAAGCTGGTTTAATAACGTTGCCTGCATCCATGCCGCCTTCAGCATTTCCAGCACCAACTATTTCATGAATTTCATCAATGAATAGGATTATATCCTGATTTTTAGATACTTCATCCATTAATTGTTGCATTCTTTGTTCGAATTGACCACGAATACCAGTTCCTTGAACTAATGAAACTACGTCAAGTCGAATTATTTGTTTATCAATTAATTTTTCAGGAACTTTACCATTAACGATTGCTTGAGCTAATCCTTCAACAACCGCAGTTTTACCAACACCAGCTTCACCAATAAGAACGGGATTATTTTTAGTTCTACGGTTTAAAATTTCAATAACACGATTTATTTCGTCATCTCTTCCAATAACAGGATCGATTTTGCCGGCTTTAGCTTGTTCGGTTAGATTAATGCCATATTGATCTAATAAAGGATGTTTACTTTTACGATTGCGCGGGTTATTACCGTTTCCTCTATTTCCTCCATTATTATTTCCACTGTTACTGTTACCGGCTTGAGACATCATACTGTTAGGATCAAAACCACCATTACGCATAGCAGCAAAAAGATCATCAATACTATTAAAACCAAACGGATCTTGAGACATATTCATTCCTCCTTGATTTAAAAGATTGTTTTGTAATTTTTTAAATTGTTGATAACAGTCTTGGCATAAATGAATGCCAATTTGTTGACCATTAATATTAGCTCCTAAATGAATTGTTGCTTCGTTTTTGTGACAATTTTGACAAAGCATATCTACATCACCTCTTTTACGAAAGGTCTAATCAATGTTTGACCTTCTTTGACCTTTTGATTTTATTATACATTCTTTGTTAATATGTGCAAGAAATTAGCTTCATTTTTAAAATTGAAGTATTACAATGAATAAAGATATCTTTATATAGTGAGAATTGTATGTTTAAGGTAAATTGGAAAAATTATAAAATTTATTGGGAATATTTATTACTTTTTATTATTTATTTATTTTTAACATATGGAATACATGTAATGTTTGGATACTCTTTAATATCTACGCATGATGTATTACATCAACATTTACCTATTTTTATTAAGTATCGACATATTTTATCTTCATGGATTCATCATACCGGTTTTGGAATTGATCAATGGTCTTGGCAATTAGGATTAGGTGCTAGTGTATTTAAAACCTTTTCTTATTATGTTATAGGAGATCCATTTGCTTATTTATCATTATTTTTTAATAAAAACCATTTAATTTTTGCATTTCAATTAATTGAAATATTAAGAGTATTTTTGGCAGGATATAGTTTTGTATTTTTGGCAAAGCGTTTTAATGTTAAAAATTCTGCTATATTAATTGGTAGTATTGCATATATTAGTAGCGGTTTTGCTATCTATTCTAGTTTATTTCAACCTTTTTTTATAAATGCATTAATTCTATTTCCTTTATTAATAGTTGGTATAGATAATATTTTTAAAAACAAATCTTCTGTATTTTTTGGTATCATTGTATATTTTGCTTTAACAGTGAATTTTTATTTAGCATTTCTATTAGGAATAGGGTGTTTAGTATATGTGATTTTATACTATTGGAATTTACGTAAAGTAATTTGGAAACAAATAGGAAAATTAATATTAAGCTTTGTTGTTGCTACCTTAATGAGTAGCTGGATTTTATTGCCAGAATTAATATCAATGATTAATTCACCCCGTTTAATAAATGTTCCTTTTGCCAATAATATGCATGTATATACAATAAAATATTATTTTGCCTTATTTGATGGATTATTTGGAAATGTCAATATAGATCCATTTTGGTTAAATACTTTATCCGTAAACTTTCTTTTAATTGTTTTAATTTGGTTATTTAAAAATAGAAAAAAATATAAATTATTAACACAGATTTTTGTTATTGGACTTGTTTGTTCTATTTTTCCATTATTTGCCGCTATGTTTAATGGTTTCACCTCACCATCTAATAGATGGATGTTTTTATTAACATTACCATTATGTATAGCATCAGTTTTTTTCTTTGATCAATTAAATTTAATGTCATTAAATGATTGGCATGGAATAATTAAGGTACTGTTAATTTTTGTAATTGTTTTATTGTTTATTTCTTTAGTTATCCTTAATGAAGGTAAAGTTATAATTCCACAGTTAATTTTCTTGTTTTTATATACTGTAATTTTTGTGTTAGGCACTAAAAATAAGAAACTACTGTCTACTAAAATACTATTACCATTAATTTTATTTAATGTATTTATAGCCTTTAATTTTGAGAATGATGAAAGAGATATTCATCAGTTTGTTCCGTTAGGATCAGTAAAGGAATTAATATTTAATCCATATGGATTTGCCAATATTAATCATCAAAGTAAGGATTGGTATCGGACATCCAATATTAGTAATTATGTTTCTACAAGTGGAGGAATTGTTACTAATAATTTCTTATTTAATTCTCCTAATATTGATTCATTTTATTCTATACAAAATAGTGGACTTTTATCTTTCAGTAAAGATTTACTGAATAGTCAAGAACAATTAAATTTACCAATTCAACAATTTGATGATAGAGCTAGGGTATTAAATTTTTTAGGCGTTAAATATCTGTATACTAATTCAGGATTGAATAATGTAAGCATTGATAAATTACCACATGGATATGAAAGTTATTATCAAGATAATTTTGATTATGTTCCAGTAATTTATGGTACTAACGGAAATGTGCAACTTTATAGAAGTAAACAAAATTATCCATTATTATACTTACAACATAACGTAATAAGTAATCTTAAATATAATTTATTAACATCTAATGAAAAAGAGCTGAGCTTAGCGCAAGCAGCGGCTATAAAAAATACAAGGGGATTACATACTGTTAAATTTAAAAATTCGTTAATTAATATTCCATATAAGATTTATGATGACAAAGGTAATAAAGTAAGCGATGTTTTAAATAGTCAAAAAGCTACTAACTATAATATATACATACCAAATAATAAGAAATATAAAAATCTAGAATTACATTTGTTGTTTAATAA
>JADIMP010000043.1 GCA_017694665.1 Candidatus Gallilactobacillus intestinavium
CAGGCGGTCATTGAGGCGTGCGAGCAGCCGCATTCGTTTGAAGCGGTCTACGCGGATGACGACGACCTGCAAACGAAGATTGAAAAGATTACGAAGAAGATCTACCACGGAGCGACGGTTGAATACGGTCCGAAGGCTAAGCGGCAACTGCGCGAATTTGCGGCCCACGGGTGGGACCACCTCCCAGTCTGCATGGCAAAGACGCAGTACTCGTTTACGGATAACGCGAAGTTACTCGGTGCGCCGACCGACTTCACGCTTCATGTCCGGGAATTCATGCCAAAGCTTGGGGCGGGCTTCATTGTTGCCCTGACTGGGAACGTTCTGACGATGCCGGGGTTGCCAAAGGTACCGGCTGCAAATGGAATTGACGTGGATAATAACGGCCGGATTAGCGGGTTGTATTAAACTAAGACGGTTAAACTGAATGACGATAGAAACGGGATTTGCTGAGGCAGGTCCCGTTTTTGATATGGCGGGATTAGTTTAAATAAATAGCGTCCCGAACAATTATTGCGCCCTAAAGTGGGATAATTCATCTAACCATATTGACATTTAAATTGTATATGAATATATTGTAATTAAATTGACTTTTTAAATAATCTTTTTATTTGCTAATGAGTTAGATGATACCGAATTTATGGTGCCCTTTTACTATTTATGGTTATTCCGAAGATAAGACGAGAGCTAGGTTGATGGTGTCCTTATATTCGAGCAGTACAGCTGTTGTTGAAACGGGATCATGAATTACTGGTCAATACATAAAAAGGTGATGTCATGGATAAGTTAAGTAGGGTAAGTGACGAAAAAGAAAAACAATGTGCGTATATATCGCTAATGCTGGGATATGTGTTTGATATGTTGATGGGCGTCATAATTATAACTTGCCTTAAAAATAATATTATTTTAATCATTCCTAATATTAGTGTAGATCTTCAATTCATAGCCTACTTAATAATAGGCTTTGTTTTGGGAAGGTTATTATCGGACGTTGTTGACGCAGAAAATGTTTTTTTAACCGGCTGTGTATCTGGGTTAATTTTTATTATTTCGACTGTAGTCTTTGATTTTTTGTTCTCTATTGCCGCGCAAACATTTTCAAATAAAGGAATCATAACATTTATTATCTTAATTTTGTCTTATGTGACTTTTGAAGCAGTAATGTTCACAATCTATTTTTTCTTTAATGTAGTTAACAGAATAAAAGGTGCAATATTGGCCGTGGTTTTTATAGCAATGAGCGTCGGATTCTATTGGATTGCTTTGAAAGCAGGCACGTATTATTGTTTAGCACTTGTGGTCCTTGAACTGTTGTCACTTATATATTTAGAATGGTGCTTTAACTTAATTAAAAATGATGTTCATAGTTATTTTGATTTCCTTGGTACAGAAGATCTGCCAACACAAACGTGCATCGTTTTTTTGCAAACGGTGTCTTGCGCTAATTTCATGTTGCTCTATTTGCCGTGTATGTGTTTAAAAGCTGTTCAAAAGTATTTTAAATAGCCGGCATAAAGGAACGAGTCTGTATGGGAGAAAATGGAATGAAGAATATAAAACGGTTATCAAAAAAATATACTCTATTATCTTTCTTAGTTGCGTATAGCATATATGTTTTAATCGCAGTGTCTAGTATATTATTTGCTAAATACGGATTTGTTCCCCAAATTCCGGGGATAAGTATTGACATTCAATTCTTAATTGATGGTTTTGTAGTTGTATCAGCCGGAATGATGATACTTAATTTTACAGACTATAAAAATATTATTTTATCTTGTATTAGTTTAGTAGTGTTCGTGGTATCACTGGTAGCATTAGCTGGCCTCTTACTTACAACAGCTTTAAATTATCATTCTGTAACAGTATTCGTGACATTTTTTTTACTTGTCATGGGATTTGACATTATTATTGTGGCTATTAACGGCGTTGAGTGTAATTTAACAGCCACTGTATGGTTAATAATACTACTATGCTTAATTTTTGGAACGGTAACGTTCTGTTACTTTAAGTTACATGTAGGAGTATGCTATATGAGTTTATGCGTTTTATGTGAGTTGTTATCAATCATTCATTTACACGAGTATGTATCGAAGGTTTATAACGAAATTTATCAAGATTTATCGAATAGCTCGCTTAAATTATCGATTGTAATTTGCATTGTTTTAGAAGAAATACCAACCTTATGGGTAGAATTATTCTGGCTTCCTTTTATGGTAATCCCTAAAATAAAGCAAAGGCTTGGATAACACGATGCCGGTCCATATTTCGTTAATTCTTTCCACAGTGAGTACGATTATTTAACTACATTGCGTGGTAATCAAACAGTCCACGAAAAGATGAGTGAGTTATCCCGAAACGTGGAAAAAATAACAGATACTTTTGATAATTACGCACTATTACTAGGAAGATACGCAGCTGAAATGAAAAAGACTGACGAAAATTCATATTATTCGAAATATACTGGTTATCTAGCTGCAGGCGGGCATATCTATTTTACCGGGAGTGGGAACGGTTGTAGGAGCTGCGGTCGGTGAAATTGCAGGGGGTACGCTTGCTGTTGAAACAACATCGTGGATTATTTATCGTGATTTAGGAGAGTAACATTATGGGTAAGCTAAGTAGGGTGAGTGATGAAAAAGAGAAACGATGTGCGTATGTATCACTAATGTTGGGATATGTGCTTGATATGTTGATGGGTTTGGTAATTATAACTTGCCTTAAGGACGATGTTATTTTACTTATTCCTAATGTTAGCATTGGGCTTCAATATATAGCGTATTTAGTGATAGTTATTGCTCTAGGATTTTTATTAGCACACGTTGCTGACTTAAAAAGTTTTTTTTTGACTGTTTGCACGTCTATAATCTATTTTATTGTTGCAATTGTAATACTTAACTTATCATTTTCTTGTTTATTACAATCTTATTCGAGTAAGGATATTACAATATTCATCGCTTTAATTTTGTCTTACGTAACTTTTGAGGCAGTAATGTTTACAGCCTATTTTTTCTTTGACATGGGTAATAGAATAAAAGAATTAGTGTTGGCCGTAGTCTTTATGATGATGAGCGTTGCATTTTACCAAATTATTTTAAAGGCGGGGGCATATTATTGTTTAGTTCTTGTAATCCTTGAATTGTTATCACTTATATATTTGGAATGGTGCTTTGATTTAATTAAGAATAATGTTTGTGATTACTTCGAATACGTTGGTACAGGGGACTTATCGGCGCAAATATGCACTGTTTGTTTACAAGCAATGCATAATGCCAATTTTATGTTGTTCTTTTTGCCAGGCATGTGGTTAAAATTTTTTCGGAGGAGTTTCAAATAGTGCGAACATAAGGAGACGAATGTTTTGCGGGGAGTAATAAGAAAGAGAATTGCTTGCAACGTGAACTAGATTTATTCGGGTGAAAAATAATCATTAACAAAAGCTTTTCCGTGGTAGAGTGGAAAGGCTTTTTGTGTATAATGTGAGTGTAAAGCTACCTTGATGTTGAGGAGGGTGTGAATATGTTCAGCGCATTACAAATAGTCAACTGGATGAGAGTTAAAAATAAAGCAGAGTTGAACGAAAGTGAATACGCCGAAGAGCTTACTCAAATGAAGGCGATGAAGTTGCTTTACTATGATTACGGCGTATATTTGGCTTACACCGGTAAGAAGTTATTTTCAGAGCCTATTCTTGCGTGGAAGTATGGGCCGGCTGTGGAAGCAGTCCATGTTAAATACAAGGGGCAACGTGAGATAGTGGGCGAGATTAGCGAAGCCGATTTTACCGATTACAACGAGATTAATAACACCCCTAAGGTCAATGATGTTATTAATACGGTATGGGATAAGTTTGGCAATCGGTCGGCCTACGATTTAATGGAACAAACGCACAACGAAAGTCCATGGAAGAGTACCGAACAAAGTCACCAAATTAGCGATGAAGCGATGCACGCGTACTTCGATGAGGTCGTTGTTGATGAAGGTTAAGGTTAACGGCAAGAAAAACGATAATAGAATAGTCATTAAACGTTACCGGGATATGAGGGTAGCGTTTAATTTGTCTTTCGTTACAAAACAGAAAAAATATAATTTTAGTTCTCCTAAATGTACTAAGGAAATAAAGGCTAATTTGTTAGACAAAATGACAAACTTATCCTTACAAGATAAAGTAAGTGTACTAGCTAGGGGAAAACATGGCGGTGTTGAGAGTATGAAAACCCCGGCCAAATTAAAACTGCGGGTGCATGATATTTTTAAGGCAACCCGACAGGAAGATTGTGATAACGCATACTGGGTATTCAGGTTTGCTTCTGAAAAGTGTCGCGTTGTAGGGATGTTTAACGATAATATTTTCTACGTTCTGGGAATTGATTATGATTTTTCTTTATACGATCATGGTTCATAGTCCATCAATTTTTCGTACGCTCCGTTATTACGGTTCAATTTTGAGCCGGCGCAACGGGGCTTTTAAATTACGGTGGGAAAGCCATTTTTAGTGCCATTCTGGTAATTTACTCGTTGACATGGTCCTACTAATTGGTATACTAAAACTAGAACATATGTTCGATTACAAGGTGACGTCTTTCAAGAAGAAAGGCCGGATGAAAGGGGAGCAGACCTGAATGACAAAGATTGATGCAGCTGGATTTACCCCAACGGAGCACGCGGTTAAGCGCCTTAATC
>JADIMP010000044.1 GCA_017694665.1 Candidatus Gallilactobacillus intestinavium
TTAGTTGAGTTATTAACTAAAACTGAAAATTAGATGTTTGATTGAATTAAAATGTTTTTAATCTGTTTTAATAATTGACTTATTTTATGATTAGTAATGGATTTATTATAAATAAAATAAAATTTTTGATGGTATTCTTTAGGTAATTGTTGGTAGTTTATGGTTGGAGAAATTAATCTTTTGGAAACAATAGATTGGCCTATTCCTTGTGATAACAATCTTTTAATGATTTCATCATTATCGCATTGAATATTTTTTTGAGGTCGTAAATTATGTTCGCGAAAATATTGCATGGTGTAGTGATAAGTAATGGAGTCTTTTTCTCTTAAAAGCCAAATTTGATCAGGATTACCGGCTAAAACAAGGTCATTATAAGCAAATTCAATTGAATATACATTTTCATTTATTAATGGTTTTTCTAGTAATGCAAAGGTAATTTTGTGGGTCAGTAATAATTGCAAAGCGTCATTAGGATTGATTGTTTGAATCTTAATATTTATTTTATTTAATGACGATATTAATGATTTCATTAGATGAGGGATAGTAGATGACAAAGTAGTTTGAGTTCCCGCAACGTTAAGGTTAATTTTTCTTTGCTTTTTTGTTTGATTAATTCGATAGGTAGCATTTTCCCATTCATTAATAATTTTAAGTGAATCTAAATAAAATTGATTTCCATCGTGAGTGGGTGTTATTTGGTTATGCCCATTACGAATAAATAATTTTGTATTTAAAACATTTTCTAATTGTTTAATAGAATTTGATATTGTTGGTTGGCTACAAAAGAAACTTTTGGCTGCTTCTGAAAAACTACGTTCCTCATAAACTTTTTGAAAGATTTCAATATTTTTAATCATGATTAACCTCTCGTATAAATAAATCTTATATAAATATAAAAGATATTAAATTGAACAAAAAATAGTTATTGCATGAGCAAATAAAGAATCTTATTTGTAAAGGATTCTTTATTTTTTTAATTAATATTGTGAATAGTATAACAAAATATTTTTCACATTTTAAGGCAGATATAAGTATTGTTTATATGATAATGTGATGAAGTAAACAATTTAACGGAGGGATAAAAATGTTTAAAAAAGATATGCAAAAATATCATTTGCATGCTTATCAACCAATTATTGCAATTATTTTATTAATCTTAGTTATTATTTGGGGATTTTATTTAAATGCTAAAGCTGCTGTTTTACCAATGGGGTTATTTGCAGGATTAGTATTTGGTTACGCTTTAACTAGAGGTAGAGCTGGATTTACTGGCGGAATTTGTCGTTTGTATAATCGTGGTGAAGGATCATTAACGAAAGCTTTATTTTTAATGATTGTTGTAACCGCTTTTATTAATTTAGCAATTCAGTGGAAGGCACAAATAGGTGGAGCAATTCCTGCATTTGTCAATCCATTATCGCATCACATTATTCCAGGAACGCAAAATGTTCGCATAGCTAATATAGCTACTATCATTGGTGGATTTTTATTTGGATTTGGTATGGTTTGTGCTGGAGGATGTGCCTCTGGAACTTTAACAGATTTTGGTGAAGGTGAAGGTAGAGCATTGGTTGCTTTAATTTTCTTTATTTTAGCTGCTGCACCAGGACAATGGTTAGGAACTGTAATCGATAATTCCAAAATTGGTAAAGTTGGTGTAACTGTTTGGTTACCTAAATATATTGGTTATTCGGGTGCTATTTTAGTTACGGTAATTGTATTTGGCTTGTTATACATATGTGTTCGCAAATACGAAAATGTTAGAAAAGCCAATCATAGTGCTCATGAAGCTAACGATGATTGGTTAGAGTATGAGAAACCATTAACTAGCGATGAACCATTTAAGTTAAATTCTTGGAATACTTATCATCATTTATTCATAGAACGTTGGAGTTTTACTAGATCTTTAATTTTAGTCGCTTTGGGTGCTGCATTTGTATTGATTACAACTGGTAAAGCTTGGGGAATTACTACTTCATTCGTTGCTGTTGATCAAAAATTTTTAGGTTTATTTGGTATTCATACAGCTTTTAAAGAAACAGCTAAAATTATGGCTTCAGGATTGTTATTCGATAATGGAACAATTAGAAATATTGGAATTGTTTTAGGATCATTAATTTGTTTCTTATTAGCTGGAAGATTTAGCTTTAAGTTTAATTTTAAGTTCCATGATATGTGTGTTTATGCATTAGGAGGATTATGTATGGGATTAGGATCTCGTATTGCTCGTGGATGTAATATTGGTGCGCTTTATTCATCAATTACTAATTTTTCATTACATGGATATTTGTTTATGTTGTTCTTAGTCTTAGGAGCTTTTAGTGCATTACACATTTTTGAAGGACGCGTAAATATAATTCCAAAACGTACAGATAAAAAATAATTTTAGGAGAAGAATAATGAAAGAACATAAAAAAATTATTGTTGTTGGTGGAGTAGCTGGTGGAGCATCAGTAGCTGCTAGAGCAAGAAGATTAGACGAAGATGCTGAAATTACCATGTTTGAAAAGGGTCCAGATGTATCTTTTTCTAATTGTTCCTTGCCATATTATTTAGGAAATGTGATTAAAGATGTCAATAAAGTACTAGTTATGAGTGCGGAAGATTTAAGAAATCAAGATGCAATCGATGTTCAACCCAATAGTGAGGTAGTAGATATTGATCCTGATGAACAAGTAGTAACAGTAAAAAGAGTTTTAACTGGAAAATTAGAAAAATTTGATTATGATTATCTATTTTTATCTCCAGGAGCAAATCCAATTTTACCTAAAAACATTAAGGGCATTGACCGTGACAATGTCTTTACGTTAAGAAATGTAGTTGATGTTAAGAAAATTCATAATTATTTAACTACCAATAAAATAAGTGATGTTGCAGTTATTGGTGGTGGATTTATTGGTTTAGAAGTTGCAGAGAATTTGCGTAATCGTGGTTACAATATTTCTTTGATTGAAGCTGCTGATCATATACTTGGTACACTAGATGAAGAAATGGCCCAAATAGTTCAAAAGCAATTGTATGATCATAAAGTTAATTTAGTATTAAATGATGGTCTTTCCGAAATTAAAGACGATAAGATTATTTTAGGTTCGGGTAAATCAGTTAAAGCACAAGCTGTTATTATGGCTATTGGTGTTAGTCCTGACGTTAAATTGGCTGAGAAAATTGGTATTAAGTTAGGTATTACTGGTGCTATTAAAGTTGATGAACATTACGAAACTAATGTTAAAAATATTTATGCAGTTGGAGATGCCATTGAGGTAACTAATGCGTTAACACATAAACCAACTCGTTTAGCTCTAGCTTGGCCTGCACAAATGGAAGCACGACGAGCTGCTGATCATATTTATGGTCGTCAAATTAATGCTAGTGGTGTTTATGGTTGCTCTTCTATCCATGTTTTTGATACGAATGTTGCTTCAGTAGGATTAACTGAAGAAAAATGTAATCAAGAAGGAATACCTTACGATACAATTACTGTGGTTGTTCCTTATAAAGTAGGTATTATGCCAGATAATGCAGATATAACCATTAAAATTATCTTTTCTAAACCTGAAGGAATATTGTTGGGTGGTCAAGCTATAGGTAATGCAGGCGTTGATAGATATATTGATGTTTTAGTTACAATGATGAAATATCATGGAACTGTATATGATTTAGCAAATCAAGAATTATGTTATTCTCCGTGGTTTAGTACTGCTAAGAATGGTTTAAATATGGCTGGATTAGCAGCTACCAATTTATTAAATGGTGAATATAAACATGTATCAGTGAAGGATGTAAGAAAATTGTCTGAACAAGATGCATTTATTATTGATTGTCGTGAAAGATTTGAGTATGAAGAACATGGTCATTTAAAGAAATCAGTTAATATTCCATTAAGTGAATTTCGTGATCGACTAGATGAAATTCCTCATGATAAACCTGTTTATATTCATTGTTTAAGTGGTCAACGTAGTTACTTTATGGTACGTGCTTTAGAAAACTTAGGTTATGATCAGGTTTATAATATAGATGGTTCATACTTAGGTATTTGTCAATATGAATACTTCCGTGATCAAACGGAAAATAGATCACCAATTGTAACTAAATATCGATTTGAATTATTACATTAATTGAAAAAGCCGCTTGAGCGGCTTTTTATATAAATAATTATGAAGAAAAATAAAAAGAAAAAATATATTATTACATCTTTAGCTTGGATAAGTTTACTTATTTTGTGGTATTTAGCTACCAAATTAAATTGGGTAAATACAGTATTATGTCCGAGCCCACAGAAAGTATTATTAACCTTTATTTTATTATGTAAACATGGATATGCTGGAATTCCTTTATGGAAACATTTAATGATCACTTTATCGAGATTATTTATAGCATTAATTTTAGCTATTGTAACAGGAATTCCGTTAGGATTAGTTTCTGGATCAATTCCAACATTTTATGATTTTATTGATTCATTTATTCAATTTTATCGTCCTATTCCACCTCTAGCATATTATTCATTATTAATATTATGGATGGGCATAGGAGAGTCACCTAAAATAGTATTGTTATATTTGGCAGCGTTGGCACCAATTTATTTAGCTAGTGTTTCAGCTATTAAAAATGTTAGCAATAAATATATTGAGAGTGCAGAAATGCTAGGATTATCGAAAAAGCAAATTTTTATTAAAGTATTATTGCCAGCTGCGTTGCCAGAAATTTTTACTGGTATTCGTTCAGGAGTTGGTTTTGCGTATACTACTTTAGTTTCTGCAGAAATGATTGCTGCAACTGATGGCATTGGTTGGATGATTATTAACGCTTCTAAATACTTAAATAGTAGTGTGATGTTTGTTGGGATCATTATCTTAGGTATTACTGGAATAGCATTAGATGTTATTTTGCGAGA
>JADIMP010000045.1 GCA_017694665.1 Candidatus Gallilactobacillus intestinavium
CAGATTATACCACGAGAAACACTGCAAACAGAATAGTTTCAAGTGGGAACAAATTTATATAGAAAGTAGGAATCTTTCTTTCTGTTTTTAAACAACTTCTGTTTGCAAACTTTCTGACATGTTGTTTTTAACTTTATGGTGGATATTTTCACCGTATAGGCGTTTTAAAAGAAATGGGGTGTATTTACATTGAAATAAGATAAAAACTCTTAGAGACGAAAATATAGCATGAAATTAAATTAGCTCTTTGAAAAATGAATAACGAAAAATTAACAACTTATCTTATGATTTTTCGCTATTCGCTTTTCAATTTCCTTTGTAAAAAATTTATAAACTTCTAGGCTTGGTTAGTGTCGGAGCTCGCCAAGTCATTGCTCCTCGGACTTGGGAGCATGGGTATTACATCTTGTGTTTCTTAAAAGATTGGGAAATGCAAATCAGGTTCAAAAACAATCGACCAACGATTTAGCCACTTTGAAAGTGGCTGTCACGCCCTGAACGGTTTAGACAAGGTTCGATTCCTTGGGTGTCGTGATGGCAAGTTGAGGTTCAACTCCTCATCGGGGCTTTGTTAGCTAACAATAATTTTAAATTTGGAGTGGTAACAATGATTGAACTTGTTATGAAAGGCACATATAAAGGACGGACTTTTTGGATTACTAAACATGAGATAGAAGAATTACCTGAATTAAATTTAATTCCTCATGAATGGTATTGCGGTTACGTTGAGTATGAGCCGACTGTAAAACACGATAGCGAAGATTTTAATGTTTTCGGAGGAATAACCTTTGCTGGTAATTTAAGTCAGCTAGATGGATTTAATAGCAACATTGCAGTTATTGGATTTGATACGGCGCATATTAATGGCGAAAAAATGACTGCAAGTGATGTTCGAGAAGAATGCTTCAACCTAATTGGGCAGATTGAGTCATTAAAAGAAAGAAGATATTGCAATCAGTGTGGCGCACAAGTTAAGCCTGATTTTAATTTTTGCGAAATTTGTGGTCAAAAGTTAGAGAAAGCGAGTGAAGAGTGATGAACAATCGGTCAATTAGAGTGATTAAGTTGTTGATGAAAGAATGCAGCACTCGGCGTCTGTTGATTTCAGAATATATTAAAAGACCTTTGCTTGGCGTTAGTGGCATAACGAACAAATATTACCATACGTCAAGTTTCAGAAAAGGAGCAAAGCGCTATGCAACTAAACACAGATGATTTAATCAAGCTTGCTGAAAACGGAAAAATTACAGAGACGTATTGGTGGGACAACTATGAGCAACGCTATTTCCCCATTGAAATTGAACTAGACGACATGGCTAAAGCTGTGCTTCATGAATGCTTATACATGTTAAATTTTGAGAAAAAATATTACGAAAGGGAGAGAAAACGTGAGCAAAAGAAACAAAAAGCGTAGTGTACTGAAAAAGCGCAAACGGCGTATGAATTACAACGGAATTAAGGCAGGAGATTTCATTAAGTGGCACGACATGAAATACAAAGTAGTTGCTTTGCTAAAACATGGTTGTTTGCTACTTGATAATGGAAAAAAACTGGAGGCTAAGGAGTGTGAACGTGTTGAATGAAACAACACTCTATTTCATCACTAAGGGTAATGAAGTAAAGAAAGTTAATCGCAGCGTTAAGGAATTATATTTCAAAAATCCTGCTAAAAGTATTTATCAGATTTGCTTAGACGAGAAATGGTATGACATCGACCGTGAAACATGGGAATACATATCAGAATGGACTACATGGCATTAGAAAGGAAATGAACAATGGACGAATTAATTAACAATGTAAAAGCATGGGCAAAGGAACGTGGAATTGATAAGCAACCAGCAGACGCAGGTTATCGGAAAACTGTTGAAGAATTAGGTGAATTATCATCAGCTTATTCACGGCAAAATAAAGAAATGATGATTGACAGCTTGGGCGATACAACGGTTTGCTTAATCAACTTAGCAACTCAAATGGGTTTAGATTTCAACGAATGTTTGGAACATGCTTACAACGAAATCAAAGACCGCAAAGGAAAAACAGTAAATGGCGTATTTGTCAAAGACACAGATTTAAAGAACGGAAAGGATAATCAATAATGTTTGGGAACAATAAACAAGAAACACTCAACCGCATTAATGCATTAACTAATGAATATCAACAGCTTCAAAAGCGAATTTTTAAATTGAATAACTTCGTTGATTCATATAAGCAACGACATTATGAAGATGAACATACTGATGACTTTGAAGATGAATATATTACAGCATGTTCTGAACAACTTGATTATATGTCACGTTACAGTTTGCTATTACAAACGAGAGCTACACAGCTTCAAGTCAGTTTAGATAAAGACCAAGATAAGAGCTAGGCAAGTGGTAATTCATGGAACTAATAGCAAGTATCATTTTTGAGTTTGTGATGTTTATTTTGATTATTGCTTTGAAAAAATAAAAAAAGCGCCGTTCAGGCACTCCGCTAAAAATTCATTCAACTAATTATATCATAAGGAAGTGGAATGCGTGGACGGGTCAGAATTAACAGCACTATTCGAATATGACGATGAACAAACTGCAAAGAATGTGAGTGAATTTTTTAAGAATTTCAAACGAATTAGTCGCATGGCTGGGGAAGACCCTTCGGTGCTAAAATCTCCAGTTATTACTGATATGCCTGTTAGCCATGACGGCGGAAATCATAATGAAGATAGATTGGTCGAACATGCTAACGCCACCGACCTTGCGCCGAAGATAGTGAATGACGTTAAGATTGCTTTATCACATGTATCTGAAACATCAAGAACAATTATTATTGGTTTGTACGTTGATGATTTAACTAATCGAATTATGGCTCAAAGATTAGGTTATAGTGAACGAAGAGTAATTGACTTGAAGAAAAAAGCACTCAATGAGTTTGCAGATAGCCTTGAGGCACAGGAACAACTACATATAAATTTGCATGTTACGAATGGAAATGAGTTAGTGTGTGGCTAACTCATTTTTGTTATAATTAACAATATTTTTTCAAGGAGTGTAACAATGAATATTAATGAAATTATAGGAATTATCACAGGCATTATTACTGCAGTATCGACCGCTGCAACTGCTATATTTTCTATTTATAGATTTTTTAAGAGAAAAGAAAAAGTCAAGCAAGAAAAGGCAAAACTTTTAAAAGATCTGTGCAACTTATATAACGAACTTGCAAAAATCAAAGATTACAAAGTTTATTTGAAAGATTCAGATAATGTCGTCACGTTGGCATATTACGTTTTAGCATATAGAAATTATTTAAGTTATGAAGAGTGCATTTTGTTGCAAAGAAGAATTCATGAATTTGAGGCAATCGACGGAGTCAGCTTTGTAACGAAGTTAATACCAACTGTTAGCGACTTTTTATCAGACGTTAAAAGAATGATAGACAGCAGAACTAAATAGTCATTTCACTTTTATTTCGCTTATTTTGCCTAATTATTGCGCTTTATCTTCCTTGCTAATGTTCTATGATGATATTGTCGAAAGATGAGGCGAAGCGAATGAGAAATACGAAACGTTTCGGCAAAGTTAGAACGAGCGAAGAGTATTTCATGCTTTGCCGGTTAGAGAAAGAAATTAAACTTAACAAACAAAAGAATAAGAAACATAGGCGATACACGGAAGATGTACCGCCTATTTGTTTACATAAAGGAGGTGAGTAGAATGCCATGAGTAAAGTGCAGAAAACTGCAGAAAACGGGCCTTTTTTTCAATTAGATAAATTACGTCAAGATGCCGTTGCCATGCTGTTCAACGATGAATTGACTGATGAACAGATTGCTAAGAATGTGCATCGTAGCCCTAGAACATTATACACGTGGAAACAGGATCCATTGTTTAAAGCTGCGCAGGAACAATATAGTAGGTTAGTTGTTAAAGATTATAAGAACGACGCTTTGAAGAAGGTTCATGAATTGTTGAATGCACGTTCTGAAATGGTTCAGTTACAATCGGCAACAACGATTTTGAAAATGGCAGGCTACTTATCCGATAATTCAACTCCTGAATTGGATGAAGCTAAGACAAGGAAGGCTAAAGCAGAAGCTGATTTAGCAGAATACAAAGCCAATTTAATCGCTAATCCGGATAAAATTCCAGATAAGACGATTATTGTAGATGATATACCAAAGGAGAATAACGATGACACGGACGATTAAGATTAGTGACAACATCAACCCGCATTTCTACAAGATGTGGAACACAACTAAACCATACATCGTTGCTAAGGGCGGACGTGGTTCGTTTAAGTCATCTGTAATTAGTCTTAAATTATTAACGATGATGAAGAAAGAAATTGCGCTTAATCATCAAGCTAATGTTATTTGCGTTCGTGAAAATGCTAGCCATTTACGTGACAGTGTTTACCGTCAAATTGAAATGGCGATGAATTGGCTTAGCTGCCGAGATGAATTTAAATTTAGAACAAGTCCTTTAACAATCACACACATTCGCACTGGATCAACATTTTATTTTTATGGTGCTGATGATCCGCAAAAGCTTAAATCAAACACCGTTCCTAATGTGATTGGTGTGTGGTATGAAGAAGCAGCGAATTTAAAAGACGCTGAAACATTTGACCAGTCAAATACAACGTTTATTCGACATCGAAGCCCGTATGTCGACCAAGTGAAGGTATTTTATTCTTACAATCCACCAAGAAACGCTTATTCCTGGATCAATGAATGGGTTGAAGAAAAGCGAAAAGATGAAAGTTATTTCATTGATACAAGTACCTACTTAGATGATGAGTTAGGTTTTACCGATGACCAAACACTGAAGATGATTGAAAACATCAGAAAGAATGATGAAGAATATTATCGCTGGTTGTATCTTGGTGAAGTTATCGGACTTGGTACAAATATCTATAACATGAAGCTATTTCCTGCTACGGACAACGTTCCACCAGAACAGATTAAAAAGCTGGTCTTTAGTTGCGATACAGGTTACGAAGTGTCGGCAACGGCTTACCTGTGTTTAGCAATCACTTACGATAATGAAGTTTGTTTATTAGACACATACTATTATGATCCAACCAAGCACAGTCAAAAGAAAGCGCCAAGCGATTTAGCAAAAGACTTACACGAGTTTGAAGAACACAATATGCAAAAATATCGCATTGATTACGTTCAACGCTTAGCAGATAGCGCCACGGCTGATTTTGCGTTGGATAATGAGTTTCAGAAACAATATGGCATTTACTTTGAACACGCACATAAAAAGCGCAAAGACGCCATGATTGGTTATGTACAGAACTTCCTAGCAACTGGGAAGTTTTTTTATTTGAATACCGAAAGTAATCATATTTTTTTAGATGAGCATAAAAAATATCGGTGGGACGAAAACACCATGCACGATGAGATTCCGAAACCGATTAAAGAGCATGATCATACGTGTGACTGCTTGCAATATGCCATTTTAGAAAACAGATTCGATTTGAATTTGATTTAAAGGAGGAAGCCAAAATGATTTTTGAAAAACTTATCAATGAGTTCGAAAACTTATCATCATCTGTTCATAAATTAAAAGAAACGATTAGTTGTGGAAAATATCCAAATGAACGGGAAATACCCGTAGTAGAAATGGAATTACTTCAAAAACAACTCGAAGCAATGCAATCATATGTAAAAATTTTAATGAAACGAATTAATCTATTAATGGAAAAAATGTCAAAGGGAGAATAACATGCCGAAAGAATTAATGAGCATTACCGATGATTCGCGAATTAACGTTAATCCGGAAATGTACGACACGTATATCAAAGAGGCGTTAGTTTACTATAAAGGCAATTTTCCAAAGGTTAAGTATCGCCCAAGTATTGGTAACGACGGACGCCATGAATATATTAAAGAACGTCCGTTTAATGCTTTGAACATGACAAAAGCGATGTGCCGGCGAATGGCGTCAATTATCTTTGGTAAAACGGCGGAATATAGCTTTGAAAATGAGCAACTTGGCGTATTTATTAATGACGTATTCCAACAAAACAGGTTCAACGACAATCTTCAAGAAAAACTTGAAAAGGCGATTGCGACCGGTGGTTTCGCTGTCCGCCCGTATGTTGAAAATGACGAGGTTAAAATTGCGTGGTGTGACGCCGACCAGTTCTATCCGCTTGAAAGCAATTCAAACGAAATTAAAGAATGCTGCATTGCGTCAACGACTGTTAAAGCTGGCGAAGAAAAGAACGAATACACGTATTATACGCTGTTGGAATTTCATCAATGGCAACCAGACGGAACATATACGATCACTAACGAATTGTACAAATCAGACAATGAGTCGACCGTTGGCGAACAAGTTCCGCTTGATGAAGTATACGACGGTTTACAAGATGAAGTGGTATTTCATAACATCTCACGCCCGTTATTCGCCTATTTCAAAATGCCGAGCGCTAACAATAAGGTTTTACGTAGCCCGTTAGGTTTAGGTATTGTCGCTAATAACAAAGACACGTTAGACAATATCAATTACACACACGACGCCTTTATGTGGGACATTCGCACTGGTAAACGCACAGTATTAGCGCCAGCTCAGCAAGTAGTATTTGATCAAAACCATAAACCGGCATTTGATCCCGATACAGACGCTTTTGTAGCGGTAAATGCAAGTCCACAAGATTTTAAGCCTCAAGAATTGAATTTTGATATTCGAGTTGAAGAATTTACGCAAACCATTAATTACTGGATTGCGGAGTTTGAAAGTGGCTGCGGTGTTTCAAACGGGACATTTAGTTTTAATCCACAAAGTGGCTTACAAACTGCAACGCAAGTTATCAGCGAAAACTCTCAAACGTATCAAACGCGCGAAAGTATCCTGACGAGCCTTGATAAATGTATTACTGATTTAGCAACCGCAATTATTGAAATGGCGTTGACACCGGCACTATTTAACAATGGCGAAACACCATTACCGGCGAACTTGTTAAATTCGATTGATTTTGGAAATATTGGCTTATCAATTCATCACGATGATAGCGTGTTTGTTGACGCCAATACGCAACGTGATGAAGATTTGAAAGTCGTTGCTGCCGGAATTATGAGTAAAAAAACATTCTTAATGCGGAATTACGGCATGAGCGAAGACCAAGCCGAACAGGAAATTGAACAGATTAACAAGGAAAACGCTGAAAAGCCAATGCCAGCAATGACGCCGTTAAGTCAGGCAATGACTTCAACTGATGATGATGAGGGTGATTAATTTTGCTATCACGACAAGATTTAGATAAGATCATCGACAAAATGGTTAAGCAATACGGCGACATTGAAACCGCACTGTTAAACCTAATCGCTGATTATCTTAAAAAAGGCGATATTGATTCGGTTGATGAGATTTACCAATGGCAAGCGGAACATACTGCCAACGCTGATGAATTAGCTGCAACTGCTGCTTTTATTGCTCAGCATTTTCAAAATAGCAATTTGAAAGATACTAAGGCAATGTTAGAGGCTAACGGACAACAGATTAGCGATGAGATTAACGCAGAACTATCAAATTTAACGTCTAAGCACGTCAAAACACAATCAAGTGAAATTATCCATAATAACGTTACAACGGTGTCACAGGAGATTAAAACGGGCATGATGAACCTGATTAATCGAAACGTACCAAGTAACGCCTTAGCGGATATTTACAAGAACATCACTAATCAGTGCGTTACAGACGTGGTAAACGGTGGAAAAACGCTTGAACGGGCGATTGATGACAATATTTATCAACAAGTCGCCAAAGGAATTCCAACCGGCTTAGTCAATCGGCGTGGTGCGGTATTGTCGCTTGAAGGTTATTCACGATTATGTATTCAGACGGCTGTTAATCGAACCTTTGAAGATATTCGCATGAATGCAATGAGTGAATACGGCGTAACGCTTGGCCTGTATTCAATGCACATCGCAAGCCGAAAAGCGTGTGCTCCTATTCAACATCAAGTAGTTAACCTCGTACCACCTGGAAGCCCTGATTATAACGACAAATACGACAGCATTTATAATCACGGCTATGGCGAACCGGGCGGAGCGAGAGGTAAACAATTTATGCCCCTCGAAAAAACATTGTGAACCTTATTGCCTAAGGGTGTTTTATTATACGGTATTAATTGCAATCAATTTATCGTATAATAAGGCTAACGGGGAAATCCCACGAGGACAATCCCGTGCTAAGCTCAAAGGTGGTGTATACAATGATTGGGATTTATAAGATAACAAACAAAATTAATGGAAAAACTTACATCGGACAAAGTGTTGATGTGAGTAGGAGACGGCAAGAGCATTTCAAACCATATCGAAGAGAAAAATCTCTAGAACGAACACGCCCTTTGTATAAGGATATCGCTAAATATGGAAAAGAAAACTTTTCTTTTGAAGTGATAAAAGAGTGTCCAAAATCTGAGTTGGATAAATGGGAAAACTATTATTTATCTAAACAAGATAAAAACAAAAGCTATAATATATCTTTTGACGCAATTCCTATGCACGATAAAAAGCAATCGGAAAAGCACGGCAAGTTCTTTTCTGATTGGAATAAAAAACAATGGGCAAAAGAAAGCTATCGAAAGGAACGTTCGGAGGCTTCTAGCAAGCTACAAAAAGAACGTTTAAAAAATCCTGATTATTTAGCTGAGAAGTCAGCTCAGCTAAAGAAGTATACTGACTCACTAAAGAAGAAAGTCGCACAATATAGCAAAAACGGAGAGTTAATAGCCGTTTATAACGGAACTCGCGAGGCTGAAAGAGCCACCGGAATAAGCTCTCAAACTATTAGTGCAGTAGCTTTACATAAACCGCACAGAAAAACAGCTGGTGGTTTTAAGTGGGAGTATCTTTGAGAAAGTGTAGAGACTATCGAAAGCACAACAAAAAGACGGTTCCCCGTCTTTTTTTATTGGAAGTGAGTAGAGTAGGACGGAAGATAGGCTACTGTCCGAAGTGCAATGCCAGCGCTTTATAGCGTTGAGAAGATATAGTCCGACACTCGTAGCAATACGAGAAAACAGTAAAGGTAAATTGCAAACATTACATCACGCCATTTATTGACGGCGTAAATACCGTTCCTGAAAAGCCGTTTCCTGATCTAACACCGGAACAAGCGATTAAAAACGGTCAAGTCCAAGCCAAGCAACGCAATTACGAGCGCGCAATTCGTCAAGCGAAGAAGCAACTTGCAATGGCGAAGCGTTTAGGCGATGAGCAGGGTATTAACCGATTTAACCAGCTTATCAAAGGACGTCAGGCAAGGTTACGGCAATTAATCAAGGACAATGATTTCCTAACTCGTGATTACTCACGGGAACAGATTAGAAGCTAACAAATCGACCCGAGCAAGTCGTTAAACTGCTTATTTTTTATCCACAAAACTCTATCGTGGCGAACACGTAAAACTCGTAGGAGGAACACATGGAAAGAAAAACATTAGAAGAAATGGGCTTAGATAAAGACCAAGTAAACACGATCATGGCTG
>JADIMP010000046.1 GCA_017694665.1 Candidatus Gallilactobacillus intestinavium
CAAACCGTAGTCCACTTTCCACCGAAAGCTTTTGAATCAGACATTATTTCAAAAATCGTGTGCGTATAATAATCTAAGCCGCGAACCATCTCGTTATCAATTTCATATTTGATTTCCAAATCAGAAAGCAACTTCTTTACCTTTTCAAAGTATTTAGTCGAATAATCATCTAAATAATCCAAAATTGAAGGAGCATTGGCCACTATTTTTTTATCTTGCTCATCTTTACTATCTAAAACTCGCAAAGGATTTTTATATAATCGTTTCTTTGAATCTTCACTTAAGTTATCATAGTATGGTTCAAGATACTCAATTAATGCCTTCCGATATTTTTCTCTTGAATCGTCATTTCCTAATGAATTAATTACTAATTTAACGTTGTGTACCCCTAATTTGTTCAATAATAATATAGCCATTGAAATAACTTCAACATCAATTTCAGGAGATTCACTATTTAATGCTTCAACACCGATCTGATTAAATTGACGTTGCCGTCCTGATTGAGGCCGTTCATAACGGAACATTGGACCCATATAATATACCTTATATGGTTTAGGATATTCAGGACCATAAAGTTTATTCTCTACATATGCTCTAACTGTCCCTGCAGTTCCTTCAGGTCTTAAAGCCAAAAGACGATTTCCTTTATCATGAAAATCGTACATTTCTTTTGTAACAATATCTGATGTATCACCTACATTTCTTGCAAAAACATTATAGTCTTCAAAAATTGGCGTCCGAATTTCTTGATATCCAAATACTTTAAAAGTTTCACGCGATATTTTCTCAATCTTTTCCCATACTTCAGATTCTCCTGGTAAAATATCTGCTGTTCCTTTTGGTTTTTGATAAATCATATTAATTTTCCTTTCTATAAAAAAAACACCCTCAAAGGCTTTTGCCTTTGAGGGCGAAAATACGCTGTCCCACCTCATTTTATAGTAATCTCACAATTACTATCTCACTAAGTTATAAACTTAAAACCATAACGTAGTTTTTGCGGAACAGACTACTTTTTACTTCGCCTGATCAATTCACAAGAGTGTAACATGCAAACAACCAAATTTCATCTTACAATGGATCTCTGTACAATTACGTTTACACTTTTTTCTTGATCATTATTTTTACTTTCCAGCTTTAGGATAAACAGGATTACAATCATCATATTCATAATGGCTTAAATTACCATCTTGCATATATCTCCTAAGTCGATCAATTTCTTCCGCATGATCTAAATCAAGCAATTGAGGAAATTCACCGCGAATTGTATTATCATATCCCGCTAAATTAATCTTTTGTGGCTTTAACTCTTGAATAAAGTCAAATACCCTTCCTTGAGTTATGTCTTTTGCAGACCATTTTTCTCCATTTGAAAATGTAATTTCAAAAGCTCCGTTAGGGACTCCCTTTATAAACTTTACATTTGAAATTAAATCACGTTTTCTAATGTCAATTTCATTTTCATTTATTCGATACAACTTGGATTTCCCAATTGCATAAATTATTTTTGAATCTTCTTCATTAACCACATATTGATTAATCTTATCATCAAGCCGTTCAATTTTCTTTTTGAGATTGTCCATATTTTCCTCTAGTAAGTTACATTATTTTTCTTTACTAAAGATTCATATCCCATTTTATCCAACCATTCAGGAAGTGAAAGATTTTCCATAATCTCCATGTCCTTATCTGGTGTAAGAATTGATCCATTTGGAATTGAATCAACAGGTAATGAGAAATATGGTCCAACTGTAATAGCATTTCCGATTTGTCCTGGTTTCATCATTACATGTGCAAAACCAATCCAAGAACTTTCAAATGCTGTATCAGCATCCTGACCGCATTCAGCAATTGACTTAGCAATTGCTTTACGACGACCGTTCAAGTATTCAATTAATTCATCTTCATTTGGAGTTTCCCAAACACCAGCATCTTCAATGAACATGCTCGAATTCTTTGAAGGATCCTTAGCAAATGAAATTGCGATTGCTGACCAAACACCATATCCCTGACCTGGTTTCAACGGTTCATCAGCTTTAGGACGTTCAGCTGTAACTCCTTTATTTGCGCAAACAATAAAACTTCCTGGAGCAGGATAATGTCGACGTTCTTGTTCCATTCCAAAATACTCTACTAAAGCATCTTGCAATGGTTTAGCATCATAAATTGGAAGATCACTTCCATCCCATTGCTTTTCTACAAATAAAGGCTTTACTTTATCAACTTCTGGACTTCGTAAAATATCGTATCCAACCACATGACCTTGGGGACCAGTAAAACTTGATGCAGTTGTCATATTAATTTGTCCAATGTAAGCGTTTTTTGTTTCTGCACGATCGTAGGAAACAATCCCATCAAGGACATCGTCATCGGTTTTATCACGAACTCCCGCATCAACTTTCAAACCTGTAACATAACCATTTCCAATATTACCAGGTTCCATATATCCACGAGAATATTGCTTATAGGGGCTGATTGCAATTCTATCAATACCTTGTTTATTTAAATTTAAATCTAATTTAGCCATTTTTATTCCTCCCCTAACTAAAATTATTTAATTAATACATAAAGACCAGCAATTGCAACAACAACAATAATAATTGCAAAAATTAATTCGCCAATTTTAAAGATATGTTTTTCACGCTGTTCTTTTCTTGCCCAAATATATACTGGAATTCCAATTGCATAGATAATGAATGAAATTGCGATGTATCTTACACCTGCTGCTAACCCCATTATTACTGTGTACAAAAATGCAAGAATTCCAATAATTAAACCATTAATTCGCTTATGCTTTGTATTTGTTGGAAACAAATCTTCTTTTGCACCAATCTTGATTAAATACATTGCACTTACCATGTAAGGCGCTACCGTCATTGTTCCGGTAATTGTTAACAACATCTGATATGCATTATTGTCAAAATGAGCAAAAATGATAATAATTTGCATAATGACTGTCGCTACTAATACTGAAACAATTGGAACATTTCTCTTTGACTTCTTAGCAAAGACTTGAGGAAACGCATGATCTTCTTCAGCAGCATGTTGTGGTAATTCTGATAACATTTGTACCCATGAAATCCAACTTGAAAATACTGCAACTAAAAGACCAAATGTGATAATGTCACGTCCTAAGTTGTTATGCCATAACGAAATCAAAATATAAGCCGTTGATGGAGATGTCATTTTAGCTAATTGGCCATATGAAAATGCTCCCAATGAAAGAATACCTGTTGCAGCAAACAATACTAAACAGACAATAAATCCAATAACAGTTGCTTTAGGAACTTGTTTAGGGTCACGTGCCTTTCCAGACATTACAACGGCACCTTCGATCCCACCAAACAACCATAAAGTAATCATCATTGTATTGAGCAACTGATGACCAATACTTCCTAAAGGATGATCACTTACAGATGCAACTGAATGAGTTGCTGTGGCATTCATTGTAAATGTGTGAGGGTTAAAATGTACGGCTACTGTTGCAAGAAAAATAACCATAACCGCTAACATAATTGCTGTGGCAACTTTTTGAACCGTACTTGAAACTTCAACCCCACGTAGTACCAATGCTGTAATAAGCCATGTAATAATCGATGCACCAATTACAGACGGCCAGTTACTGCCTCCAGTAAATGTACCCGGGAAGAAATAATCCAGAGTACTCATAACTAAAACTGCATAGGCAACGTTTGCAAAACATTCACAAACAAAATATCCCCAAGCAGTAAAGAACCCTACAAACGGTCCAAAACCAACTTCACCATATTTATAGAGTCCTGCTTGTAATTCCGGATGAACGTCGCTTAAGATCACAAACATTTCTGCAATAAACCAAATACCAATTCCGGTAGTTATCCAAGCCAATACTTGAGCATCAAGTCCAGCAACTTGCGACATATTCTTTGGAAGATCAAATACACCACTACCGACCATTGCACTTACAGAAAGTGCAATCAACCCAATCAGACCTAGTTTACCTGCATCTTTTTTTGAAGCTTTTTCATCCATAAAATTACCTCCTTTCAATTTTCAGTATATATATATATATTTGTCAATATAAAATATTGAAATTAAATAAATAATTTCTAATGTTTATGAAATCGGTTAACCGTTATTATATAAGCAATTACAATTTGTATTTTTTAATAAAAATAAGAACGTTATATTATGTAATCTCCCAAATGTTATAATTTGTTTTTTATAAAAATAAAAAGTATTGAATAGGAGATGTTATTCAATACTTATTTGTATATTTTATAAAATAATATTTAACTACGTATTAAAAAAGCATCAACCGCACAATGCAGTCAATGCCTTACAATTTTATTGTTGAAACGCTGCCCGATAACCTTCAATGTAATCAACGATTTCGTGTAATCTGCCATGAAATAATTGATTGAGCTTTTTAAACAGTTTCAACGGGAAGAACCGATAATGATTAAACCGGTCTGCTTTTCCTTTTTGAAACCCTAACTCATAGTCATCCCGAGCATCGCGAACGTTATTTTCGTAATGATATTCATACTTGCCATCATGGTAATTTCCATAATCACCATTCTCATAATGCTTTTTAACGTAATCGTGTAATTGCGAATTCATTTTTTTCTCCCTCATCTCTAAATTATTTTAAATAATAATTCATTACCGGATTTTCTGCAATAGCCGGCAAACATCCATCGCAATCATCCGCTCTTCGTCAGTTGGAATTACAAACACCTGAATACTTGAATTATCACCGGAAATTAACCGTTTTTCGCCCCGAACATCATTCCGTTCATGATCAACCGTTAATCCTAGAT
>JADIMP010000047.1 GCA_017694665.1 Candidatus Gallilactobacillus intestinavium
GGCAACCATTCAGTGTGGTGATGATAGCACAAAGGATACACCCGTTCCCATGCCGAACACGGAAGTTAAGCTTTGTCACGCCGATGGTAGTTGGGGGATCGCTCCCTGCGAGAGTAGGTCGTTGCCATGCAATTCATTAGCCGCTAATTAGCGGCTTTTTTTATTGTAAATAATATTTTTTTTTGTTATGCTTAACAAGTGCAGAAAGACAAGCCGGATTAGCTCAGTTGGTAGAGCATCGGCATCGTAAACCGAGGGTCAGGTGTTCGAGTCACCTATCCGGCATATGGCTTAGTAAATAGTTTATTTACTAAGCTCTTTTTATACTTAGATAAGTTTGTAGTAACGTATTGGATGAATGTTATGGATTGGTTTCATATTATTATAGATTGTGTTTTTTATGTAAATATTTTTATTGCTTTGATAATTGTTTTTAGAGAACCAAGAGATATTGCTAGCACATATGCATGGTTATTAATTTTAGTTTTTGTTCCTATTGTTGGATTAATTGCTTATGCTTTTGTTGGAAGGAGATTACCGAAAAGTAAATTATTCGAAATACAAGATCAAGAACAATTGCAATTAGATGAAAGATTGCAAAATCAAGGAGAATTAATAGATAGTGATGAATTAAAACACATTAGTGATTCTGAAAGAGGGACTATTCAATATTTTGAAAAAAGTAGTCAGGCTTTTATTACTGATGATAATTCCTTATTAATTTTTACAGATGGTAAAATTTTATTTAATCAAATATTTAAGGATATTGAAAAAGCTAAAAAATATATTCATATAGAATTTTATACAATATATAATGATGTATTAGGAAATAAATTATTAAATCTTTTAATTAAAAAAGCTAAAGAAGGAGTTAAAGTTAGAATTTTATATGATTCTTGGGGATCAATGGGAGTAAGACCAAAGTTTTATGATCCTCTTAGAGCTGTTGGTGGTGAAGCTTATCCATTTTTACAGACAAGAACAGCATGGACTGATTTTAGAATGAATTTCAGAGATCATCGAAAAATAATAGTAATTGATGGTAAAACAGCATACACTGGTGGTTTTAATGTTGGAGATCAATATATTGGGTTGAAAGAAAAATTTGGTTATTGGAGAGATACTCATATTAGAGTTATTGGAACGGCTATTTATGCATTACAATCTAGATTTATTTTAGATTGGAATGTGACCGTTAGAACAGAACCATTAAATGTTAATGAAAGATTTTTTCCCATTCAAAAAAATATTGGACATACAAAAATGCAAATAATTACTTCAGGACCTGATACTGATATACAACAGATAAAAATGGGTTATTTAAGATTAATAAATTCTGCTCATCGTAAATTATGGATTCAAAGTCCCTATTTAATTCCTGACGACTCAATTTTAGATGCGTTAAAATTAGCAGCTAGAAGTGGGGTTGATGTTAGAATAATGATTCCTTGTAAGCCGGATCATGCTTTTGTATATCGGGCAACAGAATATTATGCTAAATATTTAAGTAAATATGGAATAAAAATTTATAAATATAAAAATGGTTTTTTACATGCTAAAACGGTTATCGTAGATGATAAAATGTGTTCTATTGGTTCAGCAAACTTTGATTTTAGAAGTTTTAAACTTAATTTTGAAGTTAATGCCTTTATATTTGATAAATATGAAACAAATAAATTATCTGAAATCTTTAAAAATGATATGAATAATTCTTGTTTGTTTACTTATGAAATGTTTAAACAGCAAAGTGTGTGGATTAAATTTAAACAGAGTATTTCTAGACTGTTATCACCTATTTTGTGAATTGGAGAAATTATGAAATTAAGTGTTTTTGAACAATTAGTTTTAAAGGAAATAAAGAGAAAATATGATAATGGCTTTTCATTTGTTAAAGAGCATAAACAAAATAAGTTATTTTTTATAGTAAATAATGAAAAAGTATTAATAGTTCCTAGAAACTTTCATTGTTTATGCAATGTATTTATTGGAGGTAAGCTAGCAGGAGATGCTAATTTAATTAAGATATTAAATGATTTTATGAATACTCCACTAACTGAAAGAGAATAAAATGAAAATTAATTTTATTATTGGGACTGCTGATAAAGATCATCATAAAAAAGTGTTAGAGATTTTAGAAAAAAATTTGGTTAATGATGAAAATAACAACCATTTTGTTTTAGTTCCAGATCGTTTTTCTAAAAGTTCTGAATTAAATTTTTTGAACGAATTAAATAGTAAGAAACGAAATTCTTTTGGTCAAAAAAATCTTTTTATTTTAGGTTTGTCTAGATTGTCTTGGTTTTTTTTAAAAAGTACGCCTGAATATAACAAACCAGTTTTATCTAAAGTTGGTCGAGAAATGCTTTTATTAAGTATAATTAAGCAAAATAAGAAGCAGTTATCATTATTTAGTAAGAAAATAAACAAACCAGGATTTTTAAGTGATTTACAGGAAACCATATCTAATTTAGAAGTTAATGGTATAACTTTTAATAATTTTCAAGAGTTATTACATCGAAAAGATGTGGATGAATTAAGCAAAATAAAAATACATGATTTATCAATTGTGTATAATGCTTATCTTAAGATAAGACCTAATTTATCTAATGATACTAAAAAAATATTAGATTTAATTGCATTTTTACATAAAAATAATGTTTTAAAAAATAGTTATATTTATTTTGATGGTTTCACAGAATTTAATAATTTAGAATTACGACTTATTAAAGAAATTTTAATCCAAGCAAAAGAAGTTAATATAAGTTTAATTTTAGATGATGAAAGGCCAAAAAAAACAGATCATCTTTTTGAGCTGAATAAAAAAGTTTATTTAAATTTGAGTAGATTTACAGAAAAATTTGGTGGATCTATAAAGATAATTAAAAATTTAGATGCAAGAATAAATGAAAATTTAATGGGTCTTAATGAAATATTTTTACATTCCGATATTCACAATAATAAGGAAAAAATAGAGAAGGATAGAATAAAGATAATTAGTAGTGCAAATCCTTATAATGAGTTGAGATTTGTTGCAAGTCAAATTAGAAATTTAATAGTAAATGCACCAGAAAAGTATCGTTATAAGGATTTTTTAATTTTAGCCAAGAGTTATGTTAATTATAGTAATATAATCCAGCCAATTTTTAAGGAAGTTAATGTTCCTTATTTTTATGACAGTCAAAAATCTATGGATAATCATCCTTTATATGAATTTTTGTGTTCTTTGTATGATATTTACAAGTATCATTATCGTTCTAAAGATATTTTTCGTTTATTAAAAACAGAAATTATTATACCCAAAGTTAATGGTAACTTTATGGAAATAAATGATTATCGTGATGCAGTTAGTGTTACGGAAAATTGGGTTTTGAAGTATGGAATTGATGGTAATAAATGGATAAATAATAGCAATTGGGAATATGCTGTTAATGTTGATTTTGATGATCTTTCAGAAGATATGCAAGATGTAATAAAAAAAGTTAGAATTATTCATTTATTTATCAAAAATACTATTAAGTTATTATTTAGTGATTTAGAAAAAAGTAGTTTTTGCAATAATGCTGTAGAAATTTTATATAATTTTTTACTTAATAATGGAATTTTACAACGATTTGCGGAAATGAAATTAAAAACTGATTTAACATTAGTTGAACGAGATCAATATGATCAAATTTGGAACCATTTTGTAGATTTATTAGATGAATATGTAACTATATTTAAGAACGAATCTTTTAGTATTGACCAATTTATGTCGATAATTATTAAAGGGTTATCAAGTAGTAAGTATTTACAAATTCCTCCTGCTTTGGATCAAGTAATGATTTCAACAACTAAAAACGTTCAATTAAATAATAATTATAAATTTGTTTTCATAATTGGTATGACTAGTGATTCTATACCACAAAAAATAGAAAAATCTGATTTTTTAGATGATGACGAAAACAGACTTTTAAACAATGAAAAAATTGAAAATATTCAAAATAATCTTTTATCAGATTTAGTGAATAAGGAATATTTAGAAAACTATTTGAGCTTTTTGGTACCAAAAGAAAACCTAGTTCTTTCTTATCCTAGATTTACATATAGTGGAGAAGAAAATGAACCTTCATTATATATAAATAAATTAAAAGATTTGTTTAATATACCAATTGTTAGCTATGATGATAAACCTATTTACTCAGAAAATGTGAGTTATTATCTAGGGTCGAAAGAATATACATTAAGTAATTTAATAAAAGTTTTACAACAATTTAGAAATGATAATTTTGTTGATAATGATGGTCATTTGTCTAATGGATGGTCAGCAGTTTTAAATTATTTTAAAAATTATTTACAAATAAATAATGATCCTAAAATTATTAATATTCTAAATAGTTTAAATTATAGAAATGTTCCACAAAAGTTAAATACAGTAATAGCTGATAAATTGTATGGAAACGATTTAAATTTATCTATTTCTAAATTGGAAACTTTTTATCAAAATCAATACGAGTACTTTTTGAAATATGGTTTAAAGTTAAAATCTAGAGATGAGTTTGAGTTGTCACTGTCGGATACAGGACAATATTTTCATAATTTATTAGATAAATTTGTTAAAAGTTTGAAGTTTAGTAATTTGAATTTAAAAGATTTTACTGAAAATGATATTGAAAATAAAATAAATGAAATATCTGACAGTTTGATTAAGTTACCTAAATATCAGGTTTTAGATGATTCTGAAAGAATGATTTATTTAAAAGAGCGATTAAATAAAATTGTTAAAAAAATAATAATTAAAACTCAGGAACAACAATCAATTACTAAAACAAAAATTCTAGATACGGAAATTGAATTTGGATTTAATGATCAAACTTTAAAGTTTAATTTAGGGGACGGTAAGGAAATAAATATCAGAGGAATAATTGATCGTTTAGATAAATTAGAGTCTGAGGGACACAATATTTATAATTTAGTTGACTATAAATCTAGCAAACATATTATTAATTATTCCAAAATATATTATGGTCTTTCTATGCAATTAATTACTTATTTAGATGCTATTAATCAAAAAATTAATAAAGAAGATTTTATTACTGGAGCATTTTTCTTACATTTAAAAGATAAAATATTTACTTTTAGTGATTTAAGTAAGAAGCTGTTAAGTAATTTTGATTTAAGCAGTTTAACAGATAATTTAAATAAACAGTTATTGAAAGAATATAGTTTTGATGGTTTATTAATTAATAATGATAGAGAAGATTTTAAAAAATTAGATTTATCAATTACTGATGGAGGTAACTCCAGTATTTATCCATTTGGATTTACTAAAAATGGGAAATTAACGAAAAATTCTAAAGTAATTACTGAAAAAGAATTTAACTTATTGTTAAAACATAATCGTGATTTGATTATAAATGCTGGTAAACAAATTCTAAGTGGAAATAATAAATTAAATCCTTATAAAATTAACAATCAGACGGGTTTGGATAATTCGATTTATAAATCTATAATGCAATTTGATGCAATGTTACCAGAAAATAATTATCATGTTTTACCAGCAAGTATTGATAATATTTTCAAACAAATAGAGGATGAATAATGGCATTAGAATTAACTAATGAACAAAAAAAAGCAGTCACGAATGATGGCCATAATATTTTGGTTTCCGCAGCAGCAGGATCCGGAAAAACTAGAGTATTAGTTGAAAGAGTTATTAATAAAATAACTAAAAAAAATACGAATATTGACGATTTATTAATTTTAACTTTTACTAGAGCAGCGGCAAATGAAATGCGGCAACGAATTCAAGACAGTTTGGAACAGTTAAGACAAGAAGCATTGAATCTAAAACAATTTGACAGTGAAAAATTGTTAGAAGAGCAATTAGATAGATTAAATTTATCTGAAATAGGAACATTAGATTCTTTTTGTTTGAATTTAGTAAAACAATATTATTACGTGTTAGATATTGATCCAGAATTTAAACAGTTAACTAATGAATCCGAAGTTAATTTGTTGCAAGATCAATTGTGGGAAGAATTAAGTGAAGATTTATATAAAGATAAATATGATATTAATTTTCGGTTGTTAGTAAACAACTTTTCTAGTGATCGTGGTGATAATGAACTTAAAGAAATAGTAATCACTTTAATGAATAATGCCTTAATTAATCCTGATCCTAATAAATGGCTTGATAATTGTTTAAATATTTATGATTTAAAAGAAAATTTGTGGGAAACTAATCTGATTAAAGATAATGTTTTACCTTATATAAAATCAGTAATAAAGCAATTAAATAGTGAATTAGCAACAGCTTTTTCATTATTAAAATCGATAAATAATGAAAAGTTGTTAAATAAATGGCAATTGTTGTTAAATTCCATAAATGAACAAGTAGGATTATTAAAGAACCAGTTAGTTAATTCTAAAAATACTTGGAACCAAGTGAGAACTTTTCTACAAAATTTACACATAGATAGCGCACCAAGAAGTAATTCAAACTTACTTGAAGATGATAAAGTAATTCATGATCAATTAAAAAAAATTAAGCAAACAATTAGTGATTTAATAACTAGTAATATTTTTAATAAATTTTTCATTTTAAACGAGCAGGATGTCATTTATGTTAGTAACAAATGTTTTTCTTTACTAAAAGATTTATTAAAAGTAGTTAAAGTTTTTATCAGTAAGTATCAAGAATTAAAGAAAAAGCAGAATGTTTATGATTTCAATGATATTGAGCATTTAGCTTTAGAACTTCTTAAAAAGAATGTTAGTATTGCAAAACGACTTCAAGAAAAATTTACGGAGATAATGATTGATGAGTACCAAGATACGAATAGTTTGCAGGAAGAAATAGTAAGTGAAATTTCAAAAAAACATTCTAATTTATTTATGGTTGGTGATGTAAAACAATCTATTTATCGTTTTAGGCTAGCAAATCCTGATATGTTTTTGGATAAATATAATTCTTATAGTAGAAAAGACAATGTTAATGAAAGGATTACTTTGTCTAATAATTTTCGATCTATGCGGAAAGTTGATGATTTTGTTAATTTAATTTTTGGACGATTAATGGATCATAATTTGGGTGACATTGATTATGATGAAAATAATGAATTAAAATATGGTTCACATGATTATCCGGATGATGGATTGAAACAAGAAATTTTAATT
This sequence comes from Candidatus Gallilactobacillus intestinavium, assembly GCA_017694665.1. GTDB lineage: Bacteria > Bacillota > Bacilli > Lactobacillales > Lactobacillaceae > Gallilactobacillus > Gallilactobacillus intestinavium. The sequence goes on from JADIMP010000047.1 coordinate 7,156, forward strand.
TATCAAAATAAATCAATTGATGATGTTGATAAAGATAAACAAAATTTATTTATTGATAATCAACAAAATCAAATATTAATGGTCATCGATAAAATAAAAACTTTGGTCAAAAATAAAATGCAAATTTATGATCGAAAAAAGGGGATTTATCGAGACATTGAATATCGAGACATCGCTTTATTAGTGCCAACGAAAAATAACAATTTGTTAATTCAGAATAACTTTATTCAAAATAAAATTCCAATTAATATTTTTGATACTTTAAACTATTTTCAGACTGTTGAAATTCAGATAATGGTGTCAATGTTAAAAATTATTGATAATCCTTATCAAGATATTCCTTTGGTTACTGTATTACGTTCGCCCATGTATCAGTTAAATGAAAACGAATTAGCATATATTCGATTGCAAAATAAAGATAGCGATTACTTTACTGCAGTAAAAACTTTTATAAATAATGATGACTTGCCTAACAATGATTTTGTAAAAAAATTAAGATTTAAAATTAATCATTTTATGCAACAGTTATTGGCTTTTAAAAATAGTTCTAATCATGTTAAATTATCTGAATTAATCTGGAAAATATATCAAGATACAGGTTTTTTAGATTATGTAATGGGTATGCCTGGAGGAGAAGAGAGAGAAGCTAATTTGCATGCGTTATACGAACGTGCTAGCGAGTATGAAAATAATAATTTTCGAGGATTATATCAATTCATTAATTTTATTAATGATATGAATAAAAATGAGGAAGATTTTTCTTCTATCAATACCAATTCTAATAATGCGGTTTCTGTTATGACTATTCACTCTAGTAAAGGGTTAGAGTTTCCGGTAGTTTTTTTAATGAATGCTAATCATAAATTTAATTTGTTTAATGGCAATGTTATCGATCAAGATATGGGTTTGGGCATTTCATATTTAGATCAAAGTTTGCAATTAAAAATCGATTCTTTACAGAAACAAATAATTTTTGATCATGAAAGAAAAAAAGAGTTATCTGAACAAATGCGTGTTCTTTATGTGGCTTTAACAAGAGCAGAACAAAGATTATTTATTGTTGGTCAGTATGATGATAAAAAGGCAATGATTAATAGTTGGCAACGTGCTTTAAATAACTCTGATCATATCATAAATTTAAGTTTACGACTTAGCCCCAAACAGTCTTCTGCTCCTAGTTTTATGGATTGGATAGGAATAGGGTTAGTTAGAACCGAAAACGTTATTAAATTAATGCAACTTGATGATCAACAGATTTCATACAAAATAGATGATAAAAATAAAAATACATGTTTTGATATTTGTTTTTATACAGCTAACGATTTATTAAATAGTGATAATTTAATTTTAGAGAAGAGCAGTAAAGGCAATATTTTATCTAAAATTTTAAAAAATTCTGATGAAATACAAAAAGAAGATATCAACTTAGTTAATAAACATTTGTCTTTTGTTTATTCATATCAAAAAGCAACAGAAAATTATTCTTATGCTATTGCTTCAAAATTAGATTCTAATGAAACTCAGTTAAATCAAATTATCAAAAATGATATTAATGATTTTAAAATACCAAAATTTGTAAGTATAAATAGTGAACCGAGTGCTTCGGAAATTGGAACAGCAACACATTTAGTTTTAGAAAAGATTGATTTAAATAAAGAAATAACCGAAACAACGATACAAAATTTACTAAATGATTTGGTAAATAATGATATGATTAGTAGTGCTGTTTCTTTAAAAGTTAATGTAGATAATATTATTAAATTTTTTAAAACTGATTTAGGATTGTCAATCATTAATAATAGAAATACTTTATATAGAGAAAAACCATTTGCATTTTTAAAACAGTTTGACGATGATTATCAGGTTTATCGAGGGATTATTGATGGTTTTTTTGAACAAGATGATAATTTTGTTTTGTTTGATTATAAAACTAATTATATAAATAATGATAAAGATATTAAGGAATTTACTGATAAATATCGTAAACAATTAAATATCTATTCAGAGGCATTAGAATCGATGTATGATAAAAAAGTTAGTCATAAATATTTATGTTTTTTAGATAAAGTTAGTATTCAGGAGATTATATGAGTAATTTTATTGATTTTGTTTTTCATATTGATCAACATTTAGTTAATTTAGTTCATACTTTTGGTGGATGGAGTTATTTAATTATGTTTGGCATAATTTTTTTAGAAACTGGAGTTGTAATTATGCCGTTTTTACCAGGAGATTCTTTGCTGTTTGCTGCTAGTGCCTTAGCTGTTAATCCTGTTTATCATCTTAATGAGTGGCTAGTTTTTTTAATATTTTTATTTGCTTGCGTTTTAGGAGATTCTAGTAACTTTTTTATTGGTCGCGATGCTGAAAAAATCTTAGTTAAACATCATTTGTTTAAAAAATTAATTAGTGATAAAAATTTGAACAAAGGTAAATCGTTTTTTAATAAATATGGAAGTGGTTCGATTGTTTTGGCTCGATTTGTACCGATTGCGCGAACGTTTGTTCCATTTATTGCAGCAGGTTCTGGTTATTCGTATAAAAAATTTTTGATTAGAAATATTTTTGGTTGTTGTTTATGGGTTATTGTATGTTGTGGAGCTGGACATTTTTGGGGAAATATTCCTTTTGTAAAAGAACACTTTTCTTTAGTTGTACTACTGATTATTTTTGTTTCAGTATTACCAGCTGTAATAACTGTTATTTTTAATAAAATTAGACATAAAAATTAATGTTTTTAATTAATAATATAAAAGAGCCCTTTATTTTTAAATAAGGGGCTCTTTTATTAAGAATTCAATTCTAATATTGGGTCAAAATATTTTAGTTGTGTATAATCAACGTTTCCTCCATCAGTGATTGCTAAATCAGGAATAGCTGTTATAGGCAAAAAGGATAGATAAAAAATAGGATCTGGTAACTGACTACCAATTTTTTTAGCTGCATCATCTAGCCTAATTTCTTGTTTTGCTAATTCTTGAGGTTCTAAATCTGAAGCAATTCCTGCAACAGGAAGTTGAATTAAGGAAATTATTTTTCCATCAATAACGACAACCTGTCCTCCGTTGTTGTCGATTAATGTATTAACAGCAAGTGCCATATCATCATAATTTACTCCCGCTACTACAATATTGTTATCATCGGGAGCGGCACTTGTTGCGATTGCTCCTTTTTTAAATGACCATCCGGAAATAAAACCTTTTGATATATTACCGTTTATACCATATCGTTCTAAGACAGAGACTGCAGCAACGTCTTTTTCTATATTTGGTTCTACTACACCATTTTTAACTTTGAGAGTTACATCTTTTCGTTTTCTAACGAATGGACCAACACTGCTAATTGTTTGGACTTTAGCAGACCCATCTTTTAGAGAAACGTGGTATTTAAAGTTTTCTGCTTTTACATGGTTTAAATTAATAGTATGAACTAGTTTATTTGATCTTTTAGGAATTTTATATTCAAAAATTTCTTTAGAATTTTCTTCTATAAGTTTACCTTTGCTTATTACTGTTTCAATGTTAAATTTACCGGGTTGATCTATTATCAAAATATCTGCATCTTTTCCTGGAGCAATTGATCCAACTTGATTATCGATTTCATTTGCTTCAGCTCCATTAATAGTTGCCATTTGAATAGCTTCCATCGGGCTAACTCCGGCATTAATAGCTAATTTTATCATTCTATCAATATGTCCATTATCAAGTATGTATCTAGCAGATACGTCATCTGAACAGAAACTAACATGACGAGAAATTCCTGGAGTTTTTTCAGTCAAAGCTTTTATATTCTCATTTAAAAATTTTGTAACAGCTGATTCACGAATAACTACGTGGAGTCCTTTTCTTGCTTTCTCTAATAATTCTTCATGATCATAACTTTCATGATCGACGCGCACTCCACTCATTAAGAATTCATTAAGTTGTTTTCCTTTTGTCATTGGAGAACAACCCAATATTGGTTTGTGATTTTTTTGTGCTTCAAGTAAAGCTTCTATAGTTGATTCATCTTTAGTTTGAACAGCTTCTCGAACGGTCTCCCAAACTCCGTAACAATTTGGATTTGATTGAATTTTTTGATGGTCTTTACCTGAAATATCATAAGCTATGGTTGATTCAGGAATTGTGTATGGTGTTTTATATGGCAATCCCCAGAACACTTTTAGAGGCGAATTGTTAATTTCTTGGAAAATTTCTTTTAAACCTGTTAATCCAATAACAGAAATATATTCGTCTAATCCTGAGACGATACTAGTTGTTCCGTGAGGAAGAACGGCCTGTGCAAACCGTATCATACTTAATTTGCTACATTCGACATGTATATGACAGTCAATTAACCCTGGAGATAAATATTTATTTTTAGCATCAATAATTTTAGTATGTTCGTCAATGTAATCAGAAATATCTGTATCTACAGCAACTATTTTTTCTTTATAAATAGCAATGTTTGCTTTGTAATATTCACTTGTATCAACATTTATTAATGTTCCGTTTATAATGGCTAGATCAGCTTTTATTTTAGAAGATCCAGCATCTATGTATTCTTTTAAATCTTTTTTTGTTAACATTTGGTTCTCCAAATAGAGTGATTATTTAGGTAATATATTTAGAACGTATAGTAAAACGATAAATACAAAAAATAGTAACCACATAATAGGATTAATATCTTTACGTTTTCCTGCAGCAAGCATGAAAATTGGGTAGGTTAGAAATCCAAAGGAGATTCCATAAGAAATGTTATAGGTTAAAGGCATTCCGATAATTACTAAAAATGCTGGAAAAGCAATTTCAAATTTATCCCAATGAATTTCTTTCATAGAAGTGGCCATTAAAACTCCGACAATGATTAAAGCAGGTGCAGTAACTTGTGAAGTTACAACTTTTAATAACGGAGAGAAAAGCATACTAAATCCAAATAAAATAGCAACAACAACAGCAGTAAGTCCTGTTCTTCCACCAACAGAAATACCTGTGGAAGATTCAACATAAGCAGAAGTTGGAGTCGTTCCCATAACTGATCCACCTAACATAGAAAGCGAGTCTGCCATTAAAGCTTTTCCGATGCGAGGCATTTTACCATTTTTCATAATTCCTGCTTGTTGTGCCAATCCAATCAAAGTACCCGCAGTATCAAAAAAGGCAACCAAGAAGAATATTAAAACTACAGCCCACATTTGAGGACTACGAAGGATGGAAAGGTGCATTAAACAAGCACCAAAAGTTGGTTTTAGACTTGGTGCAAAAGAAATTAAATGAGTTGGCCATTTAATTAATTTAGTAACTAGTCCTAAAGCAGTAGTTGCAAACAATCCATAAAATATGGAACCAGGAATTTTTTTAGACATTAATATTCCAGTGAAGAAAATTCCAAAAATTGTTAACCAAGTTGTTGGTACGGCAAATGACCCGATACTAACTAAGGAAGATTTATTTGCAATTATTAATCCACCATCTTGTAATCCTACGAAGGCAATAAAAATACCAATACCAGCAGCCATTGCGTATTTCAAATCTTGTGGAATAGCATCAATTATAATTTCACGAATTTTAAAAATAGAAACAAGAGTAAAAAGCACAGCTGCAATAAAAACTCCGGTAAGGGCTTTTTGCCAAGGAATACCCATGGCTAAAACAACAGAATAAGTGAAAAATGCATTATCACCTAATCCTGGAGCAATAGCAATTGGATAATTTGCTAAAAATCCCATAAGCAACGATCCTAAGATTGCTGAAAGAGCAGTTGCTGTAAACACAGCACCTTTATTCATTCCGGAAGCACCAAGAATATTAGGATTAACAAATAAAATGTAAGCCATTGAAACAAAAGTTGTTAACCCAGCTAAAGCTTCTCTTTTAATAGTTGTTTTATTTTCAGATAAATGAAAAAAACGTTCGAAATATTTATTTGAATTTAATTCTTTATTCACGTTTATTCTCCTTTAATAAAAATTACATTGTAATTATCACATATATTTTTATATATAACAACTAAAAATGTTAAGTTTTTATTATTATAAATTTCTTTTATGTGATAAAATATAAATAAATAATTATAAAAAGCGAACAAGGGAGAAAAAATATGGTTGCTTCGATTAGTAAAAAATTTGCTCAAATGTTACCCAAGGCAGAACTTCATGTTCATATTGAAGGTACTTTAGAGCCAGAATTAAAATTAAAATTAGCAAAACGAAATCATATTGATATTGGTCAAAAAAATATTGAAGAGGTAAAGAAAAGTTACCAATATAATGATTTAGCTTCATTTTTGGCTGTTTATTATCCAGCAATGGAGGTTTTACAAACAGAAGAAGATTTTTATGATTTAGCTATGGATTATTTGAAACGAGCTGTAAAAAATAATGTGAGACATGTAGAGATCTTTTTTGATCCGCAAGCACATACTAGTCGAGGAATATCATTTGAAACTGTAATTAATGGACTTTATAAAGCAACAGTTGATGCGCGCGCTTTGAATATTGATGCTCAATTAATAATGTGCTTTTTGCGTGATTTTTCACGAGAATCAGCAAGAAAAACGTTGGAAGAAGCATTACCTTATAAAGATAAGTTTATAGGAGTAGGTTTAGATTCAGACGAGCATAATAATCCGCCAATGAAATTTTTTAACCAGTTTACTGAGGCTGCTGCTAATGGACTTCATCTGACGGCACACGCAGATATTGATCAAAAAGATTCTATTGAACATATTCGTGAATTGCTAGAAGTTATTGGAGTTGAACGTGTCGATCATGGAACGAATATAGTGGAAGATCCAGATTTGGTCGATTATGCTGCTCATCATAATATTGGCTTTACGTCATGCCCTTTATCTAATTCCTTTGTTAGTCCTGAAATGAAGGGTAAAGAAGTTATCGAACTTTTATCTAAGGGAGTTAAAGTTTCAATACATTCTGATGATCCTGCTTATTTTGGAGGATATATTGGCAATAATTACTATGCAATTGCTGATAAGTTTAATCTTTCTGAGGAACAAGTTGTTACGCTTGCTAAAAATTCATTTGAAACATCTTGGATTAGTAAAGAACAAAAGGATATTTATATTAAAGAATTAGAATCTTTTGTTCAAAATTATGATCGAAATTCAAAATAGTTATGAGCAATTCATTAACCTTTTCTTGTAAAATAAGTTATTTTTAAAGAGAGAAGAGGTGTTAATTATGACAGAAAAAATAATTAAAAAATCAGAATTATCAAAATACAATGGTAAAAATGGAAACCCAGGATATGTCGCAGTTGATGGTAAAGTTTATGATGTAACTAATTGCCCTGCGTGGAAAAATGGAGAACATCATGGAAATTATGCTGGTACAGATATAACTTACGCTTTAATGCATGAAGCACCACATGGTCCTAAGGTGTTATCTAAGGTTCCATTAGTTGGTAAGTTAGTTGATGATTAATTTGAAATAAAAAAGGAGCTTACATATGTAAGTTCCTTTTTTATTACTGTCTAGATTTATGTCTAGTAGAACGTTGTTTAGTTTTTAAAATTTCATTTTGTTTAATTTGAAGTTGTTGAATTTCATGTTCGATTTCGTTTAAAACTTCAATTTCTGTTTTTTGGATGTTAAGTAAATGCGGCCATTGTACTTCGTTTAATTGATTTATTTTTTTATGTAAATTGCGAATTTCCATTTCTGATTTCATGTTGGTTTTATAATCGTTTTCAGCATCGAAACGATCACGCTCAGCTTGTCGATTTTGACTCATCATAATGATGGGAGCTTGAATAGCAGCTAAACAACTCAGGAATAAGTTTAATAAAATGAATGGATATGGATCAAAGTGAATTCCAAAAATATGTAGTGTATTGATGGTCATCCAAATAAATAAAAAGATACAAAAAGATATAATAAAGCCCCAACTACCGCCAAATTTAGCAATAATATCGGCAACTTTTTGTCCCTTAGTTAATCGCATGGCATTAGTATTTTTGATAACGTAATGATTACTATTTAATTTTTTTTCTAGACTTGCATTAATTTTACGGTTAGATTCTAAATCTGAGTCAATTGTCTTTTCTAAATTTTGTAATCTGATTTGTTGTAAATCATTTAAGCATATAAAAGAAGATGTTCGAATATTTTTATTTTTTAGTTTAATTTCATCAATTAAATCAGAACCTAAATTTCTAATAAAAAATCCTTCAATAGTTGAATATGATTTACCACAAATAACACAAGTTGCATTTTTTTGAGTTGCCATGTTTTTATCCTCCATTTAAAAATACCATATATATAATATAAAGTTTGTATTAATTAAGTAAACTTTTTAGTATAATGAATGTGCGATTATATTAACATTAATCGCAAATTTAGTGTTAAAAGGAGGAATTATGAGAGAAAAAAAACATAAATTAGTTCAATATGCTAATGGAAAGTCCTTAGAAGAAGTTAATGGGACTGTAAAAGTGCCTCATAATAAAGGATTTTTAAGGACGTTGTTAGCTTATTCTGGTCCGGGAGCTCTGGTTGCTGTCGGGTACATGGATCCAGGTAATTGGTCTACTTCAATAACCGGTGGTCAGGATTTTCAATATCGTTTAATGTCTGTGATCTTGATATCGAGTTTAATTGCGATGTTACTACAATATATGGCAGCTAAACTGGGTATTGTGACACAAATGGATTTAGCACAAGCTATTCGTGCAAGAACAAGTAAGGCTTTAGGAATTGTTTTATGGATATTAACAGAACTAGCAATTATGGCTACTGATATTGCTGAAGTTATTGGAGCAGCAATTGCGTTATATCTTTTATTTCATATTCCATTGATTATAGCAGTTTTTATAACTGTTTTAGATGTTTTATTATTGCTACTTTTAACTAAAATAGGTTTTCGTAAAATTGAAGCCTTAGTAGTTTGTTTAATTTTAGTTATTTTAGGTGTTTTTATTTATCAAGTTGTTTTATCCGATCCAGTATGGAAAGAAGTTTTTAGAGGATTTATTCCAACAACAAAAACTTTTGCATCTCATCCAGTAATTAATGGGGACACCCCATTAACTGGAGCTTTAGGTATTATTGGAGCAACAGTAATGCCGCATAATTTATATTTGCATTCTGCTATTTCTCAGACAAGAGAAATTG
>JADIMP010000048.1 GCA_017694665.1 Candidatus Gallilactobacillus intestinavium
TAATAAAATTAATTAAATCAACATCAACTATAGTCGATAAAAATTTTGCCAAATAAGTCCCCGCATTAATACCAGTTTCTGGAAATGCTCCATGAGCAGCTTTACCAATAACATGTAGTAAAATTTTTTGATCATTAATCTGTTTTACAAAGCCATCAATTGGATTAGATTGCACAAAACTATTAAATTGCTTTTCTATATCAGATAAGAATGAACTCTGAATAATAGCTTCTGCATGAGCCGGAACCATATTGACACGCTCACCTGATATAAACTTAATTATTTTACTACCACTAGTAGTTTTCTCTTGTTGCGGAAAGGATACAGTAAATGTACAAATTCCTTTCTCTCCATTGATTAACGGAAATTCAGCATCAGGAGAAAAACCTAAAGTTGGCTCTCCTACTTTTTTCAAATAATTATTCATACCTAACCAATTGGACTCTTCGTCTGTACCAATGACGAAATGAATTTTACGTTTTAAAGGTAACTTTAAATCTTTAACAATTTTTAAACCATAATAAGCCGCCATTCCCGGACCTTTATCATCTAATGCTCCTCGAGCATACAATCGATCATTTTTTATTTGTGGTATAAATGGATCAGTATCCCATTCTTTACCTGCCGGCATTACATCAACATGAGCTAAAATTGCTAAAGTTTCTGTCGATTGTAAGTTACCATATTCTATATATCCTACAGTATTATCAACTTTATACACTTGAAAACCATCACGTTTAGCGAGTTGCAAAAAATAATCTAAAGCTTTTGTTGGCCCTTTACTTACCGGATATTCTTTACTAATTTCATTTTCATTACGTACACTTTTAATTTTTAATAATTTAGTTAAATCATCTAATAAAGATGATTGATATTTTTTTGTTTGTTGATCCCAATCCATAAATAATATCCTCGTTTCATTAAAATTAATAACTAATATACAATATATTATAGGAGGTTATTATGATTAATTTATCAGATAATATTTTAAAAGATACCATTCAAAAAAGAAAAACAATTAGTCATAAAGGCGATTTTGGTAAAACATTACTTATTGGTAGCAACGCTAATTTTGGTGGAGCCATTTTAATGGCTGCTAAAGCCACATTACTATCAGGATCTGGATTAACTTATACAGCAACTGATCCAAATAATGTTACTGCTATTCATCAATATTTACCAGAAGTCATTGCTACTAATTACAAACAAACGGACCAATTAATTACATTAATTCACCACGTTAATGTCATTGTTATTGGGCCTGGTTTAGGTAATAGTTGGTTTAGTTTAGCTCTCTTAAAGCAAATTTTTAATCATGTTTCTGAACAACAAGTATTGATTATTGATGCTTCAGCAATCGACTTAATTGCAAAATATGACTTAAATTTACCAAAAGCTAAAACTGTACTAACTCCTCACCAAATGGAATGGCAGCGTTTATCTGGTATTAAAATTGTAGACCAAACACCAGAGGCAAATTTAAAAATTGTACAACAATTGCATAGCGTCGTTGTATTAAAAAAACATCAAACTCAAATTTATACTAATCAAGAAATTTATAATAATTTACCTGGTACTCCAGCAATGGCTACTGGTGGCAGTGGTGATACTTTAGCAGGTATGATTGGTGGATTCACTGCTCAATTTAATGAGAAATTAAACGCAATTTTAGCCGCTACTTATTTACACACTAAAATTGCTAATGATTTAGCACAAACTCATTATGTCGTCCGTCCAACTCAAATTAGTGAAAATATTCCTTTATATATGCAAACTATTGCTCAGGACAATTAACTCAATAAAGATGAATTATTTTAACCAAGTATAATTTAATATTTTACAAAAAAGACTTTCTATAAAACTAGAAAGTCTTTTTTATTTAACAAACAAATTAATTATGTAATAAATTTAAATAATACGATTTAAAAGTCCCAAATAAATTGTCAAAATTAAAATATCTGCTGTACCACCTAAACTATAATGTTTTTCAGCATATTTTGCATCCAACTCTTTTAAATATTCAATACCTGTAATGTTTTGACTACCACCTAAAGCAAAATATTTTTCAACATCTTGTTTTACTTCGTTAACGGCATTAATCGTTTTAGCACGTTTAATTAACGTACTATCTTGTATGTTTCCCGCAATATACATCAAAGTATCTAACATTCTTTGTTTACGACTTCCCTGCGTTTTTTGCATAAAAGGTAAAGCTTTATCAATCACGATAGAAAATCCATTAGCAGCTTCACCACGAATACCAGTTAAACCATAATCTAAATATTGTTTTTCTCCTGCAGTTAAATCATCACGATCTTTACTCTGTAATTGCTCAAAATCATCTAAAATATGGATCATCATTTCTTTAATAGAACGCTTCAATAACTGTAAATCAATAACATTAACATTCTGTTTATTTTGATAAGCAACAGCAGTTACCATAATTCCTAAAGCAAAAATAGCTCCCTTATGCGTATTTATGCCTACAGTTGCTTTAAACATTTGTTTTTCAGCACGAACGCCTTCTTCTCTGATACGTAAAAATAACCGATCTAATGATTCACATTTTTGTCTACTCTGCTGTGCCAATTCAACACATTTTTTGAAATAATTCTCTAAACTCATTGAACTATTAATAAAAGTAAAAATATCCATATCAGGATGTGAACCATGAGTTACTGGATCAACTAATCCTGGTTTAGGGTTGATCACTGCTTCATACAATAATGCTCGCACCGCATTTTGAAATATCTGTTGTTTCTCCATTACTTAATTAAACATTTTCCCATATAATTCATTAATTTTTGTTTGTAACTCCTGTACACTATGCTTACGTGAACGGGCACATTCTTTAGCAGGACGTTCACACAATAAACATTTTCTAACCGGTAAATTTAATTCTGTTCTTGATACTGATTTAACATTATTATCCGAATAATAAACTACATCTACATCAAAAAGACGTCCATATAATTCATAATCTTCAAGATCAATTGTTAATCGTTTAATTTTATTCTTATCATTCGTATTTAATAAAATAAAACCGGTATCTCCAACATCTTTATGCCAATAAATTTCTTGCTTAACAACTATTCCACTTTGTTTAAGTAATTTTAACAAGTGATTAGTCCCTAAAGTAAATATTTGTTGAATTGCTTTATTGTGTTTAATTGGCCCGGGAATATTTAATTTTATACATATTAAAATATCATTTTGATTATTAAATAATAAATCTCGTTGTTGCTTTAATCGCTCATCTTTATCATTTAAAATATCAATAATTGACTGATTTTTACCATTACTAAAAATATTCATAATTTATATTATATTACTAATCAATTTATTTTAATAAAACCCAAATTAAAAAGCCAAATACTATATAGTATTTGGCTTTTATCTAATTATCAATGATTATTAATCTAATCATCAACTTCCTTAATTGTATCAATAACTGTTCCATCACGATATTCAATAATACCAACTGTATTATCTTTAAACTTCAACGGTTCTGGTTTACCAACTAATTTTTCAGCTTTATCAGCTAATTCATTAATATCAATAATTGGTAATCCTGGAACTTTACTTAATTTTTCTACTAAGTCTTTACGTTCTGGATTAATAGCAACTCCATATTCAGTAACTAATACGTCAATAGTAGAGCCTGGTGTTGTAACATTAGTTACATCACGTACTACTGTTGCTAAACGTCCACGAGTTAATGGAGCTGTAACAATAACTAATTTACCACCAGCAGAACAATCTTGATGTCCACCAATAGCTCCACGAATAACTCCGTCAGATCCAGTCATAACATTAACATTAAATTTAGTATCGATTTCTAACGCACTTAAAATAACTACGTCAACTTGGTCAGTCATAGAACCTTTATTATCAGGATCAGCATACCAAGAAGCATCAATTTCTTGTTGGTTAGCATTATTCATCATACTGTCAGCAGCGCCTTTATCAAAGTCCTGTACGTCCATAACTTTACGAACTAAACCTTCTTTAGCTAAATCAACAATTGGACTAGTAATTCCACCTAAAGCAAATGAAGCTTTAATATCATGCTTAATCATATCTTGCTTCAAGTATCTAGCTACAGCTAAAGCAGCTGCTCCTGATCCTGTTTGGAAAGAAAATCCATCTTTAAAATATGGAGAATTTACAATTACTTCATTAGCCATTTGAGCAATCTTTAATTCTTTTGGATCCTTAGTAAAACGGGTAGCTCCTGAACCAATCTTATCAGGATCACCTACTTCATCTACTTTAACAACATAATCTACTTGCGTTTGCTTAATTGAAGCTGGAGTATGTGGTGCATCAACAATATTATCAGTTAACAATACTACTCGGTCAGCATATTGAGCATCCACTAAAGCATAACCTAATGAACCGAAAGCAGCATCTCCTTCCATTCCATTAGCATTACCATATTTATCAGCAATTGGTACTCCTAAAAAGGCCACATCAATTTTTACACGCCCACTTTCAATAGCACGGGCACGAGCACCATGTGATCTAAAGACAACTGGTTCTTTTAATGCACCATGAGAAACCACTTCTCCTAAAGATCCACGCATTCCTGAAGTTTCAATCTTAGTAATAGTACCCTTGTTAATTCCTTCGATAACTAGATCATTCATTACTGCATGCAATGATGATGGTGCAAGTGTTAAATCTTTAATACCTTGATCAATGATTTCACGCATAACTAAATTAAATACATGATCTCCGGCTCTAAAATGATGATGGAAAGAAATTGTCATACCATCTTTTAAAGTCTTCTTAACTACATCAGCAATTGAATCACATAATTTACCACTACCATCCGAAGTATGAACAGTTGGTGCTACTCTTTGAACTACTTTTTCAACTTCTTCACCATATGGTTTATAACCTTTATTTAAAACACTTTCAGGTATTTCACGATTTACTTTATTTTTCAATATACTCGCCCCTTTCATTCAACATATTTGAAGCTTTAGCTAAAGCAATAGTTCTTTGTGCTCTTAAAACAACTGGACGGTCAACCATTTGTCCATCCATGGATACTACTCCAGATCCATTTTCTTCAGCTTCTTTCAAAGCAGCAATAATTCTTTGTGCTTTAAAGATATCTTCTTTCTTAGGTGCATAAATTTCATTAACCCAATCAATTTGTCTTGGATTAATCAATGATTTACCATCAAATCCTAATTCATGAATATGTTCAGTTTCTCTACGGAATCCTTCAACATCATTCATATTTGTAAATACAGTATCAAATGCAGCAATACCAGCAGCACGACAAGCATGCAAAATCATATTACGAGCAAATTCTAATTCTGCTCCATCAGGATAACGATGCGTCTTCATATCAGTTGTATAGTCTTCAGCTGATAAAGCCATTCCAATCATACGGTCAGATGCTGTAGCAATTTCTTCTGTATGTAGAACTCCCTTAGCGCTTTCAATAGCAGCCATTAATTTAGTGCTACCTTCTTCACGACCAAATTCTTTTTCAGCAGCAGCAACTTTCTTTTCTAATTCTTTTACCATTTCAGCTGTTTCTGTTTTTGGTAAACGAATAACATCAATTCCGGCTTTAACCATAGCACGAATATCATTATCAATATATGGCGTACCAATTCCATTAATTCGAACAACTAATTCGGTATCACCATAATCAACTGTTTGTAATGCTTCATAAACTAAAGCTCTTGCCGCATATTTTTCTGCTAACGAAACACTATCTTCCAGATCAAACATAATTGAGTCAGCACCATAAATACCAGCATCTTTAATCATCCCAGGATTATTGCCTGGAACAAACATCATTGTTCTACGTAAACGTTCTTCCATTAGTAAGCCTCCCACATTGGATCATCATTTTTATTTAAAGCTGTTTCTGCAGCAGTAATAGTTCTAGCTTTAATTACACAATCTAAAGCTCCTTTATCTACCGCTTTAACATTAGCATTATCAATGTGATATGCCTTTAAAGTATCTGTAATAACTTTCTTAATTTGATCTCCATATTTTTTCATTACTGGAGAATCTAAGTCAATCTGGATTCCATTATTTCCTGCTGACAACATAATTTGAATATCTGAAGATTCTAATGTACCTACTAAAACATTTTTACTAATTTCCACTGATCTTCATTCCCTTCTTAATTCTATCTTGTAACATTATTTTATTT
>JADIMP010000049.1 GCA_017694665.1 Candidatus Gallilactobacillus intestinavium
AAAACAGTATTCAATAACAGTACACCCTGTTCACCCCAACTTTTCAAATAACCGTGATTCACTGGAGGTATCTTTAAATCATCAAATAACTCTTTATAAATATTTTGTAATGAAGGAGGAACTTTGACTCCTGGACGTACTGCAAAGCTTAAGCCACAAGCCTGTCCTGGTTCATGATATGGATCTTGGCCTAAAATAACAACCTTTACTTTACTAAAGGGAGTTAGCTCAAATGCTGCAAAAATGTGATACATATCTGGATAAATTGTATGCGTCGCATATTCTTTTTTTAAAAAATCATGTAATTGTTGATAATAATCTTTATTGAACTCGTCTTTTAACACATCCCACCAATCATTGTGGATTAACTGTTTCATATAATAATTTCTCCAAACATGTTAAAATTTAATTAAATATAACATTATTTTACGACTATTATGAAAAAATATATTATTTATCACAATAAATATGATCAAACGACAGAAAAAATCATTCTAGATCAGCAAAACCAATTTGTGTACAGATTAAATATCATAAACAAATTGAATCAACTACAACTCGATTTAATTAATCCTAATAATGCTATTGTTGCTTCAGTTAAACAATTAGATAAACATATATTTTGTTATAGCAGTAATGATTATCCACCTACTAAATTTAAATTAACTAAATATTTCACCCAACTTAAGCCATTAAATTTGAAATTTAGAAAATTATTTTTTAAAGATCAATTAAACACTTATTGCAATAATCGTAAAATTGCTTATAGTCAATTTAATCAGGCATTAAATAGCAATCCTCATGATCAAATTTTAATTAAATCAATTAATTCTGAAATTGAAATTGTAATATTAATAAGTGAACTATACAACTTAACTTTAACAAGTAAAGAAAATCAAAAAGAAAAAGACATCGTTGCAGCATTAGCTAACTAACGACGTCTTTTTAGTACACGGTCAATTTCACGTTGTTGATCCTTCTTTTTTAAATCATTACGTTTATCATATTGATGTTTACCTTTACCAACACCAATTAATACTTTTGCAAAACCGTGCTTAATGTACACCTTCAATGGAACAATTGTAATTCCTTGTTCTTTAACTTCTTTATACAATTTACGAATTTCTTTTTTATGTAACAATAAACTACGTTGACGTAAAGGATCATGATTATATCGATTACCTTGATCAAATTCATCAATATACACATTATTTAAGTATGCTTGACCATTTCTAATGGTAACAAAACCATCTTTGATATTAATCCTGGCATTTCGCACTGATTTAATTTCAGTACCAGTCAAAGCAATACCCGCTTCATAAGTATTCAAAATTGTATAATCATGACTTGCTTTACGGTTAGTAGCCAATAAATTATCTTGATTATGTTTAATTTTCATATGCTTATTTTAAATCATTTTTTATTTTTATATCGTTCATTAAAACTTTTATGACGACGAGAACGATGATAATGATTATTGTGCTTGTTTTTATCGTCCCTATTTCTGCGACTATTTTTATTTCTCGAAGTTCGTTGTTTTTGCGAACGCACTTTTATATCTGTAGTAGGAGCAGAATCAGGATCAATTACAGAAAAATCAACGTTCCCATATTCTACATCAACACGATCTAAATGTACTTTAATGGGTTGGCCAATTTGGAAAATATGATGATGTTTTTCACCAATTAATGCCATATGAGTCTCATCATAATCATAAAAATCATCAGTCATATTGGAAATATGAACTAGACCTTCAACTGTATTCGGTAATTCTACAAACATTCCAAACTTCAAAACTGAACTAACAACTGCTTCAAAATCTTCACCAACATGATCTGCCATGTACTCAGCTTTTTTCAAATCATCAGTTGCTCGTTCTGTGTCCACACCACGACGTTCACAATTAGAAGTATCAATAGCAATCTGGGCTAATTTATCAAAATATTTACTCTTAGAATTTTCATTAAATCCATTAGCTTCATACCAACGAATTAAACGATGAACCATATCATCCGGATAACGACGAATTGGAGAAGTAAAATGAGTATAATCTGAAGCACCAATTCCAAAATGCCCTACCGGTTGATCTGAATATTTAGCTTGTTGCATAGAACGTAACATCATGGTTTGCACCATTTGTTCTTCAGGTGTTCCTGCTACATCTTGTAAAACTTTTTGTAAAACTTTAGGTTTTAAATTACGTGGATCACCTTTAGCATTAATCCCAAAAACACTTAATAATTCAAAAAAAGATTTTACTTTTTCTTCATCAGGATTTTCATGAATTCGATATAAAAATGGCACATGTAAATCATGAAAATGTTTAGCAACTGTTTCATTAGCCGCTAACATAAACGATTCAATCATTCGTTCAGAAGTACCACGTTCACGTAATTTAATGTCAATTGGATGACCAGTATCATCGACAATAATTTTAGCTTCAGGTGCATCAAACTCAATAGCTCCTCTAGTTTCACGTTGCTTAGCTAAAATATGATGCAGATCACGCATTTGATAAAACATATCTACCAAATCTTGATACTTAGCCTTAGTTTGTGCATCATCTTTATCTAAAATGGCGTTCACTGCTTTATAAGTCATACGTGCATGACTTCTAATAAAACTTGGATAAATTTTATGACTAACTATATTTCCTGCAGCATCTATTTCCATGTCACAGGTCATCGTTAATCGTTCCACTCCTTCATTTAAAGAACAAATTCCATTAGATAATTTCTTTGGTAACATGGGCACAACACGATCAACTAAATATACCGAAGTGCCACGACGATAAGCTTCTTTATCTAATTCAGATCCTTCTTTAACGTAATAACTAACATCGGCAATTGATACGCCCAAATGATAATTTCCATTTTCTTTGCGCCAAACAACAACAGCATCGTCTAAATCTTTACTTTCAATACTATCAATTGTGATAAACGGTTGATTTGTCAAATCCACTCGACCTTTTTTATCACACGCTTGAACAGTATCAGGAATTGCGTTTGCTTCATCTAAAACCGATTGAGGAAACTCAACTGGTACTTTATGAGCATAAAGAATTTGTAAGATATCCACCCCTGGTTCACTAACATCACCAATAATTTCTCGTCCTACAACGATAATTCCATGTTCTAAATTACTATTAGGATAAGTAATAATATCAGCAGTAACGATCTCCCCATCTGTCATTGACAATGAAGTTTGACGGTCTACATAACATGTATAACTTTTTAATTTTTTATCTTTTAAAATGATTTCCCCAATTACATCAGGTAATGATGGTTCTGACTTAGACTTAAACTCACCCACTACTTGATCATAACCGCGTTCAACAATATTGGTAACTTTACCTTCAGCTCCGCGATCATCATGTGGTCCTCGTAAAATTTTTACCTGAACTGTATCACCTGTCATTGCATACAAAGTATGTTCGGGACTAATGTAAATACTGTCTTCAAATTCATCACAGTCAACAAACCCAAAACCTTTTTCATTACCATGAAAAACACCTTCAACTACAGATAATTGAGCTTTTTTCCAGTGATTATTTTTTTCTAAAGTAATAAAACCTTTTTTTTCTAAAGCAAGTAAAGCTTTTACTAAAACACTAAAATCAATTTCTTCTAAATGCAACTGATTATATAATTCATCAACACTATATGCTTTTTGACTGTGTTCATTAAAAAATTGTTCAATTTGTTTACATACTTCGTCCATCAGTCACCTCAAGATTAATATTTATTTAAAAAGTTTAATACATCTTCTTCTAATGCTTTATGAGCAATATTAACAGTTAAAACATGATCAGCATCTTTATATTCATGAATTTCAACTGTCTTATTTAATTCAACTAATCCATAACGTAAAATACGTCCTGATTGAGGATTAATCATCGTATCACCAGTGCCTTGTCCAATAAAGAATGGATTATTAATTTTAATTAAATCGTGACCCACTCCATTAACAAAAGTATTTAATTCGGCTAAACGTTTTAAATTAGCTTCATTTAACCATTCTAAATTAGTTTTAATTTCATCTTCTGATAATCCTTGACGATGATAAGCTTTTTCACAAAACTTCAAAAAATTCTGTGGAACATTATTTCCCGATAAACTTAATATGGGAGAAGAGAAAGTTCCACCACTGATAATATCGTGATTTTTTAATTCCATTAATTTAGCAGCAAAAAAGCCACCCATAGATAAACCGAAAACAGAAATCTTCTTCTTTTTATTCTTTAAAAATTCAAAAGCATTTAGAGCATCATCTAACCACTGATCAATGCTGCCCTTAGTAAAAATATTCTTTGGTTCTAGCGTACCATGTCCTGAAAAAATTGGCATGTATACTGCATATCCATTACGATTTAACATATTTCCTAAAAGTAACATATCATTGCTACTACCTGAATAAGCATGCAATAGTAATACACCATGATCACCGTCACTATCTAAATATGTTGGTTCTGGTTTTTTAAATTGTATCATTTTAATCCTCCTTATAATTAAAAAAGTCTATGATAAACGGACTTATCATAGACTTCAGATTAATCTTGTTTGATGATAACTTTAGTTCCAACGGGAACATTTTCATAAAGCCATTTCGAGTCTGCAATAGATAAATGAATACAGCCATGGGAAGCTACATCCTTACCTAATTTATCAGCATTAGAAACTATATATTTACCATTTTGATGAGTTGGAACCGAATGAAATAGATATACTCCATTTCCCTTCCAAGAAACATAATAATGCGCACCTTCACCTACGCCTGCATTATAGAAATATGTTCCTCGTTCAGGTTGAATATGATATGTACCAGTGGGAGTTAAACTTTGGCGTTTGCCATTAATCTTTTTATATACTCCCCCTGAACTGTACATCGTATAAATTATATGCTTACCTGACATAATGTAGGTACGATTCTTGTTTAAACTAACTCTAATCCACAAATGTTTAACTTTATGTAAATTAGGATAAGGCTTTGTTTCAGAAGATTTACGCCAACTAATAGGATGTCTCATATAAGATTTATGTCGTTTGCTAGCTTGAACAACCGTAAAATCATTAGAAAAACAATGGGTAATATAACTACCTGAAAAAGTTAGAACCAATCCACTAATTAAAAACACCAAAAATAATTTACACTTATTTTTCATAAAACATCCTTAATTAAATAATTAAATTTTTAAATTAATGAGAAGAAATATAAATTAAAACTAAGGCAATCCCAAAGAATAAAATCCCTAAAATAACCGTCACTTTTTGCATAAAACCTTCAAATCCACGTGACTTTTGTTGAGAAAACAAACCATTAGAAGCTCCTCCGGATAATGCTCCCAAAACATCTTCATTTTTAGAAGGTTGCATCATTACTGCAATAATAATCAAAATTGCAATAACAACTAATGCAGTTAATAAGAAATTATACATTTTAAATCTCCATCAAAAGTAATATAACTAGTTAATTTTAACATAAATTGTACTAGCCGTCTTCTCTATCCTTAATATTCTTAATTTGTTCACTTACATAAGCACGATTATCATGTTTAGTTTCAATAACTAATGTATCTCCAGGCTCCAAAACATTATCTCCATGAGGAATAACTTCTTCTTCGCCATGACGAATACTAATTAAAAGAGATGATTCTGGCCATTTTAATTCGCAAACCCGCTTTCCTACTAAACGAGAATTATCATAAACTGGTACTTCAATTCGGTCAGGATAACCATAATCTTCTTCTTCAACAGGTTTAATTAAAGCTTGTAATAATGATTCATAAATTGGCTTACCGCCCATTAAATCTAATGTTACATAAGCTGTTAAACTAACTAAAGCCAATGGCATTAAGTTCTTTAAGGAACCAACCATTTCCACAATTAACAACATTGCTGTAAATGGAGCTTTACCAATTGCCGCAAAATAACCAGCCATCGAAAAAATAACTAAATTAACCACATAAGTTTCCGGCATTAAACCGGCATTAACCATAATCTGACCATATAGACAACCAATTACAGAGCCTAAAGTTAAGATAGGTAAGAAAATTCCACCTGGTAAACCAGAACTATAAGATAGTGTAGAAAAAACAAATCGAATAATTAATAAACCAACTAAAACCAAAACGCTAGATTTAAATACAGCCATCGAAAAAATAACATCATCACTTCCACCAATAGCATTAGTCCAGAAATAGCCTACTAAAATGCTAGCTAACATGATTAATAAACCATCAAAATATCTTGGTACTTTTAATTTGGCATAAAATTTAGGTAAATTTAATAAAACTTTTTGATACAAAACTCCTAAAGCACCAAGAACAATTCCTAAACCAATCAAAAGCCAGTAATAACGTAATGGCAACATTTTACTATAAACAATATGTAAAATTGGTACTTGTCCAAATACAACCAAAGATACAAAATTAGAACACACTGCACTAGCAAAAGATGTTAACCAAATTACAGGAGAAAAATTGTGATACATCTCTTCAATAACAAACATTGTACTAGCAATAGGAGCATTAAAGGCCGCAGATAATCCTGCCGCGGAACCACTAGCAATTAATGTACGCCATTCATGCCCTTTACGATGTGTTAATTCAGCATATCCTTGACCTACTACAGCTCCTAACTGTACTGAAGGTCCTTCACGTCCTAACATTAAACCAGTACCAATGCCCATAATTCCACAAACAAACTTTTTCCATAATACGGGAAACCATGGTTCTTGATATTTACCCGCTAATTGACCTTCTACTTGAGGAATTCCAGCTCCAGAAATTTGGGGACTAGTTTTCATTAATAACCCCACAATAATTCCTAAAATAGCAATAAAAATAACCCAAGCAATAATCCATTTGGGATCATGATGCAAAAAATGATAAACATCTTTTACCCATTCAACTGTATGAGCAATAATTAAACGGAAAATACTAGCAATTACTCCAGTAATTAAACCAACAATAATTCCCGCAAATAATGTTTTTATCCGTCTTGCATCCAGACGTCCTCGCAACTTAACCACCTCTAATAAATGAATACATACAATTTGATTTTACTCTTTTTCAATAATTTATGAATAATAAAATAATAATTTAAAACAAATAAAAAAATGAGCACAGAGGTGCTCATTTTTTATTTTTAATTCATAATGAATTTTTACCTAAATAACTAGCCGTTGAATTTAATTGATCTTCAATACGCATTAATTGATTATATTTAGCAATTCTTTCTGAACGACTCATTGAACCAGTCTTAATTTGACCTACATTAGTAGCAACTGCTAAATCAGCAATAGTTGTATCTTCCGTTTCTCCAGATCGATGAGAAATAACTGCTTTATACCCTGCATTTTGAGCCATCTTAATTGCATCCATTGTTTCGGTTAACGTTCCAATTTGATTCAATTTAATTAATACTGCATTAGCTACATGCTCTTGGATTCCTTTACTAATATATTCTGTATTAGTAACAAATAAATCATCACCAACTAATTGAACTTTGTTCCCCATACGTTGAGTGATTAATTGCCAATCTGCCCACTCATTTTCATCAATTGGATCTTCAATTGAAACGATCGGATATTTATCGACAATCTTATCTAATAAATCAATAAATTCTTCCGTCGAATATTCCGTTCCATCACTTAACACATATTTATGCTTGTTCGTATCAAAGAATTCTGAAGCTGCACAATCAAAAGCAATTGCAATATCTTTTCCTGGTTGATAACCAGCTTTTTGAATTGCTTCTACTAAGATTTCAAAAGGTTCTTCATTACTGTTTAAATCTGGAGCAAAACCACCTTCATCACCAACAGCAGTAGAATATCCACGATCGTTTAAAATATCTTTTAAAGCATGAAAAGTTTCTGAGCCATAACGAATAGCTTCTGTAATCGAAGGAGCTCCTATTGGCATGATCATAAATTCTTGAAAATCTACCTTGTTATTAGCATGTTTACCACCGTTTAAAACATTCATCATTGGAGTTGGTAAAACATGGGCATTAAAACCGCCTAAATAATTATATAAAGGCTCTTGTAATTCATCTGCAGCAGCTCGGGCAACGGCAATAGAAACACCTAAAATAGCATTGGCTCCTAATTTGCCTTTATTTTTAGTGCCATCTAAAGCAATCATTCGTTCATCAATTGATCTTTGATCAGTAACATCATAACCAACAATTTCTTTAGCAATTAAATTATTTACATTACTAACTGCTTGTTGAACACCTTTTCCTTGATATCTATTATTGTCACCATCACGTAATTCAGCTGCTTCATGTTCCCCAGTTGAAGCGCCTGATGGAACAATACCACGACCAAAAGCACCTTCTTCAGTATATACTTCAACTTCTACTGTAGGATTTCCTCGTGAATCCAATACTTCTCTTGCATAAATATCCGTAATAATTGACATGACTAACGCTCCTTTTACTTATTATCAATAACTGTAATTCCTGGTAATTCACTACCTTCTAAAAATTTCAATGAAGCTCCACCACCAGTAGAAATATGAGTAATTTCATCTGCTAAACCTAATTTTTGAATAGCAGCAGTTGAATCTCCACCACCAACAATAGAAATAGCTTTCGATTCACCGACATATTTACCAATAGCTAAAGTTCCCTTAGCAAATTGATCAACTTCAAACACACCCATAGGTCCATTCCAAACTACTGTTTGAGCATCACTTAAATTATCTTCAAATAAAGCAATAGTTTTAGGTCCTATATCAACACCCATTTCATTATCTGCAATATCACCTTCAACAACGTGACTATTAGCAGTTGATGTAATTT
>JADIMP010000006.1 GCA_017694665.1 Candidatus Gallilactobacillus intestinavium
TCATATAAAAGAATTTATTTTATGAATATTAATCAAAAATTATCTTATGGTCAGTATAATACTGTAAATAAACGTAAAAAATTAATTAAAAAAGATAATAGTATAAATACATCTAAATATAAAAATGCTGAAGATATAGAAAAAAAGTTACTAAAAGGAACAAGTCAGGAGTTAAATATTTATTTATCTTCCGCAGATCATTTCCATCCAAACTACAAAGGATATACGCAAATGACCAATTTATTATATAAAACAATGCAAAAACATTCGTTATGGAAATATAAGCATTAGAAAAGAGATTATTTAATGAAAGAATATAAAGTTTTTCAAAGAAAATTAACCCTTTTTTATAATTTGTTAGGTTTTTTATTATATGGGTTTATATGTTGGGTTCTTTTGACGGCAATGCCCGAAATATCGCAAATTATTAAAATTCATAATTTTTCTGATTTGATTAGTTATTTATTTATATGGTTTATATTATTCCTATTTTTAAGTGATTTTTTTATATGCCTTGTTTATTTTATTATTTATCTATTTAATCCTGTATTATTAGATAATGGAGAACAGTTAATTTTTAGAACATATTTTAAAAAAACTATTATTTTTAAAGATAATGTTAGTTATATTGTTTTAATTAAGTATCACCAGCATACTCCATATCTCAATCAAAATTTTTATAATGCAGTTATTAAATTAAAAGATAAGTCAGAATTTAAAGTTATTCGAATGCTACATTTAGGTCGTAAAGAAATTAAATTATCAAAAAAGATTTTTAATCAAATACATTTAATTGACGAAAAAGATAAGTCAGAAGTCAATAATTTTTTATCAAGTGGAAAATATAAATGTTCTCGTATATGTTAAATTTTTATTTAATTTAGAATTTAGCAATTATTCTTAAATGATCATCAATAATGACTGTTATTAAGGTATAAAAGTTATGAAAAGAAAAATCAATTGGTGGAAAGTAGCAACACTTTCTATTATTACCTTTATTATATTGGGATTAGGCATTGCCTTTATTGAATTGCATCAATCCAATTTTGATATTCAAAAAAACATTCCTAATTCAACTGAACAGGTTACTAAAATAACTGAGATAAAAGTAAATAATAAGCAAGTTAATGCTTTAGCTAATTTTTATTTAAATAAATCTTCTATGTATGATAAATATCATTATCATTTTGTAGTTCATAAACAGTTGATTTTATATGGAAATGTAAAATTTTTAGGACAAAACTTGAATTATGGTTTGATGATGAATCCGGCCGTTACTAAAACTGGTAATATCAAATTACATGCCGAAAAAATTGCTTTGGGAAGATTAAAATTACCAATTGATATTATTATGCTCTTTGCTAAGAATCATTACAATTTGCCTAAGGGAGTTTCAATAAGTGGACATAATTTATATATAAATCCAACTAAATTGGTTAGCAAAAGTGGTTTAATAATTCAGGCAAAACAATTTAATGTTAAAAAAGGAATTTATTTGTTTAAAATAAGTATACCTAAAAAATAGGAGGCTATATGCAACAAATTAGTTTTTATCAGTTTTTAATGACAAAACGTAATCGTAATAGTCATGATTCTATTGCAGAGTTTGCCAATAATGCTTTTTTAGATGTGTCTTTTCCAAAAGAAATATTAACTTATGATGAAATGTCTAAATATTTAGAATTAAATGCAGGATATTTACCTAGTATGGATATATTTGATAAAGTTTGGCGCGAATATTTAGAAAGGACAACATTTTAATAATGGCAACAATTCAATGGTATCCGGGACATATGGCTAAAGCTTTTCGTCAAATTAAAGAAAAGTTAAAATATATTGATATTTTTATAGAATTAGTTGATGCTCGTATCCCTTGGTCTTCCAAAAATCCGCAGTTAGAAGAAATAAGTGCAAATAAACCAACATTGCTTGTTTTACAAAAAGCAGATTTAGCTGATCATAAAATAACTACTCAGTGGTTAAACTATTATCGTACTAATGGTCAACCTGCTATTGCTATTGATGTTAATGATGTTAAAGTAAATAAATTAATTACTAAAGCAGTATTAAACGTTTTAGATGGACAAATAAATAGTCAAATAAATAAAGGAATTCAGAATGAAATAATTCATGCAGTGATATGTGGAATTCCAAATGTTGGTAAATCAACTTTACTTAATCGTTTAATTAATAAAAAAGTTGCTAAAACTGGAAATAAACCTGGAGTAACTAAAAAAGAGCAATGGTTAAAAGTTAATGATAAATTGCAAATATTGGATACACCTGGTGTTTTATGGCCAAAATTTTCAGATCAAACAATAGGGTTAAAATTATCTCTGATTGGTTCAATTAAAGATTCTTTATTTGCTAAAGACGATGCTGTATTATTTTTATTTGCATCATTACGTAAACAGCAAAAATTATCAGTTATTTTTAATCGTTATCATTTAAACGATGATTTAACCTCTTTATCTAATGTTGATTTATTATTAAACATTACTAAAAAATTAGGTTATAAAGATGACTATGATCGTGCCTGTGAAAATATAATTAACGATTTGCGTAAGGGAAAATTAGGTAAAATTTCTCTTGATTTAGTAGATGATTTAGAAAGCAATGATATAAATGAAACAAACATTGAAAGAAATTAAACAGAGACTTTCAAATATTGATAATTTAAAAGATCCATTTTTAAATGATTTAAAAGATGATCCTCGCGTTGGTGTACAAAAATTATTAGTTCAAAAAATCAATCAATTAAGTAAAATAAAATTGTTAAAAGAAAATTTCATTCAACGTCAACAAATAGAACGACAAGCACGTCAAATGGGATATAAACATATTGTAGGAATTGATGAAGTTGGCAGAGGTCCATTAGCAGGACCAGTAGTGACTTGTGCTGTTGAATTACCTGAAAAATTCAGCTTATATGAAGTAAATGATTCTAAACAACTTAGTGCTTATAAAAGAGAGAAATTATTTAATCAGATTAAAAGAAGTTGTGTAGATTATAGTATTGCATCTGCTTCTGTAGAAGAAATTGATCGATTAAATATATATGAAGCTACTAGAATTGCTATGAAACGTGCTGTTGAACAATTAAAAATTAAACCTGATTTGTTATTAATTGATGATATGCAAATTGAAGTAGATATTGATCAAAAAAGTTTTATTAAAGGTGATGCTAAAAGTATAAGTATTGGTGCTGCTAGTATTTTAGCTAAGGTATATCGAGACCATTTAATGCAACAATATTCTGTAAAATATCCAGAATATCATTTTGATAAAAATAATGGATATGGCACTCAGGAACATATAGAAGCGTTAAAAAAATATGGAGTAACTCCAATTCATCGACAAAGTTTTTCACCAGTTCAAAAGTGTTTAAATTGAAATATTGTTTTATTATAAAATAACTAATTGTTGACATAAAAAATAACTTACGTTATTTTATGACTAAATGCTTAGAATAAAGGGATATAAAGTTATATGGTAAAGTCTAAAACGACAAAGGCCAAAAAAAATTTAGTTATTGTAGAATCTCCATCAAAAGCGAAAACAATAGAAAAGTATTTAGGAAAACGTAGTTATAAAGTAGTTGCTAGTAAAGGGCACGTTCGTGATTTACCTAAATCTAAAATGGGTGTTGATATAGATAATAACTACGAGCCACACTATATTTCTATTCGTGGAAAGGGAGATACAATTAAAGAACTTCGTAAAGAAGCTAAGAATGCTAAAAAAGTGTATTTGGCTTCAGATCCTGATCGTGAAGGAGAAGCAATTGCTTGGCATTTATCTTATATTTTAGGATTAGATATCAATGATAAAAATCGAGTTGTTTTCAATGAAATTACTAAGGATGCAGTAAAAGAAGCCTTTAAACATCCTAGATCTATTGATATGAATTTAGTTGATGCACAACAAGCTCGTAGAGTTTTGGATCGATTAGTTGGATATTCTATTTCACCAGTTTTATGGAAGAAAATAAAAAAGGGATTGTCTGCTGGTCGTGTTCAAAGTATTGCTTTATCTCTAATTATTAAACGTGAAGATGAAATAAATCACTTTAAACCAGAAGAATACTGGACAATTGAGAATGAATTTATAAAAAATAAATCAAAATTTAAAGCATTTTTTTATGGTCGTAATAATAAAAAAGTTAAATTATCAAATAATGATGATGTTCAAAAAGTATTAAAAGATTTGGATACTAAAGGCGACTTTCTAGTAACAAATGTTGTAAAAAAGGAACGTAAACAACGTCCTCGTCCTGCTTTTACCACTTCTACAATGCAACAAGTAGCTAATAATCAACTGAAGTTTAGAACTAGAAAAACTATGATGGCTGCACAACAATTGTATGAAGGAATTAATTTGGGTAAACAGGGTAATGTTGGATTAATTACTTATATGCGTACTGATTCTACTAGAATTTCTGCAGTTGCTAAACAAGAAGCTGCCAGTTACATTACTGAAAATTATGGTAAAGAATATTCTGCTAATAATCCACAACAAGGAAAATTACCAGAAGGAGCTCAAGATGCTCACGAAGGTATTCGACCTACAAGTGTTTATCGTGTTCCAAATGAAATAAAACAGTATTTAACTAATGATCAATATAAATTATATAAATTAATTTGGAATCGTTTTGTTGCCAGTCAAATGACAGACGAAATTTCTGACATTGTAACTGCAACAATTGAACAAAATAATATTCAATTTAAAGCTAGTGGTTCTAAAACTAAATTTGCAGGTTTTACAAAAGTATATAAAACAGCAGTAGAAAAAGATAATTTGTTACCAAGTTTAAGTAATGGTGATCAGGTAAAATTAGATAAAAGCAATCCTGAACAACACTTTACTCAACCTCCGGCACGTTATACTGAAGCAACTTTAATTCATGCTTTAGAGGCTAATGGAGTTGGTAGACCTTCAACATATGCACCTACTTTAGATACCATTCAAAGACGTAATTATGTAAAATTAGATACTCGTCGTTTTATTCCTACTGAATTGGGTGAAATTGTAAATAATGTGATTAATGAATATTTCCCAGATATTGAAAACATTGAATTTACAGCTGGTTTAGAAAAAAAATTAGATGATATTGAGAACGGGCAGAATTGGGTAAAAATGGTTGATTCATTTTTTAAACCTTTTTCTAAAGAAGTAGAAAAAGCCAACTCTGAAATGGAAAAAATTGAAATTAAAGATGAACCAGCAGGTTTTAATTGTGATGTTTGTGGATCACCAATGGTGATAAAGATGGGACGGTTTGGCAAATTTTATGCATGTTCTAACTTTCCTGAATGTCGAAATACAAAACCAATTGTAAAAAAAATTGGAGTTAAATGTCCTAAATGTCATCAAGGTGAAATTATTGAACGTAAATCTAAAAAAAATCGAGTCTTTTATGGTTGTTCACGATATCCAGAATGTGATTTTGTTTCTTGGGATAAACCAATAAACAGAAATTGTCCTAAAGATGGACACTTCTTAGTAGAAAAAAAGGTTCGTGGTGGTAAACAAATAGTATGTCCTAATGGTGATTATGAAGAAGACATTCAAAAATAATTATTAATGGCTCGCTGTTTAAGCGAGCTATTTTCATTTATAAATAATTTTTAAATAAAAAACTAAAATTGTACTAATATGAGGTATATATTATGCAGATTAATGTAATTGGAGCTGGATTAGCTGGTAGTGAAGCTGCTTATCATATTGCTAAATATGGATTAGATGTTAATTTATATGAAATGCGTCCAAATAAAATGACGCCAGCTCATGAAACTGGTAATTTTGCAGAATTAGTATGTACTAATTCTTTACGTTCAAAACAATTGAATAATGCAGCTGGATTATTAAAAGAAGAAATGAAGCATTTGGATTCTATTGTAATCAAATCTGCTTTTGAACATGAAGTTCCTGCCGGAGGAGCCTTAGCAGTAGATCGTAATAATTTTTCTAAAGAAATAACCGATAAATTAAAAAACAATTCTAAAATTCATATAATTAATGACGAATTTGTTAACATTCCTGAAAATGATATTACAGTAATTGCAACTGGTCCGTTAACTTCAGATAAATTATCCGACGCAATTAAAGAATTTACTGATGAAGATGATTTACATTTTTTTGATGCAGCAGCTCCTATTTTAGATAAAGATTCATTGGATATGGATAAATTATACTTTAAGTCTAGATATGATAGAGGAGAGGCTTCATATTTAAATGCGCCAATGAATGAACAGGAATATAAAACATTTTATAATGAATTAGTTCATGCAGAAACTGCTGAAGTGCATGATTTTGAAAATAGCGATGTATTTGAAGGATGTATGCCTGTTGAAGTCATGGCACAACGAGGAGAAAAGACTTTATTGTACGGTCCATTAAAGCCTGTTGGTTTAAATGATCCACGCACTGGTGAACAACCTTATGCTGTCGTTCAATTACGTCAAGATAATGCAATAGGTAATTTATACAATATCGTAGGTTTTCAAACTCATTTGAAATGGGGAGAACAAAAACGAGTATTTGGTTTAATTCCAGGATTAGAAAATGCTACTTTTGTCCGTTATGGAGTGATGCACCGTAATTCATTTTTGAAGTCTCCTAAATTATTGCAACCAACTTATCAAACTAAGAAAAATAATAAAATATTGTTTGCTGGTCAAATAACAGGAGTTGAAGGATACATTGAAAGCGCAGCTTCTGGAATAATAGCAGGATTAAATGCTGTGCGTTTAGCTAAGGGAATGGAACCAATAATTTTTCCAAATACAACCATGGTTGGTGCTATGGCACATTATATAACTCATGCTGATCCAGACAATTTTCAACCAATGAATGCTAATTGGGGAATTGTTCCTAGCTTGGATAAAAATAAAATCAAAGTGCATTCTAAAAAGGAAAGAAATGAATATTTAGCACAAAGAGCTATTCATGAATTAGATAAATTTATTAAACAAGAAGATTTGTAATATGGCTAAAATTGAGATTCATAATAAAAAGGTCAAAAGGCAATTATTGTTGTTTACTGATTATTTAAAAATTGAACGAAATTACTCTACTAATACTGTTCAAGCTTATTTGATAGACATTCATGAATTTATTGAATTCATGGAAAATAATGGTGGATTTATCGAATTTAAAAAAATAAGTCACTTAGATGTAAGAGTATATTTAAGTTATTTATACGATAAACATTATTCTAAAAATACGATTTCACGTAAGGTATCTTCATTACGTTCTTTATATAATTTTTTAATTAAAAATGATCTATTAATAGATAATCCTTTTTCATACGTTAATTTGAAAAAATATCCTAATGAGTTACCACGTTTTTTTTATGATCAAGAAATGAATGAATTACTAAAGGCAGCTCGTGGTGATGGACATTCTATATTACAATTGCGTGATGTATTATTAATCGAACTGCTCTATGCTACAGGCATGCGAGTTTCGGAATGTGCAAATTTAAAATATACCGATATTGATCTTAATAATCATTTAATTTTGATTTTAGGTAAAGGTAATAAGGAAAGATACGTTCCTTTTGGAAAATATGCATTAAATGCTTTACTTGACTATAAAAAAAATTGTTGGATAACTTTAACTAATAAGTATCATCAAACCCATAATTATGTATTTATTAATCAGCATGGAAGACCTATAACAAGTACTGGAATTGAATATTTACTTAACAAAATCATGAAAAATAGTTCTTTAACTGGAGATATTTATCCTCATATGATTCGTCATACTTTTGCTACTCAATTGTTAAATAATGGAGCTGATTTAAGAACAGTACAAGAATTATTGGGACATAGTAGTCTTTCTACAACACAAATTTATACACATGTAACTCAAGAAAATTTACAAAAAAGTTATCGTGAATTTTTTCCCAGAGCAAAAAATAAGGATAAGTAGATTACTTATCCTTATTTTTGTTTTTATTTAATTTGGAATAATATAAACCAAAGGGAACAATATTTTCTTTGTGTTGAATGATACGTTGAATATTTGTACGATGTTTATAAAAAACTAGGATAGTTGCAATTATAGCAACTATTGTCAAAAGTGGATCATGATAAAGAAAAGAAATTAATACTACTAAAATTAGTGTAAGCATCGATGCAATGGATACTGTGCTAGTGATATAAGTAATTATTGCAAAAATTAAAATGGCAATGAGAAAAAACGGGAAGTTATAACCAGCTAAAACTCCAGCGCTAGTTGCCACAGTTTTACCGCCTTGAAAATGATCAAAAATAGAACAAGCATTACCCAAAATAGCAAAAACACCAATGATTAGTCCATTTATTGATACTCCATGAACAATAGGACAACCAAATAAAATCGTTTGTGATGAAGCTAGTGCACCCTTTAATAAATCTATTAGTAAAACAGCAATGCCAGCTTTTTTACCTAGAACTCTAAATGTATTGGTTGTTCCAATATTTCCTGATCCAGCTTTTCTAATATCAGTGTTAAAAAATAACTTACCAATGATAATACCCGTAGGAATTGATCCTAATAGATAAGCAATAATAAGCATAATAATTAATTTGCTCATAAAGAACTCCTTTGTAACTCAGTTTTAATATTCTATCACTAAAAACATTTGAAGAAAATGAAATAATTAATTACACTAATAGTTTGAAATCAATCTTTAGCAATGAAAGGATAATAATGGCTAAAAAAACAGTAAATTATGATGCGAAAGATATTCAAATTTTGCATGGATTAGAGGCAGTGAGAAAAAGACCAGGAATGTATATTGGTTCTACTAATATTAATGGATTACATCATCTGGTTTATGAAATAGTAGATAATGCTGTAGATGAAGCATTGGCTGGATATGGTACAAAAATTTCTGTAACTATTCATACAGATAACTCGATTACTGTTAAGGATTATGGACGTGGCATTCCCGTTGATATGCATGAATCTGGCAAACCGACTCCTGAGGTAATTTTTACTGTTTTACATGCAGGCGGAAAATTCTCTAGTAATAGTTATAAAACATCAGGTGGATTACATGGTGTAGGATCTTCTGTTGTTAATGCATTATCCGAATGGCTAACTGTCTCAATTCGTCGAGATGGTTATGAATATCGTGAACATTTTATTAATGGTGGACACCCAGATGGAACTTTAACTAAAGTTGGTCCAACTAATGAAGATAATGGAACTACAGTAACGTTTAAACCTGATGAAAAAATTTTTTCAACATTAGTTTATAATTTTAATACTTTAGAAGAACGTTTAAGTGAATCGGCATTTTTATTGTCAAACGTTAAAATAACGTTGAAAGATGAGCGGGAAAATCAAGAATGCTTTGAAGAATTTTTTTATCCTGAAGGAATTAAACAATTTACAGAATATTTAAACCAAGATAAAGACACTTTAGGAGATGTTTTAACCTTTAGTGGTGAAAAAGATAATATTACAGTTGACGTAGCGGCTCAGTATAATGATGGCTATTCTGAAACCATGTTATCCTTTGTTAATAATGTTAAAACTCCCGATGGTGGAACACATGAAGTCGGCTTTCGTTCTGGATGGACTAAAGCATTTAATGATTATGCCCGAAAAGTAGGCTTATTAAAAGATAAAGATAAAAATTTAGAAGGATCTGATATTCGTGAAGGATTATCGGT
Source organism: Candidatus Gallilactobacillus intestinavium (assembly GCA_017694665.1). GTDB lineage: Bacteria > Bacillota > Bacilli > Lactobacillales > Lactobacillaceae > Gallilactobacillus > Gallilactobacillus intestinavium. The sequence goes on from JADIMP010000006.1 coordinate 9,669, forward strand.
TGTAATTTCAGTCAAAATTCCAGAAAGATTATTAGAATTTGAAGGTCAAACTAAAGAAAAACTAGGTACTAATGAAGCAAGAATAATTGTTGATAAAATAATTAATGAACAGTTAACGTTTTATTTAATGGAAAACGGCGAATTTGCTCAAATGATTATTCATAAATCGTTACAAGCTCGTAAGGCTAGAGAAGCAGCTCGTAAAGCTAGGGATGAAAGTCGTTCTGGTAAGAAAAAACATCATAAAGAACGTTTATTATCTGGAAAATTAACGCCTGCTCAATCTAAAAATGCTCAAAAGAATGAGTTATTTCTTGTAGAAGGTGATTCTGCTGGAGGTTCGGCTAAGCAAGGTCGTGATCGAAAATTTCAAGCCATTTTACCTTTAAGAGGGAAAGTGTTAAATACTCAAAAAGCTAAATTGCAAGATATCATTAAAAATGAAGAAATTAATACAATGATTTATACGATTGGTGCTGGTGTTGGGGCTGAATTTGATTTATCTTCTGCTAATTACGATAAAGTCATCATTATGACTGATGCAGATGATGATGGAGCACATATTCAAATATTATTATTAACCTTTTTTTATAAGTATATGCGTCCAATGATAGAAGCTGGACGAGTTTATATTGCTTTACCTCCATTGTATAAGCTACAAAAAAAGATAAATAATAAAACAATAGTGAAATATGCTTGGACAGACGATGAATTGAAAGTTAAAGAAGAAGAGTTAGGTAAAAATTATAGTTTACAAAGGTTTAAAGGTTTAGGTGAAATGAATGCAGATCAATTGTGGGAAACTACAATGAATCCCAATACAAGAACTTTAATCCGAGTAAAAATAGACGATGTTGCTTTGGCAGAAAAACGTGTGACTACATTAATGGGTGATAAAGTAGAACCACGTCGTGAATGGATTGAACAAAATGTTGCTTTTAATATGGAAGAAAATGGTTCAATCTTAGATAATGCTGCCATTAATCGGACACATAAGATTAATTTAAACGAAAACAAAATATCATCATCAAATTCTATAGAAAATTCTCATAACCATGTTAATAGATCGTTTGAAAGTAAAAGCGATGATCAACCAAAAAATACTAATAAAGATAAGAACGACGATCAAACAATAAAAGAGGTAAAAATCGAAGAAATTTCTTTACTGGATGATGATATAGATATTTGGAATAAAGATAATAAATGAGGGTTATAAATTTGGAAGTTAATAATGAACGAATTCAAGATTTAACTTTAGAAGAAGTAATGGGAGAACGTTTTGGAAGATATTCTAAAGCTATCATTCAAGATCGAGCTTTGCCTGATATTCGTGATGGATTAAAACCTGTTCAACGTCGAATCTTGTATGCAATGAATAAAGATGGTAATACTTATGATAAAGGTTTTCGTAAATCTGCTAAGTCAGTAGGAAACGTTATGGGAAATTATCATCCACATGGAGATTCATCTATTTATGAAGCCATGGTAAGAATGAGTCAAAATTGGAAATTAAGGGAACCATTAATTGAAATGCATGGAAATAATGGTTCAATTGATGCTGATCCACCTGCTGCTATGCGTTACACAGAAGCTAGATTAAGTAAAATATCGCAAACTATGTTACGTGATATTAATAAAAATACTGTTAAATTTGTTCCTAATTTTGATGATACTGAAGAAGAACCAACAGTATTACCCGCTAGAATGCCTAATTTATTAGTTAATGGAGCTAGTGGAATTTCAGCTGGATATGCAACTGAAATTCCTCCACATAATTTAGGCGAAATTATAGATGCTTTAATTGCATTATTGCGCAATTCTGAATTAAGTATTGATGATTTATTGAATTATGTTAAAGGCCCTGATTTTCCTACAGGAGGAATTGTTCAAGGTATTAATGAATTAAAAAAAGCTTATAATTCTGGAACTGGAAAGGTTGTAATACGTTCTAAAACAAATATTAAACCGCTTAAAGCTGGTAAAAAACTTATTGAAATTACAGAAATTCCATATGAAGTTAATAAAGCTTTATTAATTAAGAAAATTGATGAGTTACGTTTCAATAAAAAAATAGAAGGAATTATTGAAGTTAGAGATGAAAGTGATCGTGACGGTTTAAAAATAGCAATTGAAATTAAGGCTAATGCTGATGCAAATGATGTATTAAATTTTTTGTTTAAAAATACTGACCTACAAATTAATTATAATTTCAACATGGTTGCTATTCATAATATGCGACCTGAAAGAATTAATTTAAAAACAGCTTTACAAGCTTATTTAGACTTTCAAGAAGAATTAATTACTAAAAGAACTCAGTATGATTTAGATAAAGCACAAAAGCGTTTACATATTGTTGAAGGTTTAATTAAGGCATTATCAATACTTGATCAAGTTATTAAAACCATCCGTAGCAGTCAAAATAAGACTGACGCAAAACAAAATTTAGTTAAACAATATGAATTTACTGAGGAACAAGCTGAAGCAATTGTAATTTTACAGTTATATCGTTTAACTAATACAGATGTTACTGCATTGCAAGAAGAACATAAAAATTTAGAAAAACAGATTAATGAATTTAAAAACATTTTGTCTAATAAACAAGCATTACATCAAGTTTTACAAAATGAATTATTAGAAATAAAAAATCAATTTGCAACACCTAGGTTAACTAAAATTGAAGCTGAAGTAGAAAAATTGAACTTTTCTAAAGAAGTAACTGTAGCTAAAGAAGATGTGATGGTTTTAGTATCTCATGATGGATATGTTAAACGTAGTTCCATTCGCTCATTCAAAGCTTCAGATATTGATGATAATGGATTAAAAGAGGAAGATTATCCAATTTTAATTCAAAAAGCTAATACTTTAGAACACTTATTAATTTTTACTAACTTAGGAAATTTAATTTATCGACCAATTCATGAATTAGCGGACACTAAATGGAAAAATATTGGTGAACATTTGTCACAAAGCATTAACTTATTACCAAATGAGTTTATTGTTCAAGCTGTCATTACGGATAATTTAAATGATATAAATAGCTCATTAATTGTAATAACAAAGTACGGATTAGTAAAACAAATAAATCTAAATAAATGCAAATTTGGTAGAACTTATAAAACTCATGCATTTGTATATGAAAAGTTTAAAGAATCTAATGATGAAGTAATTCGAGTCTTATTTAAAAAGACTGTTAACCTCGATCAACAGATAGTTATGTTTACTAAATTAGGCATGGGATTAAGATTTTTATTGAACGAAGTACCTGCTAACGGATTGAGGACTAGTGGTGTTCAAGGAATGAAACTGAATGATAATGATGAAGTTATCAGTGCTAATTTAATTAATAGTGATGCTTATCATTTGATTTTGTTAGATAGTCGAGGAGATTTAAAGCGATGCAAAATAACTGAAATTCCTTTAACAAAACGATCACGTAAGGGAGTTTTATGTATGCATAAATATCAAACAATTAAACAACAATTGATTGATACATTAACTGTAAACTCGGTTGAATTTAATGATAATAGTGAAGATACTGATGAATATGTAATTAAAGTAATTACAAATCATTACGTTTTACACAAAATAGTAATCAATCAATTACCATTAACGGAAAGAACAAGCAGAGCCAAGAACTTTATTAACGTTCAACAAAGTGGTTTACCAATTTGCTTTATTAATTAACAGTGTATACAAATTATTAAAAAATTAGTATAATCTATATGATTATTTTTTATTAGAAAGGGAATTGTTATGAATAAATTAGGCAAAAGAATTGTTATTGGTACTGTACTAGGAATTTCTGTGCTAACCTTGTCTGCATGTGGTAATCATAAAACAAATGCTAATCCGCATAACGGCAATCAAATTAGCATTAAATCAGGATCATACATTGTACCGGAATATAAACATCAATTATCTAAAGGATATGGTTACTTAGCTTTACATTTAAGCATTAAAAATAATGGTAAAAAAGAAATGTTGACAGATGATAATTTTAAATTAGTTGATAAATCTGGCGATGTTACAAAACCTACAGATGTATATGACGGGCAGGATAAAACATTAAGTGTTAATAATTTAGACCATGGTGAAAAATTAGCTAATGCTGAGTTAGTTTTCAAAGTAAATAAAAATAAAAACTATACTTTAAAGTTAGAACCAGACGATAAAGATGTACCTACTAGCAGCATTTCAATAAAGGCAAATAAGTATCATGATGATAGCAATGGAGCTATTGCAGCTGCCAAAGCTTATGTAAATACTGTTTTCTTAAATGAAAATGATAAGAATTATGATAAATTTGTAGCTAACGATAAGAATCAAGTTAAAAATGATTTTAATAACGCTGCTAAAAAACATTTAAACGACGATATATTAAACTTTTTGTCTGATAGTGATAGTAATAAAATCGATGATAATACTCAAAATAATTTAGTAAATCAATTACAAAAAGCTAATGCTACTAGAGGAAAAGTTACATATCAAATCAAAAAAGCTAGTGGCAAAGATGTGAAAGTTCAGTTAAATGTAAAAAGTATAAATTTAACCGATGTTGGTGACAACGTAATTAAAAACAATACTAATTCACAAGATTTTGTAAAGAATTTTGGTAATACATTAAACGGTGCAAAAATTAGTCATCCTGATGATGTATTGACTGTTCTAAAATTAACTAAAGATGGTAATAAATGGAAAATTGATACCTCCAATAATGGTGATATTCAATATAAAGATGTTATTCAATATTTCTTTGGTGAAGATTATTAAGATTAATTTAATAAAAAAGGGCGAAGTTGTATTTCGTCCTTTTTTTATTTTGTATAAATTAAGCTTATTTCTTATTTTAAAATAAATATTGTGTTATTCTAATAACGTGAAACTTATATTAACAATAACTTAGGAATGAAGAATTATGAAAGTGAAAAATCGTCAAGAAAGAATTCTTTCATCTAAAACGCTAACATATTTTTTACAATTAGCAGATACTATGAATTATACTCAAGCAGCACAAATCTTGGGAATTACACAACCAGCTTTGACTCAGCAGATAAAAAAATTGGAACATGCTGTTGATGCGCCTCTTTTTTATTCTGTAGGTAAAAAATTACGTTTATCCAAAGCTGGCATTATTATGTTAGAAACGACTCATCAAATATATGAGTTATTAAATCAGGCTAATGATAAGATTCAGCAAACTACTTCAGCTGAAATAGGCCAAATTAATATTGGAGTAATGTCTTCAATTGAGGATTCTGTTTTAAATGATTTTATGGTTCGATATTACTCTGATACACCTGAAATTAGTGTTAATTTAAATATGCTGACTAGAAAAGAAGTTTGGGATCGTTTGGAAAATAATGAAATTGATTTAGGTATTATGTATTTACCAGATGATAGTATTAAAAATTGGAACATGTATGAAACTAGTCCAATTTATTCTGATGAATTATATTATTTACATCATGATCCACATTTAGCCGATAAGAAAAAAATTAAATTGATTGAGATAGATAAATCTAATTTAGTAATGTTTCCAGAAGATTATTATATTACACGTAAATTGCGGAGAGTATTTCGTGATAGCATGATTGATTTTCCTAAAATTGTCTCTCGCTTTTCTAGACCAAGACAAATATATCAATTTTGTTCACAATCAAATGCTAATACAATATTAAGCAAAGCATATTTGCTATCACATAATTTGCCAAAAATGTATATTAACCCAATTGATCCATCAATTAAATTTAATTTATCTTTTATTTATCGTAAAGATAAAAAACGGGTGCCTAGAATTGAAAAATTCTTAAATTTTTTTTATAAATTTTTAGATGAAAAAGATTATGAAACACGTTTAAAAGAAAAAGTAATAAAATAATATATATAATTGAAAAAGGAGATTAAGATGGAAAAAGAAAAACAATTAGTATTTGGACATAAAAATCCTGATACAGATACTATTGCATCTGCAGTAGCATATTCATATTTATTAAATAAAATGGGCTATAATACTGAACCAGTTGCTTTAGGGGAACCTAATGATGAAACTAAGTTTGTTTTTCAAAGTTTTGCATGTCCATTACCAAGAATAATAGATAAAATTAACGGTGAAGTTAAATCAGTTATTTTGGTAGATCATAATGAACCACAACAAAGTGTGGATGATTTAGATACAGTAGAAGTAACTAATGTAATTGATCATCATCGAATTGCAGGATTTGAAACAAAAAATCCATTGTATTACCGTGCTGAACCATTAGGATGTGTTAGTACAATTTTAGTAAAATTATTTGCTGAAAATGCTGTTGAAATTCCACTTAATTTAGCCGGTGTTATGTTAGGTGCAATTATTTCTGACACTTTATTATTAAAATCACCAACAACAACAGATGAAGATATTAACGCAGCTAAAGCATTAGCTAAAATTGCTGATATTGACTATCGTTCATTTGGAATAGAAGAATTAAAAGCAGGTACTAATTTAGGAGCTAAATCTGACTTAGAATTAGTTCGTCAAGATGCTAAGTCTTTTGATATGAATGGAGTAAAAGTACGTGTAGATCAAATTAACACAGTTGATTTAAATGAAGTTTTTGATCGTCAAAACGGATTAGAAAAAGCAATGGAAGAAGATGCTAAGGAAAATGGATATGATTTATTTTTAGTATTAGCTACAGATGTTTTAGAAAGTGATTCACGTTTATTAGTTTGGGGAGATCATAAAGATAAAGTAGAGACTGCTTTTAATGGTAAATTAGAGAACAATACTATGAATTTACCTGGTGTGGTTTCTCGTAAAAAGCAAGTAGTTCCTCCGTTGGAAAATGCTTTTAAAAATTAAATATAATGTTTATAAATAATAAAGAACCGTTTTAATTACGGTTCTTTTTTAAATTTAGTAAAAATATTTGTTGTATAATTCTTATATTATTTTTAAAATTTTAAAATGTTATTACATTAAAATTTAATACTCCAATGTTGTTGAAGAATATCTTAATTTTATATCCTTCATTATTAATAAATTAACGAAAGAGAGAAAATTTATGAAAAAAAATGATTTATCAATGTCAGATAAACAAGTAGCTGTTATGATAATTCTAGGAATTATTATTGGTGTCATTGGCGCATGGCTTACTGGTATTAGTTTTCGAGGATCATTTATTTTGGCAGTAGTTTTTATGTTTATATTCGATTGTTTATATTTATATTTATTTAGAAAATTTAAACAATATGAAATTAAAAAAGGATGAAGATTAGTCTTCATCCTTTTTTTCAAAATCATTTTTTAAAATGGTATAGTATAAAATTTATTTATATAACAGTTATTCTATCTATTTGTTTAAATGTGGTATAATTTAATAAATGTTTTTAGGAGTTAATAGATATGTTTACTTGGTTAAAGCCTGCTCCAGTAGCAAAAAAACAAATTGCAATAGGAAAACAACATAATGTGTTATATAAATATAGATTGAGAATTTTAATTAGCACCATTTTAGCGTACGCTTTATATTATATTGTTAAATCTGATTTCACGTTGTCTTCACCTTATTTAACTAAAATAGATCATTTAACAAAAGCTGAAATTGGATTAGTATTGTCAGCTTTAGCAGTTTCATATGGAATTGGCAAATTCTTTATGGGAATCATTGCTGATAGGTTAAATCCAAGATATTTTGTGGCATTGGGCTTAATTATTTCTTCTATTTTTAATTTATTATTTGGATATACAAATAATTATCATATTATGTTCCTATTAATGATAGGAGTAGGAGTTTCTCAGGGAATTGGGGCTCCTTGTTGTCAAAAATCACTTGCTACTTGGTTTGATGAAAAAAATTTAGGTACTGCAACCAGTATTTGGAATACATCACACAATATTGGTTCTGGAACGGCTTCGGTTATTGTTGGCACAATAGTTACAATATTAGGAGTTAGTAATGTTAAAAATATTTTTTTAATTCCATCGTTAATTTCAATTGGAATGGCTTTTATTGTAGCGTGGATAGGTGTTGATACGCCTGAATCAGTGGGATTACCTCCAATTAAGAAAGAAAAAAATGAAAACATACATCATAATAAAACTTTAATTGCATTAAAAGAAAATGTTTTAAAAAATCCATTAGTGTGGTCAATGTGTATTTTAAACGCTTTTTCATACATTTTACGTTATGGAATTGAAGATTGGTTACCGATTTATTTATCTAGTGCAAAGGGATTTAATACTACTAGTGTCAGTATAGCTTTTTCTATTTTTGAATATTCAGCAGTCCCTGGAACAATAATTTTGGGATTATTAAGTGACAAAGTTTTATCTGGAAAACGATTACCAATCATTATCACAACATCACTTATAGTTTTATTAGTGGTTCCTTGTTATATGTTGGCACATACTAAATTATTGATTATGATTATTTTATCTATTCTAGGTATTTGTATATATGCTCAACAAGTTTTAATTGGTATCGTAATTATGGATGTGTTGCCAATTGAATCGGTTGCTAGTGGTATTGGATTATCTGGTTTCTTCGGCTATGCTTTTGGAGAAGTAGTGGCTTCATATGGAATTGGCTCCATTGTTGGTAAAACTAATTGGAATGGTGGATTTATTGTAGTGTTTATTTCTGCTTTTGTTTGTTTGAGCTTTTTCATTTATTTAAATAGAAAATTCAATCACAGTATTTAATAAAAATTACAAATATTACATTTTAATTACAAATATTACATAAAATGTTATATAATATAAATGTAATAATTGAGGTGATTAAGATGAACAAAAAAATGACACGTTTAATATTTATTATTTCAATATTTTTTACTATAATTTCAATCAATTTTGTTGTTCATGCCGATTCAATAAATAATGTTAAAAATGATTCATCTTCTGTAAAACAAGAAAGTAATAATATTAATTCAAATTCCACAATAATTAATGTAAATTCTGAAAAGAAAAAGAATTCCGTTAATCATCCATTAAATAAAAAACAAGCGGAAAATAAAAGCAAAGTAAATATTAAAAACGATTTAGTTCCTGATGTATCTCAGGTAACTTTTGCAGAAGTTAAAAATGCTTTTAATAGTAATGGTTTATTTATGCCTAATGTTAAAGGCGAAGATTTTTCATTTATTCCTGTACATATTGTAAAAATTGATCAAAATGGTAAACAAGAAATAATTGATCGTGCTTTATATATGGATAACGTTCCTTTTACTGGCTATGATTTATCTACACAAACTTTTTATTATGAAGGTGTTCCATATACTGGTTTTAAAGTGAATACGTCTAAAGCTTTTTACATAAATAAGAATGAAAAAGTAACTAATAACAAGTGTAAATTCAATAATTCATCATTAAAACTATCATCAGAAAATACTACTTTACCCAAAACTAATGAAAACAACGGAATTTTAGATTTGATTTTGGGCTTATTATTGATACCATTTACGTTGATTTTAAAAAATGTTTAATAAAATAAAAGACGTTGTTTTTCTTTAACAACGTCTTTTATTTTAATTTATTAAGATTTTCTTAAGAAATTAAGAAACGTATGATATTATTAAATAAAACGATATATAGCTTAAGGAGGAGTACCATTACTTATTTAATTTTAATTGGAGTTATTTTTGTTGCTGCAATAGTTCAAGAATTAAGTGGATTTGGTTTTGGTACTCTAGCAATGGCTATATTACCGATATTTTTAGCCTATAAAACATGTAATATGTTAGTTTTATCAGCTAGTTTATTAATTGAAATTTATACAATAATTAAACTATTTAAATATATACAGTGGAAATTGGTAATTATACCTACATTTGTTTCTGTAATTATTAGTATCTTAGGCACTCATTTAATGTTAGGACTTAGTACCAAAACATTATCTATCATAATGGCATGTTTTTTATGGATAATGGCTGGTTATTTAAGTTTAATTGCTCCTAAATTAAAAGTATCAGCTAATTTATTTACTGGATTAATTGCTGGTGGATTAGGCGGATTCATGCAGAGTATGTTTGCAGCAGGTGGACCACCAATCGTAGCTTATTATAATTCAATTATTGATAATCCCTTAACTTATCAAGCTACGGTTCAAACATATTTCATAACAACGACTCTTACTATTTTGATTACTGATTTTAGTAAGGGGTATTTAACTGGAAATTTAGTGCTTCCAGGAATAATTTGTATGATCAGTTGTCTATTAGGAACAATTGTAGGAATGCGTTTATTACATAAAATTTCAATGAAAACAGTGCGAAAAGCTGCATATATAGTTATGTTATTAGCGGGTTGTTATATGTTATATAAAGGAATTTTTTAGATTAAAATGGAACAAATAAAGATACATATTTTACATACAGGATTAATGGAAATTGACCGTTCATTGGCTAATGCTTATTTATCTAGAAATCATTGGGCCTATAGTGGATTATTTAGTAATCGAAAACGCAAAATTGTAGTTCCTATTTCTAGTTATTTAATTGAGCATCCTTCTGGTATTGTTCTGATCGATACAGGTTGGAGTAAAAAGATTCGTCAAAGTCAATGGCAAGAATTAAAAATACGTAAGTTTGGTATTAATGGTTATTTACCATCTGGATGGGCAGTCGATGAACAACTTAATGCATTAGGCTTTTTACCATCTGATATAGATTGTGTATTATTAAGTCATTTACATCCAGATCACGTTGGTGGTTTACAACTAGTTGCCAAAGCTAAAAAAATTTTAGTTAGTAGATTAGAATGGGATGCTGCTAACAAATTTTCATGTATTTATAATAAACAAAATTGGCAAAATATTATTAATATTGATAAATTTGAATATAAAATTTTAAAAATTGGTCCTTACTATCAAGCTTTAGATTTGTTTAATGATGGTAGTTTTTTGCAAGTATATACACCTGGACATACACAAGGACAATTCTCTACAGTTGTTCAGGGTAGTGATGGGAGATATGTTTTATTAGCTTCTGATGTGGCTTTTTCACAAGAAAATTGGAATAAATTACAAATTCCAGGATTATATCAAGATAAAACAGCTGCGATTCGTTCTTTAGGATGGATTCAACAAGCTGCTAATAGCTCTAATTGTATTGAAACATTAGCTAATCATGATATAAATGTGAAACCACATTCAATTACTTTGCCGTATTAATGTATACTACAGTTTAATTGCTCGTGATATTAACATTATTTTTAATAAAAAGGGATCTATAATATTCAGCACTGATGGAGAAAAATCCACCAGTGCTGTTTTTACTATCATAGTTTATAAAGAAGGAGATGAAAAAAGAGGGTGCATATCATTTGGCTGGATGCTTTTTGGCTAAAAGACTTGTTTAGTTAATCGGTTTAAATATTTTCTCCGTTGCTCAAGCGAAGAATTAGTAATACCGCCAAAATTATGCCAACTAATGTTACGAAAGCCCAGTTGGTGTAAAGTTTTATTGATGAAAATTTTCTTAATAGCATTACCTAAAAAGAAACGAATATACCAAGTCGGAGAAGTCGATGTGGTTAACACATAGCAATGCTTAATGTTAGTTAGCTCACCCTTCACTCCTGTTTTGGCAACAGTGTGCGATAAGCCCACTCCTTCTTTCATTACCTTGTCAATAAATCCCTTTAACATTCCAGGAATACTATTCCACCATAGTGGGGTAATAAAAATCACCTTATTCGCTTGTCGACACAATTTCAGGTATTTTGTGACCAAGGGATCGGTGGTTTTTCCCTGATGATAGAGTTTCAATTCTTCTATTGAGTAAACTGGATTAAACCGGTCCTTATATAAGTCAATTGTTACGTGTTCCTGATGGGCAATACTTAAATTTTCTTGAATTACTTCTAACTCAGCATGATTAAAGCTCTGATCATATGGATGACAGTAAATTATCAAAATCATTTTCTACTACCTCGAATTATCTCGTCTAAAGTTCTTTCAACCAAGGATTGATCATAATTAGTGACCCCATTTAATATCAACAATGAATACCCCTGAATAAAGGACCAAATCTGCGTAAAAAATTGCTGATCGGTGATACCTTTTTGGTTGACCTGCCACACTAATTCCATGACCTGATCATAAAACTTAAAGTCATGGTTAGTATTTTGGTAAAAATTACTCAAGCTCGAATTAAAAAATAGGAAATTGGTTATCTTTGGTTGCTCCTGACTTAACTGGCAGAATTGATTGGCCAGTGAAAGGATCTCTTCCTTTGCTGAATCTTCTGGAGTAGTAATCACTTGTTCAGCAAATTCCTGTGATAACTTAACCGATACTTGGTAAAATAACTCATCCTTGTTTCGAAAGTATTTGTAAATGGCTCCCGTGGTCATTCCTATTTTGGCTGCCAATTTCCGCATCGATAAGTTCTTATAATCATCGTTTTCAACCCATTCTACCGTTGCTTGAATGATTTTATCTTGTGTCTTATCCAATTTATGTACCTCCTTAAATAACAGTGTTATCTACAATTGAAAATATAACATCGTTATCTTGAGTTGTCAAAAAGGCTCAAAAGTTATGGTATTATGCATGACGCTAGTTAAATTACTTTGTATTTTTGATTGAAAAAGATTCTTTCTGTTGTTATATAATAAAAATAATGATATGAGTAATTTTCTGATATTTTAATAAGTGTGGCTCTAATGGACTGTCGTGGTGTTAAAAGAAGGGAAAACATAGTAAGAAATTATGATGTTGTGCCAGTGGCTCATGTAAAATTACTAAAAGGCCAAACTAAAAAGAGTGATGCTGGTCCTGAAATTGATGATCAATATTATGTTTTTAAGGCCACAAATAAAAATAAATCGGATGATGTTCAAATTATTCAGTGTGGAATGGGAGCTGCGAGAAACTTTTTGAGTTTAACAAATAGGAAAAGTCTGCCACTTTTCAATCCACTTGTCATGCCAGCTAGTCATGTGGTTAACAATAATCAGCCTAATACTAGAAATTCTTTTAAAAGTATTAAATGGGATCCTACTGCTGAACAATTACATAATGCTATAATGTGGATGATTATTGTTTGGAATAAGTCGCCTAGACCTAATTCTCCATTATTTAAAATTAAGTCAGACTTGGAACGCTATCCAAGTTATAAGCCATATAATAGTAAAATAAAGGCTGTCAATACAATGATTCAAAACGGTGATCATGGATCTACTTTGACTGATTCTATTAATAACCTGAAGAATGATAATAATATTAGAGCAACTGTATGTGATTTTGGCTTATTAACGAAACAATTACATAATTCGAAAAAATCTATTACATCTTGGTTTTAAATAGTGAATATTTAGTTTTTGAAACTGATAATAATAAAGATAAAATTAATTATGTATATGATCCTAAAAAAAGAAAATATGTATTTGTGGCAAATAATTTTTGGCAATGGATATCTCATTATTGGATAATAATACCAATTATTATTGTTTTATTATTTAAAGCATTATAAAAATAAAAAGCTCATAACTTTTAATTACTGAGCTTTTTATTTTTAATTAGTCTTATTAATAAATAAGTTATAATGATTAACAAAGTGAAAATAAGGAAATATGTGATTATATGAAATTTATTCATACTGGTGATCTACATTTAGCTAGTCCTTTTTTAGGAATAGAAAATATAGATGAATCTTTGAAGAAACGCTTATATAATTCAACATTTCAAGCGTTTAAAATAATTGTAGATGCAGCAATTACTCAAAAAGTTGATTTTATGATTATTAGCGGTGATATTTATGATAATGATCAACATAGTATTGCTGCTGAAGACTTTTTTATTCAACAATGTCAACGTTTAAATGAACAAAGTATTCCAGTTTATTTAGAATATGGGAATCATGACTTTCATATTGTGGATGATAAATTAAATTATTTACCCGATAATGTATTTTGTTTTAAAAATCATATCGAAACTAAGAGATTAGTTTTAAATACTGGACAAATTATTAATCTAACTGGATTTAGTTATGCTCAAAAATGGATAACTGAAGATATGGCTAATCAATTTCCTCTGAAAAGCAATTGTGATTATCAAATTGGTATTCTACATGGAGCACTTAAAACTAATAATCCACAACAGGATCACTATGCTCCATTTACAATTGAAGAATTACAAAATAAAAATTATGATTATTGGGCTTTAGGTCACATTCATAAACATCAAACATTATCAAATGATCCATCTATTGTTTATTGTGGCAATCCACAAGGTAGACATAAAAATGAAGCAGGATTACACGGATATTACTTAGTTAATGAAATCAATGGCAAGTTAGTGCCAACATTTCAAGAAATTAGACAAATAACATGGAATAATATTTCTATTAATTTACAAAATGAAATTGATAGTACAGATGATTTAATCAATTTTATTAAAATAGAAATAAAAAGACAGATTGATTCAAATTTAGATATTTTACATATGATCGATTTGCAAATTAATGATCATAACTATTTAACTAATGATTTAAAAATTTTGATTCAAAATCATAGTTTACTAACTAGTCTAAGAAATCAACAATATGATGAAAATATATGCATATATAATTTATTTATAAATCAAGAAAATATTGCATTAGGAAATGATATTGATCAAAAATATTGGTCATTAGCTGAAAATGATATTTTAACTAATGAAGAATTATGGAAAATTGCAGAACCATTAATGAAAAATAATTTTTATTTGAATGATTACTTACAAAATCCAGATCATTTACAAAAAATTAAAGAACAAGTAAAAACAATTATTGAAGATAGAGACTTTGAAATATGAAAATTTTAGAAATTAGAATTGATGGCTTTGGCAAATGGCATGAGCAAACATTTATTTTGAATCATGATTTTCAAATTTTTTATGGAGCTAATGAAGCAGGAAAATCTACACTTGTAAATTTTATCAACGGTATACTTTTTGGTTTTCCTAAAAAATCGGAGCATTATCAACAATATATTCCTAAAAACGGCAGTCTATATGGTGGTTCTCTGCTAATTGAAGATGAAAATAAAAATAAATATTTGGTGTCTCGACATAAGGGTAAAAAGGGCGGAAATTTACATATAACTGACGACCAGGGAAATGAATATTCTGAAGATAAATTAGTTAATCTACGTTTAAATATTACAAGAGATTTATATGAAGATATTTTTTGTTTTGATCAGAAAAAGTTATCAGAAATTATCAGTTTAACTCCTAATGATTTACAAAAAAACTTACAACAATTTGGTGCCGTTAATAGTAATGAATGGTTAAAGTTAACAAATCAACTAAATAAAAAATCAGAAAGTTTATATAAGAAGAGAGGAAGAAAGCCCAAATTAAATGAACATTTAAAAGAATATTCAAATTTACAAGAACAGTTGAATAATGATGAACTATCATATCAAAAATATATTGAATTACAGCAAAACATTAATGAAGAAAAACAACAATTAAATGATATAGACGATGAAAATAAATTAACCGCACAATTGAGTAAGTATCAACGATTATTAAAATTATGGCCAATATATCAAGAAAAAGATAATGATAATAGAAAATTATCTGAATCGTTAATTGACCAAGTTCATCAATTACAAATTAAATTAGATATGTATAATGATCAGTTACATACCAAGCAAAAATTATTTTTGAATTTAATTAACGAGAAGTTAAATGAAGTTCATATAAATAATTCAGTTAATTATGGTTATATAATTTGTGCTTTTATAATTTTATTTGGTTTGGGATTAATCGGTTTTTCTGCGTTAAAATTCATAGGGGCTTTTTTATTGGTATTAAGTATCACTTATTGCATCTATCAAACTAAAAAAGCAAAATCTCAAAAACAAAAACAAATAAAAAACCATGATTACTTATTAAAATTAAAAGATCAGATTCAAAACGATCAATGGGATTCTTTGAACGTAAATTTGATAAATGACAGTAATATTAAAAACTATGTTTTTGAATTACAACAGGTTAAACAATCACAACAAAAAATTAAACAAAAATTAAACGATATTTATCAAAAATATGAAATTAATGACAGTAAAGAATTTGATGCATTAGTAAATGAACAACGCAATCAAATTAATAAGATCCAATTAACTGAACAAGATCAAAAAGAACTAAGTAAATTTAAGGATATTAATGAAATACAACAACAAATTATTCAATTAAATAATCAATTGCAATCTATCAACAAATTAAAGCAAAGTTTGCAGACTAATCAAGGATATTTGAAAAGATTAACTGAAGATGTAGATTTTTCTTTGAGCCAAAAAGTAACTGATTTAAAAGAAGTAATTTTCAAAGAAACAAGTACTTGGATTGCTACACAATTAAGTATTAAATTAATTAATAAAGTTTTACATTTAGCATCAGCTGATCGTTTTCCAAAAATTATTCAATTAGCACAAAAGTATTTTTCAATTTTAACTAACAATCGCTATCCAATTATTAATTTAAATAATAATGAAATTACTGTGTTGGATGATCAAAAAAATAACTTTAACGTATCAGAATTATCACAAGGAACAGCGGAACAATTAAATGTGGCTCTAAAATTAGCATTTGTAGAAGTCATTCATAATCAAATTGATTTACCAATTATAATTGATGATGGCTTTGTTAATTTCGACAATCAAAGAAAAAACAGCGTTTTAAGATTATTAAATGAAATTAGTAAACATAATCAAGTAATTTATTTTACTGCTAACGACAATATTTATGAACAAAATGAATCCAATATTATTAACTTATAAAATCAAGAGTTAAGGTAAAAATAATTAGCCATTTCAAGCGAATGTTTAAGTTATGGTAAAATAGTTTATTGTTAAATATTAATTTAAACTTAATGAGGTATTAGAAATGAGTGAAGAGACGCCTAGTAGAGTTAATCGAGAACAACAAAAACGAAATAATAATCAACATCGTAATCGTTTAATTATTATTTGGATTTTAATTATTTTATTTATTGGTTTTGTCATTCATCATGTTCATGCTGAACATGTACAACAACGTCAAGCTGAAATTGTTCAAAAACAAAGCCAAAAAGACCATTCAAGTTTAAATTATCAAGTACAGAACAATCCAATAAAATTTTGGAATAATAAATTAACTAAAGCACAAAAAATTGCCATTATTATTCAAAGTTATTATAATCAAGATCAACCTAAATCTTTATTACGTATTCATTGGGCATTGCAAGGTAATTTAAGTGATGGAGGTAGAATTATTACTAGTCAAAAAAACACATATAGTAATAATCTAACTGTAGAATTAACTGATAGTAACAAAATTATTGTTACTGGTGAAACAAGGACAAATAAAATGTCAATTAATGATGCAATGCAAAACTTTTATGCGACATCTAGTGAACGTAGTTTTACTAATAAATTAGCTAAAAAAATAGTTTCAGTTAATAAATTAGAAAAAATAAAATATGGAAATGATGATAGTTCATCTGATGATAACGATTATTCATCAAATAAAAATGATAAATATAATAATTCCAATAATAGTAAAAATTATTATAACTATTACCATCAAAATCAAACAGGTGGACCAGTTAATCCAAATATAAATCATAGCAACGTTGTCTCAAACGCAACAAATACAACTATGAATAATGGTGGCATGAATACCCAACAACCTATGCAAAATCATTGATAAATAAAAATCTTTCTAAATAAAATTAGAAAGATTTTTTATTATGTATATCATGGAGTAAAAATATGTTGCAAATTAAAAATTTACAATTTAAAAATATTTCATATCCAAAATCAATCATAATTAAAAATGTTCCAATGACCTTTTTAACTGGTACAAGTGGAAGAGGTAAAAGTACACTTTTGAAATTAATTAATGGTAGTTTAGTGGCCGAACAAGGGGAGTTCTTTTTAAATCAATATAATCTTACAGAAATTGATCCAATTAAACGAAGGAAATTAATTAATTTAGTATCTCAAGAACCATTTTTATTCAATAAATCTATTATTGATAATTTTAAAAAATATTATAATTATTGCGAAGAAAAGATTATTTCTAATGAAGATATGAAATTCTTTTTGAATTTATGCCAAATTAATTTTGATTTAAATGCTAAATGTCAGACATTATCAGGCGGGGAAAAGCAACGTGTTTTTATGGCTATTTGTTTATCATTTAAATCACCAATAATTTTATTAGATGAGCCAACATCATCTTTAGATTCGGAAACAGCTATTAATTTATTAAGTAACTTAAAGGAATATTTTAGCAAAAATAAAATTTATTCTTTGATAATTTGTCATAATCAAAATTTAGTAAATAAATTTGCTGATGATGAAATTCACCTAGATTAAATTAAATGAGGTGTTTAAATGCACGAAATTGTTAAAATTGATTTAATCCAATTTTTATTAGTTTATATAATTTTATTAGTTGTTGGATTAATTATGAAGTACTGTCGTGTTAATCAAACTAAATTATTATTTATTGCTAGTACAAGAATGACTGTACAATTAGTAATTGCTGGATTTATTTTAACGTACATTTTGCAAAAAAATAATCCTTG
>JADIMP010000050.1 GCA_017694665.1 Candidatus Gallilactobacillus intestinavium
GATATAATGGTGTTCGTACAAAAACTTTATTTTTAAAAGATAAATATAAAAATTTATTTTGATAAAGAGATGTTAGATGAAAATATTTTAACTTTTCATCCTAATATAAACACGCATACAATTTTCTTAAAAACTGAAGATGTTTTTTCTTTTATAGAAAAGCAAGGATATACTTATTCTGTTGTCACACTGTAAATATTTAGAGGCTTTTATGCAAAAATTAAAAATTAAAAGAGGAAGGATAACACTTAGAGGATATATCGATAAATCGAATCAAAAAATAGAAAATGTTGTTATTTTGTTGCACGGTTTTGGAGCGGATTGTGGACGAACAAAAGGATCTTTGATAAATGATTGTGCTAAATTTTTGAATTATAATGGTTTATTAGTTATACGTGTAGATTTTTATGGTTGTGGAAAAAGTGATGGCATATTTAAAGATATGTCGTTGTCGACACAATTAGAAGATGTTTCTGCAATGATAAATATGGTTAATTCTTACTATCCAAATGCCAAAGTGATTTTATTGGGATTTTCAGAAGGAGGATTAATTGCTAGTTTAGCATCTTCAACATTGCAGATAGATAAATTAATTTTGCTTGCTCCTGCTATTTCTATGTTGACAGAAATTAGGAGAGGTATATTGTTAGGAACTTCTTTTGACATTAAACATATTCCAAATGTCATTGATATTAGTAAAATTAATCAAACAGTTGGTAAAAAATTTATTATTGAATGTATAAATTGTAATGAACAACAAATTTCTAGTTTTTATGGACCAGTATTATATTGTCAAAGTTTATGTGATGAATACGTTCCACAAGAAGTAGCGTTAAAATATCAAAATTTATATTTTAATCGAATAAAAATCAGAAAATATGATACTAGTAACCATGTTTTTGCCGGTTATAATCGTAAAGAAATGTTACAAGATATTGTTGATTTTATAAGAAAATAAAAAACCAGGTAGTAGTTACCTGGGTTTTTAATTATTGGAAATCGTGAAAATTTTTAAACATATTATGACGTATTTTAATGATTTTTTCGAAACGTTCTTTTCCCATATATTCTTTCATTCTTTTGAATCTATTTTTCATTTGCGCATCCAAATCTGACTCTTTTAAATTTGGTAAATTATCAAGCATTTTATTTAAATAATTATCTAAATTAGATAATTCTGTGTCGGAAAAGTTATCTAGAATATAATAGTCATTATGATTTTGTTTTTTAACTTGATTAGCTTTTTCTTGTCCTTTATCTGTTAAATTAACAATCATAATGCGTTTGTCTTCTGGAGAGGGAGTTCTTTTAATATATTCATTTTCTTCTAATCGTTTTAATGATTCATTTAATGATTGTTGTCTAATGTTTAATAAATATGCAATGTCTTTAGTTGGCATATTAGGTTGAATACTAAGTAATAATAATATACGTCCTTGCCCTTTTTCTGGATTATTAATACCATAAGGATTATCTTTAAGTTGTTGCATTCTCATTTTTGCATGAATTATTTTCATTTTTTGAATAATTTGTTGCTTTTTATTCATAAAAAACCTCCTAATAATTTAATAAAACAGGTACCTGTAATAAATATAACAGGTGCCTGTTTATTGTCAAGAAAAATTTATGTTTTATAATATGATTTAAGATTTTTTGAGGATTATTAACTATGAATAATACAATCTTAGTGATCGTAGGCGCCAGTGGTACTGGTAAAAGTAAAATAAGTAATTATATACGTAAAAAATATAACATACCTAGAATTATAACTCATACTACACGTGCACCTAGATATAATGAAATTAATGGACTAGATTATTATTTTGAAAATAATAAAAGTTTTGAAAAAATTCAATATATTGAGCGGGTTGTATATGATGGGTATAAATATGGTTCTTCTTATATTGGATTACAGAAGGCATTTGAAAAGAACAATATAGTCAGTATTATTTTAGACACACAAGGAGCTATGTCTTATATAAAAAAACTAGGTGGTAAGGTTCAAATATTATACATTACAGTATCTAATTCTGATATTTTAAAAGAAAGAATTAAGAATCGTGGAGATTGTAATGAACAAGTAATATCTAGACTGTCTAGTAAAGAAAATCAACGTGACTTAACCATCCCGGAGGATTTAATACCATTTAGTAAAATAATTTATAATGATAATTGGGAAGATACTAAAAAACAATTAGATTGTATTATTAATAATATTTTAGGAGAAAAAAATGAATAAAAAAATACCACCATTTATAAGTCCTGCGGCTGTTGTATCAATTGTGTTGGCTTTGTCTGCTACTAATTTAGTTGTAAATAAAGTAACCAACACTTCAGAAGGAGCGCCTAATGTTTCTAGTAGTTCTAGTAGTTTGGTTGTTAATCATAATGATGATAATCAATCTTCTTATTCGAACTCTAAATATACTGAACACAACAATAATGATGTAGCTAATAATTCTTCCAATATTAAAGTTAATGTTTCCCATAATAGTTCATCTATCGTAAAAAACGATAATAACTATAAAAATACAAATATTAATACGAATAATGTTCAACCAAATCAACAAACTAATACAAATGTTAATGAAAATTTAACTAATTAAGTGAGGATCGTATGTTTAATCTTTTGAATTTGTTTCACCAATTTTTTGGATTTTTAAATGTTAATACTAAGTTAAAGGGTAAGGTATATACTTTTATAGGTTTTATATGTAATTGGTATCTTTTATATGTAGGAATAAGATTCATCGATAATGGCAAACTTTTTAGAGGATTTTTGTTTATTCTAGTATTCGTATTTTTATTGTATTGTATTTTGATTAATTTTTATTTTTATTTTTTAAACAAAAGACATAGGTTTGACCCCTCTGAAAAAATAGCTAAGTGGTTGGGAGATGAACGTTTAAAAGAAGAAGGAAAACAACATCATATAATTAATCATGGAGTTTATAGAAAAAAAGATATTGTTCCAGCTAGTGTGCAAATAACACATCAAGAATATAACAATTTATTAAAAGTAGTTAATGATTTGATATCTACAGGGATATTAAATTTTGATTATAATAAGAAAACTGATAAAGAAATTAAACAGTTTATTTTAAAACATCATACACCATTTTATGCTATAGGAAGCGAAGGATTCAGTTTACCATATTTTAATTTAGTAAAGTCTGATGGTAGTTTTTTGATATATGGAGGAATAAATCAAAAAGACTCCTATGATATTGCGTATTTAGATCGGGTAGGTTTGAGTAGTGTAAAAACTGCAGCAAAAGATTTTGATTTATATTTAGCAACTGTAAATTTAGAGGGAGGTCTTGCAAAGCAAATTAAACGATCAGGTTTAACAGAGGAAGAGCTACCTTATAAATTAAAAGTTGAAGTTGCTTTTGATAAGAGAAAATAAAAAAGTGAAGCCTATTATAGGCTCCACTTTTTTTATTTTTAAATTAAGATACTAATTCCTGTCGCTAAAATAGCACCGATAATTGGTCCTATAAAAGGAATCCAAGAATAATGCCATTCTGGGTTGCTTTTGTTTGGAATTGGTAATAATGCATATGCAAGACGAGGACTAAGATCTCTAGCAGGGTTTAAAGCGAAACCTGTAGTCGTTCCTAAACTAGTTCCTATAACAGTTATAACTAATCCAATGATTAAAGGTTTAAGTCCTTGAGAAAAATTGCCAAGGCAAATTAAAATTAGAACAAAAAAGAAAGTTGCAATAATTTCTGATAATAAATTAAAAATATTATTTTTAATAGCCGGTCTAGTTGCAAAAATACCTACAGAATTTCCGTCTAATTCTGATTTTGAATTCTTAAAATGCGGATAAAAGTGTAGTGCTACTAAACTTGCACCAATAAAGGCTCCTAAAAATTGTGCCATTATGTATGGAATAACCTGATGCCAAGAAAATTTTCCGAAAATTGCAAAACTGATTGTGATTGCAGGATTAAGATGCGCTTGAGACCCAATAAAGTTAGCAACATATACTCCCATCGTTACGGCTAATCCCCATGAAAAACAAACATATAACCAGTTTGTCCCATTACCATAAGATTTTTTTAAATTAAAACTGGCAGAAGTTCCACATCCTAAAACAATTAGGACCATGGTTCCAAAAAATTCACCTAAAAAACCGTTCATATCGTCACCTTCTATTTTTTAGAAATAATGTAGTCTTTAAATTTATTCACAGATTCTGGTCTTAATTTTGCAGATATTTTAATACCTGTATTTATGTATTTTATATTATTTACAGATTCGTTTTCTTTAAGAAAGTTTAAAATATTACCTTTATCAAAAGGAATCAATAAAGTAGTATTTACTTTATTTTTAAATAAATTATTTTCAATAGTTTGTACTAATAATTTTATTGACTTTTCATCTTTAGCAGAATATATAATTTGATTTCCTTCGGTGGCTGGATATGTTTCTTTTACTAAATCTGCTTTATTTAATGCAATAATCATTGGTTTTTTGTTTATATTAATGCTTTGTAAAACTTTATTAGTTATATCGATCATACTTTCAAAATTAGGATCTGAGTAATCAACTACTTGTATCAGTAAGTCTGCATTTACTGCTTCAGAAAGTGTTGATTTAAACGCTTCTATTAAGTTATGAGGTAATTTACTAATAAATCCCACAGTGTCTGATAAGATGAAATCATTATTATTATTTAAAGATATTCTTCGAACACTAGTATCTAATGTGGCGAATAACATATTTTTTTCAAATACTTTTTTTTGATTATTTGAATCGTTGAATAATTTTATTATTTGGTTTAAAGTAGTGGATTTGCCTGAATTGGTGTAACCTACTAGCGCAACGGAAGGAATATTATTTTTATTTCGTTTAGTTTGTTTAGTTTGATTTATTTTGTCTAAGTTATTTAATTCTTCTTTTAGATGACTTATTTTTTTTTGGATATTTCTGCGATTAAGTTCTAATTGTGTCTCTCCAGATCCTCTATTAACACCTATACCTTTTTGTTGATCTTTTTGTAAATCATTAAAATTGCGTAGTCTAGGTAATTGGTATTGTAATTGGGCTATTTGAATTTGAATTTTAGCTTGATGTGATTTAGCTCTTTGTGCGAAAATATCTAAAATTAACGATGTGCGATCGAGAACTTTTAAATCAGTTATTTTTTCGATGTTTCTGATTTGAGATCCAGTTAATTCGTCATTAGTAATTAGTAAATCTAGATTATTTTGTTTATTTAAGTCTATTATTTCATTGATTTTGCCTTTGCCTAAATATGTTTTAGAATTAAAAGTATCTAGATTTTGATCTAATTCGGCCATTACCTTGATATTATCTGCTTTAGCTAAATTACTTAATTCTTTCATTGAATAAGCAAAGTGGTCATCTTGATTAAGATGAACGCCTACAATGATAGCTTTTAATGGATCTGTTTTTGTAGATGTATAATTCAAACGAAAACCTCTAAAATTTATTATCAGATAATAGTATATATCCGAAAAATATTTAAGAGTATTAAAATGAAAAAAAATAATAAAAATTTATATTTAGTTATCTTATGTATTGTCGCATTAGTTTTTTTAATTTTAACAGTATTTTTGCATGTGAATAAGCAGCAAAATACGTTACGTGTATCTATAAATAAACCTATCACAACGTTAGATATTTCTAAGGCTGTTAATCATAATGATTTAACAGTTTTGTTAAATACAGAAGAAGGATTATATCGTTTGAATAAAGATAATATTCCTCAAAAGGCATTAGCTAAAAAAGTACAGGTTTATGATAATGGAACAAAGTGGATAATTACGTTACGAAAAGCTTATTGGAATAATGGACAGAGAATAACTGCTAATGATTTTGTTTATTCTTGGAGAAGAACAAATACTTTGCCAAATGCTCCATATGCTTATTTATTCAAAAATATTAAAAATGCCACTTCTGTTCAAAATGGCCGTTTGTCTACTGACAAGTTAGGCATACATGCTTTAAATAGAGAAAAAATAGAACTTTTATTGAATGAACCACAAAATAATTTAAAACAACTATTATGTTTTCCTACTTTTTTTCCTCAAAAAAAGAGCATGGTGTATCGTAATCAACATGATTACGGATTGAGTGCTAGTAAACAATTATATTCTGGTCCGTTTTTGGTAAAAAAATGGAAGGGATTAAACTCCGTTTTTCTTTTGCAAAAAAATAAAGATTATTGGGATGCTTCGAATGTACATTTAAAGTATATTAAATATATTGTTTCTCCTGATAGTCGAAAATCTATGAGTTTATTTGATAATAATAAATTAGATATTATGTCTTTAAAAGGTGCTCAAAATATTGAATATAAAGATGATAAAGATTATAAAAACTATGCAGGATATGATTTAGGTTACTTACAAGTTAATTTGCATAGTAAAAAAATTAATAACAATATGGATTTAGTTAATGGTCTAGCTACGTCTATAAATAAAAAGAAATTGACTGATTTTGTTATGCATGGTCAGTATAAAAGTGCTAATAGAATTATTCCCAATAAATTACAAAAAAATAATGGACCAAAATTTATTTATAATTTCAATGTAGCTAAACAAAATATTCAAAAAGCAAACATTCAAAAAATCAAATTGAAGCTTTTATTTACTAGTGATTATTTTAATGAAAATGAAGCAAGATTTATTCAATATGAATTAAATAGATTACCAAATGTTAGTGTTGACTTAAAAGAAGAAAGTTTGCCAAATTATTTAACTGATTTATATAATGGTAATTACGATTTAGCGTTAAAACAAAAAATTCCTACTTTTTTTGATCCTAATGCTTTATTAAATAAAAGTATAAATACTTATCAAATACCATTGTTTTGGTTTGCTAAATATGGCGGGGGACCGTCTTTACAAAAAAATAGAGTTAAGGGTTTGATATATCATCCAATTGGAATAAACTGGGATTATAAAAATGTTAGATTAAATAATTAAGAGGAAAAGATAATGAAGGTAATTTTTCATATTGATGAGAAAAAAGACTGGAAGAAATTATTAAATAATGTCAATAACATGTTAACTTATTATAATAGTCAAGATGAGCAAATAATTATTGAAATATTAGCTAATGGTAATGCCGTTACATCTTTAACATTGGATAGTGAGATTGAAAGTCGTATTATAAAATTGCTGGACAATAACGTAAATGTAGTTGCATGTAATAATTCAATAAATGAACAAGGATTAAATCGGCAGAATATATTGGAGCGAATTTATATAGTGGCTTCTGGAGTTGTCGAGTTAGTAGAAAAACAAAAACAAGGGTTTACTTATATTAAGCCATAATAAAAAGAGAGCAATTTCATAATTGCTCTCTTTTTAATAATTTCTAATGTATAACTTATCTACAAGATGATCATGATCCTTATGAATAATAATATTTGCTCTATTTTTAGTGGGTAGTATATATTGATCCAAATTTGGAAGATTAATATTTTTCCAAACATCATTTGCATAATTTAGTGCTTTTTGTCTAGGCCCTATTGCAAGATCATAATAGTAATTTTGTGGATTTTGAAATGAGGAGTCCAACAGTAGTTCAAATCTATTGATAAACCATTTTTTAATATTTTTTTTATCTGCATCTACATAAATTGATAAATCAAAAAAATCACTTGTAAAAACATCTGTATCTTTAGAAATTTGCAAGACGTTTATTCCTTCAACGATCAAAATATCTGGATTGTTTATGTTATTAAATTGATTAGGTAAAATATCGTAATATTCATGTGAATATTTTGGAACTTTAATATTATTTTTATTTTGTTTAACCATTTCTAAGAAATTAATAAGTTTTGGCATATTATAACTTTCAGGAAATCCTTTTTTATTTAAAAGATTGTGTTCTTTTAAATATTTTGTACTATATAAAAATCCGTCTGTTGTTATTTGTTGTACTTTTATATTGCTGAATAAATGGTTAAATAAAATGTTGAGTAATCTAGAAATTGTTGATTTACCAACAGATACAGATCCCGCAATTCCTATGATAAAAGGTGTGATAGGGGCATTAATATTTAAGAAACTATTTTGTTTTTTAATTGTATCTTTATATAATTCATATTTTAAGTAAATTAAGTTAACCAGTGGAATATATATATCTTTAACATCAATTAAGGATATTTTATCGTTAACTGATTTTATTTTATTAAGTTGTACTTCTGATACTGGTACTTTTTGTGTTTCGTATAAAGAAGACCATTTTTGTCTTGTAAACATATTAAAATTTTTCATAATAGTTATTTTATATCATATAAATCTGGCTTTAGTTTCTTAATAATTTCATTTGGTTTATTTTTATTTGTAAAAAGTATTAGTTTATGCATTGCACGTGAACAAATAGTGTATAGTAATTGTCGATCTTTTTTATTATCTGAAAAATTATCATTGACGTTCCACACTAATACATGATTAAATTCTAATCCCTTTGCTAAGAAAGCAGGAATAACAATATGTTCTTTAGTTAAATTTTGCTTTTCTTCTTTAATTAATTTATGTTTTACTTTTTGCTTTTTTAAGAAGTTATCTATTAATATTGATTCAGATAAAGTTTTAGTAATGATTGTAACATTATCGTTTTCATTTAAATAATTAAGAAGATTATTATATTGTTCATCAAATCCCTTATTAAATTTGATTATTGGCTTGTCACCATTACGGTTAAAGGCAATAATATCATTATTTTGTTCTAATATATCTTTAGAAAAATTGGTAATTTGTTTAGTTGAGCGATATGTATTTTGTAATTTAAAGGTTTTAATTGAATTATTGGCAAAAATATTTTTTAAATCATTAGTTAATACGTTATTATCTTGATAATTAAAAATGGTTTGATTTAGATCACCAAGTAAGGTGAATTTAGCCTTAGGATAACAATATTTTAGATATGCTATTTGAATTGATGAATAATCTTGAACTTCATCAATAAAAATAAATTTAACGTTTTTATCTCCTTTTTTTCCGATTAATAAATCATATAAAAAAATGAAAACTGTAGTTAGATCTATCGATAAAGTTTCTTTACTTAATTGATAATTTATGTGGAAAAACCAAGATTCTTTGTTGTTTTTTATAGTACTAAGAAAATTAGGAACTTTGTTTAAAAAATCTATGAACTGTTGTTTAATATTTAAAAAACTATTATGGATGATCTTCTGATGTGCTGTTTTGAGAGCCTTTAAAGCTAATTGATTAGCAATAAATTTATACTGTTCATCTTGGTTTTTAAATTGTTTTTCTGCACATATATTATTAATGTTTTCTTGTGACAACAGTTGAATTTGTTTTTCTATTTGTTTGCTTTTAGCTATTTTTTTAACTTTTTCATTTAATTTTTTTACTAATAATTCTTTAGTGGCGTCAATTCTGTTGTTTAATTTATAGTTTTCGTTAAATGAATAATAAATATTTTCGATTTCTTTTTTAGAAAAAATAATTTTGTTATTTATTTTTATATCGTTAAATATAATTCCTTTTTTATTTAATAAAGATGCATAATTTTTAACTGCGTTAAAAAAAGATAAACTAGATTCTATTTGGTTAAACAAGGTGTTTTTGTTTTTTATATTATTTTCATATTGTTCGTGAATAGTTTCTAATTTTATTTTTGGTATTTTGTGATGTAGTAATTGTTTATATGTGGTTTGAACGACATTATGTTCTCCTAATTCAGGTAATACTTGGTTTATGTAATCATTAAATAATTGATTTGGAGAAAATAAAATAATTTGACTTGAGTAGATTTTATTTCTATATCTATATAGTAACCATGCTATTCTTTGTAGAATAGTAGCTGTTTTTCCTGATCCTGCAACGCCTTGAACGAAAATTAATTCATGTTTATCATCACGAATGATTGTATTTTGTTCTTTTTGGATAGTTGTTACAATACTTTTCATTTTAGTAGAAGCAGTATCAGATAAGGTTTCTAATAATTTTTGATCTACTACAGCTTCGTTTGTATCAAAGTAATTTATTAATTTGCCTTTTTTAATATCAAACTGACGTTTTAGCAGTACGTCAACTAATTGTTTACCAGATGGCGTTTGATATGATGCTTTACCTAAGTTGCTGTCGTAATAAATAGAAGATATTGGCGCTCGCCAGTCATAGATGAGAAATTTATCTTTGTCTATAAAAGAATGAGAGCCAATGTATATTGTTTCTTTTTTTTGATTTTCTTTAAAATCAATACGTGCAAAATAAGGTTTATTTAATAATGTATTGATATTGTGAATTAGGTTTTCAGAACCCTTCCAAGAAGCTTCTTGTTGGTCTAATATTTGTTGCTGGGTTCTCACAGACATTGATGTTTCGGTTATATTCGAATATGTAGATGTTTTTATGTGGATGTCATCAAATGCCTTTTTAGTGTCTTCAATTTGTTGATTGGTTTTTTTAATTTTATTTGTTAATTCTTCTTTTTTAATTTTTAGTTTATTAATAATTTCTTTTAAAAAAGCTTTTTCGTTTTTAAGAGTATTGTTCAATGTGAAACCTCAATTCAATTTTTGTATAATATTAATAATATTTAATTATAAAGGGAATTTAATTCATGAGTATTAATATTTATGTAATTCGTCATGGACAAACTATTTTTAATTTATTTCATAGAGTACAAGGAATATGTGATATTGATTTAACGGAGGATGGGATAGAAGGAGCTAAAAGTGCAGGAAAAGAATTATCTCAAATTAAATTCACATCTATTTATAGTAGTGACTTAAAGAGAGCATATGATACTGCTAATTATATTATTGATGAAAATAAATTTAGTAAATTAAAAATACAACAAAAAAAGGTATTTCGCGAATTAAATTTTGGTTATTGGGAAGGATTAGATAGTTCACAAGTATGGCATGAAACTGCAATGCCATATAATGCTCATTCTTTAGATGATTTGATAACGAAATATGGTTTAAAGAAAGCTACTGATATTGTTGCCGAAACAGATCCATTTAAAAAAGCAGAATATTTTATTGATATTCGAAATCGTATTTTAAAAGGATTAAAATTGATTTGGGATGATAATAAGAATGAAAATGATTGTAATGTATTGTTAGTAACTCATGGTGTTTACATTATGCATCTATTAAATTATTTAAATGCAATGTTAGATATTAGAGTGCCTGATAATTGTAGCATTACTAGTTTGATAATGCATGATATTGAAAATATAGAAGTGAAATTTATCAATAAAAAGTTTTTACAAAATAAAAAGGAAAATTAACTAGTTAGTTAATTTTCCTTTTTATTTTGTAATTATTTAAGCATACTTTGCATAACTTTTAATTCAAGTTGTTTTGTAAATTGTTTTTCTAATTGCTTTTGTTTGGATTTATTTTGAGATATAGAAGGATCTTTTTGAATTGCTAGTTGCATTTGTTGTGCAACATATTGTTTGGTTTGATTTTTAATCATTTTTTGTAATTTAGGAGATCTTTTTAATTTCACCATTTGTTTTTTTAACTGACTTGCTTTGTTAGCAGAAATGTACATCCAGTTGTTAGGTATGTAAAAAATGTTTGTTTGCTTAATAATTTCTTTGTTTTCTTTAGGAACTTTAAACCAAAATTTAATTGTTGAATTTTGATATTCCCAAACTTTGTTTCTTGTTTTTATGTATGCTTTATTATTATTAGTTCTAACAACTTTATTAGTTACATAATCATTTGCAGAAGTATGAGATGGCTTTTTTTGGTTGGGATGGTTAGCGTATAATTGTATACTTTCTTTATTTTGAGTACCTAAGTTTTTAAATATAATCATATTTATATTAATTTTAGGTATTGCAGAATATATTCTTCTTTTTTTAGTTATCGTTACTTCATGCATACCTAAATGTTTAACATCATTGGTTCCAATGCAAGCAATGGAACTAAGAAATATAAAACCAGATAATATGGTTAAAATAAATCTGAGTCCTTTATTTTGTAAATAAACGAAAGACAAGAATAGTGCTATAGCACTTAATGCTAAAACAACAGTTATCATTATTTTGGGCCTCCATTTGTGTTATAATTTGTAGCTTTTTTTTGATTTAAAATAAAGTTTCCCTTTTTAAGGAAGAAAGAAAGAATTAAAGCAATTAATCCGAAAATTAAGGCAACCAAAAATGTTGTATGATAACCTGTAAGTGTTGCAGTTAAAGCTTGTGATTTATATTTTAAAGGTGCCGTATGTAACAAACTATGGCTAGGCATATGGTTATTAGAAACGTTTGTTAGTACTGAAATTAAAATGGCTGTTCCAATAGAAGTTGCTATTTGTCTAGTAGTATTATTAACTGCAGTTCCGTGTGCAATTAATGAATTTGGCAAACTATTCATAGCTGCCGTAGTCACTGGCATAGTAACCATAGTTATACCAAACATACGTACTGCATATAAAACAGTGACGAAAGTAGTAGATGTATGTTTAGTTAGTGTTACAAAAGGCATTGTACTGAAGAATAAAATGAATAAACCAATAATTGCCAGGCGCCGTGCTCCTTGTTTGTCAAAGGTTCTTCCTGTTATTGGGTTCATTATTGACATCATTAATGCCCCTGGAAGTAAGGTTAGTCCTGAATGAAATGCACTCATTTGATGAACAATTTGCAAATAAAGTGGTAAAACAAATTCAACTCCCATCATACAAATCATAGTAAATGATGCAAGTACTGTAGAGAGTGTAAAAATAGGTGATTTAAATACACGAATCTCTAAAAATGGATTTTTTAATTTTAATTGTCTTATAGAAAAAATAACAACAACAATAGCTCCAACAATTATTGACCAGATGACATTTTTCGCTGTCCAACCATCATTACCAACGGATGAAAATCCATATAATAATAGTCCGAATCCAATTGTAGATAAAATAACTGATGGAATATCAATACTATCTTTTTTGTTTTTGATTACGGGATGTAGAGCAAAGAAAGCTAAGATAATAACTATTGCGACTATAGGAATTAACATTCCAAATAAATCACGCCATGAGTAATTATCTATAATCCATCCAGATAATGTTGGCCCAATTGCAGGAGCGACACCTATTGGAATACCAACTAATCCAATAATTACTCCTCTTTGTTCTGGTGGAAACATAGATAGAGCAAGATTTTGTACTAAGGGCATAGAAATACCTACACCTAAAGCCTGAATAATTCTAGCGGTTAATAATGTTCCAAAATTGGGTGCTTTAAATGCGACAATAGTACCGCATTCAAAAATAATCATGGCTGTAATAAATAACCATTTAGAATTTACTCTGTTAGTTAAATATGCAGTGATTGGAATGACTATACCATTAACCATTAGAAATGCAGTAGTTAACCATTGTACAGTAGCAGTGGATACATTAAAAGTATGCATTAATGTAGGGAAAGCTGTTGCTAAAATAGTTTGATTTAAAATTGTACAGAAAGCTCCAATAATAATAACAGATAACATAGTCCAGCGATTATATGTTTTTCCATTTATATCTTGAGCTTGTGCTTTAATTCCTAACATTGTAATCCTCCTTAATTATTACGAAACATAAACATTTTATTGCTAAACAAAAAAATGTCAAGTAAGTTGACAAAAATGGTTAATTAATAATGATTTTGTTAAAATTATTAGTGGAGAAGAGTTATGAGTTTAAATAATAGTATAAGACTGTTAGTGTCAATGATATTAAATTTGCTTTTATCAATAATTGAATTAGTTGGTGGTATTTTTTCCTTTTCTTTAGCATTGATATCTGATGCTATACATAATTTAAGTGATTTTTTTTCTATTTTGTTAAGTTATATTGCTAATATTTTTGGAAAAAGAAAGCAGAATAAAATTAAAACTTTTGGTTATAAGAGAGCAGAAATATTAGCTGCTTTTGTTAACAGCGTTGTTTTACTTTTAATTTCTTTATTTATTATTGTTGAAGCATTTATAAGAATTTTACATCCTAAGGATATTAATGTAGGTGTATTGTTTTGGACTGCCTTAGTTTCTTTTTTAATTAATTTATTTTCTACCTTGTTATTGCATAGTGGAAAAAAGAATAATTTAAACATTAAAGCCACATATTTACATATTTTATCAGATGTATTAGCTTCTATTTCTGTTTTGGTTGGAAGTATAATAATGTATTTAACAAAAATTAAATTTTTAGATTCCTTGTTAACCATAGTTATTAGTATATATATAATTTGTGAAACTATACCTGTATTACGTAAAACAATTGATATTTTTATGCAATCTGCACCTAATCTCCCTTATAAGCAAATAGAGAAAGATATTGCTAGTATGAACAAAGTAACAGGAGTACATCATTTACATGCTTGGATGATAGATGAAAGTAAAGTTATTTTATCAGTACATGTAAATATGGATGATTTAAAGTTAAGTGAAGTAGAAAAAGTATTAGACAATATAAATCGATTGTTAAAAAATAAATATAATATTTGTCATGTGACTATCCAACCTGAATATCAGCATGGTAAACATAACGATTTATTTGTTAGTAATGATTCTTTTTAACGAATTGTTTTTGTGTTTATTTATAAAAAGGAGCAGTATAAAAACTGCTCCTTTTAATTTATATAGGATTATCGGTAATCATAATTGAATAATGTTCATCCTGTTTTTTTCTATACCCATAAATATATTTATTATTGTCACTTCTACCTAAGAATATGTATATTGTGTTGTTTTTTTCTTCACAAAAATTGTAACGATCAAAAATAAATTTTTTAACTTCGGATAATTTATACGTGTAATTTTGCACTTTTTCGACAGCCTTTTTAAGGCTTAAGCCATTGTCTATTAAATGCTTAAGAACTGAAATCACGTAAACAGTCAAAATTGTATAATGACGATTTTCTCCTTTTTTTCGATCAATGGAATTAATATATCCCTTTTTTTCCCAGTAACGTAATTGTCGCGTTGATACGCCTGTATGTTTACTAACTTCTGAAATATCAATACTAACAATTGATAAAAAATCTTTAGGGTCAAAAGATGATGATAAAAAATTCTTGTTCATTGATGAATTCCTTTGATATTAATAATCAGAATCTGTGTCTGTATTGTTTGCGTCATAATTAGGATTTAATTGACTGTCATGCCCATTATGATATGCTTTGTCATATTTAGAAATGGAGTTTGTATCTTTACCCCAAACAGAGCCTTTTTTAACTTTCTTTTCACCAAAATGTTTTGATGGTGCATAAATTAACAAATCTTCTGGCACTTTATTAGCAAATCTAGGACCAGTTTTTTCATGTTTAAGTCCCAATTGTTTACGAATTTCATTAGTGACTCGTTGCTTTTCGTTTTGAGGAACTACCTCAAAATCTTGTCCCTTTATGTTATAGCTAACTCCTTGAGCATGATCTGAAACAATATGTTTAGTAGCTGATTGATAATAATTAGCTATTGACAACATATCGTCAAAGGACATATTTGTTTTTGATTGTTTAGCCATACTCTTTAAAAATGAACTATTTAATAAAGTATTTAATTTTGTACTTTTCTTTAATAACGCGGTAATAACGATTCTTTGTCTTAAGGTACGTCCATAGTCACTTTCAGGATCTTGATAACGCATTCTGGTAAATTTTAACGCTTGATTTCCATCAACATGCATTTTCTTTCCACGGGTAAAATGTTGATTTTCATACGTAAATGTAAGTGGAGATACTATGTTGACTCCTCCTACACGATTAATCATTTTTTTAAGCCCACCCATGTTTAATATTACGTAAAAATCTACTGGGATGTTAAACATTTTTTCTACTGTCTTGATTGAAGATTTATTTCCTCCATAGTAATGAGCAGCATTGATTTTAGAAGGGAATTTATTTTCATGACCAGAGATTGCAACTAAGGTATCACGTGGAATACTAATCATTGTAGTTGTTCTATTTTTAGGGTTAACAGTGACAACCATCATAGAATCTGTTCTTCCGCCACCCCATGCTTTAGAATTTCTTCCTAATGCTCCAACATCAGTTCCCATTAATAAAAACGATATAGGTTTTTTTTCTTTAATTAATTTGTTGACATTTCTTGCTTGTAAATTTGTAGAGCTACTGTCAAACATAATATTACTTGAAGACTTAAAATTATTATAAATTCGGTTTCCAAACAAACCAAACACAATAATAAAAAATCCAATTAATGCAAAGAAAGTGTTTCTAATTGGATGGTGTTCAGAAACAAATGGGCCATCATTATTTATTTGATGTTTATTTAAATTTGTACGTGAAGAACGATTTTTTTCAATTTTAGAATCTACATAATTTCCACTAGTTCTTTTATCATACCTTTCTACACGTGACATTCTTTTATCATTATTATCGTTACTCATAAACTCCTCCAAGTTATAGATAATGACCTAAACACAGTGCAATTATTAGTATAACTAACACTAAAGTGGTTATCCATACATAAAGGTGATCTTTTTCCACATAAAATGCATAAATTGATACTGCTACACGAAGTACAGGTGTGAGAATTAAACAAAATAATCCGAACATCATAACAGCTGCCGGCTTTAATGATGCTAATCCTATAAATATGTCTGTTAAAGTTGTTGGAAAACTGTCATTTATGTAACCCGTACTATGTTTAGTTAGATATAAAATAAAACCAAATAACATGATTATAGCAGAAATTAATACTCCAATTCTCAAAATTTTGCCGATTGTAATTTCTACTTTATCCATTTCATTACTTATTGATTTGTCGTTTTCTTTTATCATATGTTAATACCCCATCCCTTAAGGAACATTTGTAAGCCAATGTAAAAAATTATTGGAACAAAAATAATTCTTAACCATTTTGAAGGTAAAATTTGCATAATACGACTACCAATACCAGCTCCAATTAAAATTCCTAATGATAGTGGTACTGCTATAAGTGGTCTAATAGATCCATTAAATAGATAAATTGTAGCTGAAGCTGCTGCAGTAACTCCCATCATTAAATTGCTTGTGGATGTAGATGGTTTTAATGGCATTTTCATAAATGTATCCATAGCCATAACTTTGAAAGCTCCTGAACCTATACCTAATAATCCGCTTGCAATACCAGCACCGAACATAACCGCTGATCCTGAAGGAACTTTTTCTACTTGATATTTAATTGTTTTTTGTGTTGATTTATCGTAATAAGAACTATTTAAATTAAGTTTTTGTGCTAGTTTATCAGGGACTACTTTTTTAAGCACTTCTTTATTACCATTCATCAATTTTCTTACCATATTGTAACTAGAATAAATTAATAATATTCCGAAAAACATATATAAAATGGTTGGTTTGAATAATCCATTAAGATATGCGCCAACAATAGCTCCAATAGTGGTAAAAATTTCTAAAAACATTGCCACTCTTAAATTTAAAACATTATCTTTAAGATATGCGATTGTAGCTCCAGAACTGGTTGCAATAACAGCAATTATACTAGCTCCAATAGCATATTTAATTGGTATTCCCATAAGTAAAGTTAAAATAGGTGTGACAATAATACCTCCACCTAAACCTAAAACAGCACCGCCAATTCCAGCAATTAAACCTACGACAACAATAATTAAAGCATGTTCCATGTTTAAAAATCCTTCTCAATAATATTAGCGATTATAGTTCAAAACATTTAAATTATAACAATATTATTTGTTTTTATTTCTTTATTTAGTATAGTATAAATGTTTGATTGGAGGTTTTTATGTTAATTAGAAAAGAAAAAGGAAGAACCTTTATATTTTTATGCACAGCAATATTATTTTTGTTTTTTATGTTGGCTGCTATGATGAATTCACAAGTTATGTCTATAATTGATAGAATTGTTGTTTCGGCTATTCCTCATGGTAGTAATTTTTTACATATAATGTTTTCTGCTGTTAGTTTTGTGGCAAAGCCCGCGTTTGACTTGGTTTATATAATATTATTAACGTTAATTTTATGGGGTATGAATTATCGAATAACTGCAGTATGGTCTTTAGGATATGGCGTTATTGGATACTTGTTAGGGACCATTGTAAAACATTTAGTAAAACGTCCACGACCTATAGGACATTTGTTAACTGACACAGGATATAGTTTTCCTTCTGGACATGTATTGGGGACATTTATGGTAATGGCAATTTTATTTATTGGTTTTGTACCATTCGTACGTAGTAAATCTAAACGTTTGTTAATTCAATTTTTACTATGTATTTGGGTTATTTTAGTAATGATGAGCCGAGTTTATCTTCAAGCTCATTTTCCGACAGATACAATAGGAGCTGTTCTGTTAGCTTATGCTTGGTTACAAGTTAGTGAAATGTTATATGTAAAATGGGCTCCTAAATTAAAGGAAAAAACTATTTTTAGCGAGTCTTATATGTAAATAAAAGCAGCACTTATAGTGCTGCTTTTATTTATCTTACATTAATAATTTTTGGTCCGTTTGGATAACCAACTATGACTTTATTAACAATATTTAAAAATAATCCGTGCTCTAAAATACCAGTAATACTATCTAACTCTTTTGCTAATTTTGTAGGATCTTTAATATCATGCAAATATAAATCAATTACATAATTTCCTTGATCAGTAATAACTCTTTTATTATTATTTTCTCTAAATTTTGGATTGTAATTTTTGAGTTTTAGTTTATTAAAAACATGTGACGAACCAAATGGTATTACTTCTAATGGCAATGGGAAACTACCTAAATTATTTGATAATTTGCTATTGTCAACAATCCATATATTTTGTTTAGAATTAATGGCAACAGTTTTTTCTCGAAAATGTGCAGCACCGCCTCCTTTAATTCCTTGAAAATCTGAGCTGATTTCATCAGCGCCATCAATCGTTAAATCAATGTGATCAACTTCATCTATATTTTTAATTGTAATTCCTAAACTACGTGCTTGTTCTTCAGTTCTTTTTGAAGTGGCAACGCCAACAATATTTAAGTTTTCTTCTTTAGTACGTTTCCCTAATGCTTCTACTAAGTATTTAGCAGTACTTCCAGTGCCTAATCCTACAATAGTATTGTTTTGTACAAATTCTGCAGCTTTATAACCAACTTGTTTTTTTAATTCTTCTTTATTCATTATTTCCTCAATATATTTTTAAATTTTCTTACTTAATTATTATAATAAATAGTAAAAATAATTTAAGGTGGTACGTAATCATGAAAAAGAGAGGTTTTGAACTAGTTAAAAGATTTGCTAATTCAGATTTAAAACTTCCTCAAAGGCAAACTGTTTTATCAGCAGGATATGATTTAGAAGCTGCTGAGGATTTTGTTGTTCCTTCCATTTGGAAAAAAAATTTTTTGGGAATTTTACAAAATATTTTTTTAGGTAAAGATGAAAAAATTGATAATAAAATTTTAAATCCTGTTTTGGTACCAACGGGTGTTAAAGCTTATATGCAAAAAAATGAAGTACTATTATTAATCAATAGATCTTCAGGACCATTAAAACGTAGATTAATTTTGCCTAATGGAATAGGAGTTATAGACGCAGATTATTATGGTAATGAAGATAATGATGGAGAAATCTTTGTTCAATTAATAAATTATGGGCTCACCGATTATCATATAAAAAAAGGAGAAAGAATTGCTCAAGGAATTTTTACTTCTTATTTATTAACTGATAATGAAAAGGAACCGGATAAAAAACGTACAGGTGGATTTGGTTCTTCTGATAATTAATTTAGGGATTTTTTTATGAGTAAAGTAAAAACACAATATGTTTGTCAAAATTGTGGGTATACTTCTCCTAGATATTTAGGAAGGTGTCCTAATTGTAATGAATGGAATACTTTAGTTGAAGAAAAAACGGTTGATGCTAAACAGAAAAAATATAATTTGAGTTCTTTTTCTAACAAATACAGCAAACCAGAATTAATTAAAGATGTTAATTTAAAGGATGCTCCGAGGTTTAAAACAAATTTAAATGAATTGAATCATGTATTAGGAGGAGGCGTTGTACCTGGGTCTTTAATATTGATCGGTGGCGATCCAGGAATAGGGAAGTCAACATTATTAACACAAATATCTGGTCATATAGGTAATAACAAAAAAGTATTATATGTTTCTGGAGAAGAGAGTACAGCTCAAATTAAATTACGTTGTGACAGATTAAATGTTAACAGTGATAATGTTTATTTATATTCAGAAACTGATATTGATAACATAATTGAACAAATTAACGATTTAAAACCCGATTTTGTAATTATTGATTCTATTCAAACAATGAATGATTCAGAAATCAATTCTGCTTCTGGATCTGTAGCTCAAATTAGAGAAGTAACCTCTAAATTAGTTCGAATAGCTAAGACTAATCAGGTAGCTATTTTCATAGTAGGACATGTAACTAAGGGAGGAGCTATTGCTGGTCCAAAAGTTTTGGAACATATGGTTGATACAGTGTTATATTTTGAAGGTGATTTACATCATAATTATCGAATTTTAAGAGCAGTTAAAAACCGTTTTGGGTCCACTAATGAATTAGCAATGTTTGAAATGTATAAAGATGGTCTTCGAGAAATTACTAATCCATCTAAAATTTTTCTTGAGGAAAGGTTGAATAACGTAGTAGGTTCGTCTATTGTTGTTTCTATGGAAGGCACAAGGCCTATATTAGTAGAAATCCAGGCATTAACTACTAATAGCGTTTTTGGCAACTCTCAAAGAACTGCTCAAGGATTAGATAGAAATCGTGTTTCACTTATTATGGCGGTTTTAGAAAAGAGTGCACATTTAAATCTTCAAAGCCAAGATGTGTATTTAAAAGCAGTTGGAGGAGTTCGTCTAGATGAACCTGCAATTGATTTATCTATTGCAATAGCAATTGCTTCTAGTTTTAAGAATGTGGTTGTTAATAATAGTGATTGTTTTGTTGGTGAACTAGGTTTAACTGGAGAAATAAGAAAAATTGATCAAATAGAAAAAAGAATTATTGAAGCTGAAAAATTAGGGTTTAAACATATTTTTATTCCGCAAGGAAATTTGAAGGGAGCTACAATTACTCCTAATATTGAAATAGTAGAAGTAAGAACTATTCAAGAAGCTTTAAAAAAGGCATCTATTATTCCGTAGTAGTTTAGAGGAGAATATATGTTATGAAAATTCATGGCAAATTAAAATTAAATAGAAAATTAATTATATCTATATTATTTGTTTTGTCAGGATTAGGATTAGGATTTAGATTTTTGCCGATATTTTGGAATGTGATTGGTTTAAAGAAAATGCATTGGCTTGATAATAGCTTGGTTAATCTCATAATAGGAGCTGTTGTATTTTATATAATCAGTTTAATTATAATGAAACCCTTGGAAAGATGGCTTGATTGGTTAGAAAATACTTTGTTTAAACAAGGTCCTGTTTATGTTTTGTTTGGAACTTTAGGAGTTGTATTAGGATTAGCCATTGCTTTTATTATTTCCACTGCTTTATTTAGTACTTCTTTATTGTTAACTAACACAATAATTCCTATTGCTTTAATGCTTTTATTGGGATATGTAGGATTTAAAGTAGGAACTTCACGGACTGAAGAATGGCGTAGATTGTTTGCCAATGGAATTAGGCATCATAAAAACTTGAATGGTGAAAATAGTAATTTTTACCACTATAAGATTTTAGATACTAATGTTTTAATTGATGGTCGGATATATGATGTTATTAAAACAGGATTTATTGAAGGAACGTTATTAATTCCAAATTTTGTTTTGCAAGAGTTACAATATATTG
The DNA here is from genome assembly GCA_017694665.1 of Candidatus Gallilactobacillus intestinavium. Classification (GTDB taxonomy): domain Bacteria; phylum Bacillota; class Bacilli; order Lactobacillales; family Lactobacillaceae; genus Gallilactobacillus; species Gallilactobacillus intestinavium. The sequence goes on from JADIMP010000050.1 coordinate 21,740, forward strand.
CTGATTCTGGTGATGATTTGAAACGTGAACGTGGACGACGAGGATTAGATATTTTGCATAAAATGCAAAAAGAAAAATTAATGCCAATAGAAATTTATGAAAATGACTTTCCTAAAATAACTGAAGTTGATGATAAATTGTTAGAATTAGCAGAACAAATGCATGCAGAAATCATTACTAATGATTTTAATTTAGGAAAGGTAAGTAAAGTTCGTAATGTTAAAATTTTAAATTTAAATAAATTAGCTGGCGCTATGAAACCAAGGTTTGTTCCTGGAGAGCAAATAAAACATGTTTACATTGTAAAATCCGGCAATGAACGACAGCAAGGTATTGGATATTTAGATGATGGTACAATGGTTGTTGTGGAAGAAGGAAAAAAACATTTAAATGAATATTTAGATGTTGAAGTAACTAGTGCTTTACAAACAGAAGCAGGTAGAATGATTTTCGCAAATATAAAGAAAGAATAAAGGAGAAATTATTTTGGTACAAAATAAAATTAGAGTTAGATATGCTCCATCGCCGACTGGACATTTACATATTGGTAATGCAAGAACAGCATTATTAAATTATTTATTTGCTCGTCATTATAAAGGAAAATTTATTATTAGAATTGAAGATACTGATACTAAACGGAACGTTAAAGATGGAGAAAAAAGTCAGTTAGATAATCTTAAATGGTTAGGTATTGATTGGGATGAAGGTCCAGATAAGCCAGGTGATTATGGACCCTATCGTCAATCTGAAAGGAAAGAGATTTATCAAAAATATATTCAACAATTATTAGATGCAAATTTAGCATATAAATCTTATAAAACTGAAGAAGAGTTACAAAACGAAAGAGAAGCCCAAAGATCGTCAGGAATTGCTCCACATTATGTTTATGAATATGAAGGAATGTCTGATGAAGAAATTAAGCAAGTTCAAAAGGATGCTGAAGCAAAAGGAATTAAGCCTGTCGTTCGTTTTAGAGTTCCTAAAAACAAAGAATATGCTTGGAAAGATATTGTAAAAGGAGATATTAGTATTAATTCTGATACTATTGGCGGTGATTGGGTTATTCAGAAACGTGATGGTATGCCTACATATAATTTTGCTGTAGTAATTGATGACCACATGATGGAAATAACTCATGTTTTACGTGGTGATGATCACGTTGCTAATACTCCAAAGCAGTTAATGATTTATGAAGCTTTAGGATGGCAAGCTCCAATCTTTGGGCATATGACACTAATTATTAATACTGAAACAGGTAAAAAATTATCTAAACGTGATGAAACAGTTTTACAATTCATTGAACAGTATCGTGAATTAGGTTATTTATCTAACGCTATGTTTAATTTTATCGCTTTATTGGGCTGGTCCCCAGTCGGAGAAAATGAACTATTTACACAACGTGAATTAATTAAAATGTTTGATGAAAAAAGATTATCTAAATCACCAGCTAAATTTGATGGTAAGAAGTTAGAATGGATCAATAACCAATATGTAAAAAATGCTTCGGATGATGAAATTTTTGATAGTAGTTTACGAGCATTGATGAAATCTAATCTAGTATCTTCTGATAGTTTAGATCAATTTAAAATTGAATGGTTGAGGGAATTAGTTCATTTGTATAAAAAACAAATGTCTTACACTCATCAAATTGTTGATTTGAGTAAAGATATTTTCTTTAATGTAAATAAAAAAATTAGTTCAGAAGCTATGGAAGAATTAAAATTAGATACAGCTAAAGTTGTATTGCAGAAATTTGTTGATAAAATAAAACAATTACCTGTTTTTTCTGCTTATAGTATTCAAAAATCTATTAAGGAAATTCAAAAGGAAACAGGAATTAAAGGAAGAGCTTTATATATGCCAATTAGAATAGCTGCTACCAAAGAAATGCATGGTCCAGATTTGGCTAATTCATTGGAACTATTTGGATTTAAAAAAGTTGTTGAAAATATAGAACAAACAATTAACATGTTATAAAAAAGGGCACTAAGTATTCTTAGTGTTTTTTTATTAAAAATATTTAATTTATAAATAGAAAGTAGATTTAACACATGCTAAAAGTATTTAATTCATTAACTAGACGAAAAGAAATTTTTAAGCCCTTAAATGATGGAATAGTTAATATGTATGTCTGTGGTCCTACTGTTTATAATTATATTCATATAGGAAATGCTAGATCTATAGTGGCTTTTGATACCATTAGACGTTATTTAGAATATCGAGGATATAAAGTTAATTATGTATCTAATTTTACAGATGTTGATGACAAAATGATAAAAGCAGCAAATGAAAATAACATCACTGTAAAAGAATTAGCTGATAAATATATCAATTGTTTTAAAGAGGATATAAGTAAATTAAATATACGTCCTGCATTATATAATCCAAAGGCTACAGAAAATATTGATACAATTATTAAATTTATAAAAAACTTGATCACTAAAGAATACGCGTATGAAGTAAATGGAAATGTTTTTTATCGGACAAAAAAATTTAATGATTATACAAAATTAGTGCATGAAAATATTTCTGATTTAGTGACTGGTGCTAGTAACCGTGTTAGTAGCAGTGAGTTAAATTTAAAAGAAGATCCAAGCGATTTTGTATTATGGAAAGCTGCTAAAGATAATGAGATTTCATGGGACTCTCCTTGGGGAGCAGGACGTCCAGGGTGGCATATTGAATGTTCTGCAATGATAAATAAATATTTAGGTGACACTATTGATATTCATGGTGGGGGAGAAGATCTAATATTTCCCCATCATACTAATGAAATTGCTCAATCTGAAGTTTATACAGGAAAGCCATTAGCTAAATATTGGTTGCATAATGGTTTTGTTACTGTTAATGATGAAAAAATGAGTAAATCTTTAGGAAATTTTGTAACTTTACATAAATTGCTTGAAACTGAAAATGGACAAAGTGTTCGTTTTTTTATGTCTATTACTCAATATAGACGACCTATGCAATATACCAGAACCGCTCTTGAAGATGCAAAGAATAATTTGAGACGTTTAGAAAATACTTACAATAATTTAATTTATCGTATTAATTGTGAAGATAATTGTGATGATGATAGATTATTTAATCAAAAAATAGATAATTGTGTTTCTGATTTTATAAATGCTATGGATGATGACTTTAACGTTCAAAACGGTATTGCATCTGTTTATGATTTAAGTAGGTTGATAAACGTGTACTTAGATAACAGTAGTGTAGCTAAAGAGTCTTTGAAATATGCTAAAAAACAATTGAGTTCTTTATTAAACATTTTTGGTATTGAATTAAAATCAAGTGGAATTAACGATAATAGAATAGAACAATTAATAAAAAAACGTGATGAAGCTCGTAAAAATAAAAATTATGAATTAAGTGATAAAATTCGAAACCAATTATTGACAGAAGGTGTTGTTCTGGAAGATACACCACAAGGAACTCGTTGGAGGAAAAAATAATTGGAAAGTAACAATATTGATCAATTGAATGGAATGGCACTTGCTTATTTAGGAGATGCTGTATATGAGATGCATATAAGAACTTATTTATTAGAAAGAGGATTTTATGTTCCTACTAAATTACACCATTTAGCAACGCATTATGTTTCAGCTAAAGCACAAGCATATTTAATTGAGTGTATGAATTCTGAAAATATTCTAAATGATGTAGAAATGTCTATTTTTAATAAGGGAAGGAACACAAAGACTCACCATAAAGCTAAGAATACTGATTCTTTGACGTATCATATTTCTACAGGATTTGAAGCTGTTTTTGGTTATTTACAATTGACTGGACAACAAAAAAGGATAAGGACGTTAGTTGATTTTTGTATTGAAAAGGTAGAAGAAGAAATTAATGAAGGAAAGTAATAATTTGATTTATGGCCGACATTCGGTGAAAGAGGCCTTAGTAGCTGAACAACAAATAAATAAAATTTTTGTACAAAAAGGTTTAAATAATTCTACTATTAAGTATTTGGTTAGTTTATCTAAACAGAAACATATTCCTGTAGCATATGTTCCTAAAACTAAATTAGACAAATTGACTATAAATGGAAACCATCAAGGTGTAGTTTTATCTATTCCGGTGATTGATTATAAAAAATTAGACGATGTTTTAAATTTAGCTAAAAGCAATAATGAAGATCCATTAATTATTATTCTAGATTCTATAGAAGATCCTCATAATTTGGGATCTATTTTAAGAACAGCTGATGCTGTTAGAATTCATGGAATATTTATTCCTAAAAGACATGCTGTAGGACTAACTGATGTTGTTGCAAAAACTTCAGTGGGAGCTGTAGAACACGTACCCGTTGTTAGAGTTACTAATTTAGTTAATTTAGTTAAAAAGCTTAAAGAATTAGGATTTTGGGTTTGGGGTACAGATATGAAAGGAAAAGATTATCGTTACCTTAATGCTAAGGGCCCTACAGCTATTGTAGTAGGTAATGAAGGAAAGGGTATTTCTAGGTTATTAAAACAGCAAATGGATGGAATGTTGAATATTCCCATGATTGGACATGTTCAAAGTTTAAATGCTTCTGTAGCTGCTTCATTATTGATGTATCAAGCCTATAATAGTAGATATCCATTAAATTGACTTAATTTAAATAAAATGTTAGTTTTATCTAGTTAGAATTGGAGAAGTATTTTGAAAAAAAAGAGTAACAAAGTTGTATTAGAATGTTCAATTTGTGGAAGGAGAAATTATACTACTACCGCTTCAAATGGAACAAAAGAGGAAAGAATACAATTGAGAAAATTCTGTAAATATTGTGGAAAATCTACTTTACATAAGGAGTCAAAATAAATTTTACTATGAAATTATTCAAATTTTTTAAAGGTGTTATTCAAGAAATGAAGGCTGTTCGATGGCCTACTGCTCGAGAAAATCGTCGTGATTCTTCTATTGTTGTGACTGTATCTTTAGTTTTTGCTTTATTTTTTGCTTTGATTGATTGGGGAGTGCAGGCTTTAATTACTTGGTTAGCCTAGTTTTGATAATTGATTTTTATTTTAAACATGATATTATTTTGTTAAGTAAACTTCGTTAGTTGGCGAGGTTTTTTTATTTTGCCTTAATTTTATAGAGGAGAATAATATGCCAGAAACAAATAAAAAACAATGGTACGTTTTACATACGTATTCAGGATACGAAAAAAAAGTTAAAGAAAATTTAGAATCTCGTGCCCAATCTATGGGTATGAGTAATTATATTTTTAGGGTTGTTGTTCCCGAACAAGAACGACAAAAAATTAAAGATGGTCGAGCAACAGTTGTAGTTGAAAATGATTTTCCTGGTTATGTATTAGTAGAGATGGTTATGACTGATGAAGCTTGGTATGTTGTTAGAAACACACCTGGAGTTACTGGGTTTGTTGGTTCTCATGGAGGTGGTTCTAAACCAACTCCATTATTACCAGAAGAAGCAGATTTAATTTTGAAAAGAATGAGTGAAGTTGATAAACCTAGTATTAATTTAGATGTAAACGTAGGAGAAAACGTTAAAATTGCTGATGATGCTTTATCAGGTTTAAAAAATGTCATAGGGAAAGTTATATCAATTGAACCTGATAAGCAAAAATTAAAAGTTAGCGTTACAATGTTTGGACGTGAAACTTCAGTTGAATTAGATTTTAACCAAGTAAGTAAACTTTAAGTATTATCTTGTTATTATCATATTAAAATGATATGATGTAAGTTGTGTTTTTACACAAGTGGGAGACGTTTAAACGTCATCAATTACCACAAAGGAGGAATATACCATGGCTAAAAAAGTAGCTAATGTTGTTAAGTTACAAATTCCTGCTGGTAAAGCAACACCAGCTCCTCCAGTTGGTCCAGCTTTAGGACAAGCGGGAATAAATATTATGGGATTTACTAAGGAATTTAATGCACGTACTGCTGATCAAGCAGGAATGTTAATTCCAGTAGTAATTACAGTTTATGAAGATCGTTCATTTGATTTTATTACTAAAACACCACCAGCAGCTGTCTTGCTGAAGAAAGCAGCTGGTGTTGAACATGGTTCAGGAGAACCTAATACTAAAAAGGTTGCTTCTGTTACTAAAGCGCAAGTAGAAGAAATTGCGAAAACAAAAATGCAAGATCTAAACGCTGCAGATGTAGACGCTGCAATGCGCATGATTGAAGGAACTGCTCGCAGTATGGGATTCACAGTTAAAGATTAGTTAGCAGTCGGATACTTGACGAAAATCAAGATATCAAGTGGAAGATGACGTAAGTTGTCGCGGACCACATTTGCAAGGAGGAAAAATAATGGCTAAAAGAGGTAAAAAATACCAAGAAGCTGTTAAACAAGTAGATAAAAGTAAAAATTATAGTGTAAAAGAAGCCGTTACTTTAGTTAAAAAAATAGACTTTGCTAAATTTGATGCAACAGTTGAAGTTGCTTTTAATTTAAATCTTGATACTAAACAAGCAGATCAACAATTACGTGGAGCAATGGTTTTGCCTAATGGAACAGGTAAGACTCAACGTGTCGTTGTTTTTGCTGATAGCGATCAAGCTAAAGCAGCTAAAGCAGCAGGTGCTGATGAGGTTGGAGACGACGATTTAGTACAAAAAGTTGCTGACGGTTGGTTAGATTTTGATGTAGCTATTGCTACTCCTAAAATGATGGCTAAAGTAGGACGTTTGGGACGTCAATTAGGACCTAAAGGGTTGATGCCTAACCCTAAAACAGGAACTGTTACTGATGATGTTGAGCAAGCAGTTAAAGATGCTAAAAATGGTAAAGTAACTTATCGTACGGACCGTGAAGGTAATATACATGTTCCTGTTGGTAAAATATCTTTTGATGAAGATAAATTAGTTGAAAATATTAAAGCAATAGGAGATGTGATTTTACACGCTCGTCCTGCTGCTGTTCGTGGAACATATATGAAGCATGTTTCCATCGCTTCAACTTTTGGTCCATCTGTTACAATTGATGTAGCTGATCTATAATAGAAATGATAAAATATATTTGAATACTTACCTAAGACTCAGGTGGAGTAATTTCCTTAATATCCTGCCGAGGCAATTTATTAAGGTTTTTTAGTGCTTGTTATTACTTTAGGTGAGTGATGACAAGCTTTTTTATTTTTGAAAAAGGAGGATTTTGGTTTGAGTAAAGAAGCAATTGCTGCTAAAGCAGAACAAGTTGAATCTGTTGCTAAGCATTTAACTGAAGCTAAATCTTTAGTTGTTATTGATTATCGTGGTTTAACAGTTGCAGAAGTAACTGATTTACGTTCACAATTACGAGATGCTGGCGTTTCAATGCAAGTTATTAAAAATAAAGTTTTAACTCGTGCTGCTGAAAAAGCAGATTTATCTGATTTAGATGATATTTTTGTAGGGCCAACTGCTGTTGCATTTGCTGATGGAGAAGATGCTATTGCTCCTGCACGTATTATTGCTAAATTTGCCGATGATCATGACGTTTTGAAGATTAAGGGTGGCGTTATGGAAGGCAAAATTGCTAATGTTGATGAAATTAATACGTACGCAAGTTTACCAAGTCGCGAAGATTTATTATCTATGCTTGCTTCAGAATTACAAGCACCTATTCGCAACGTTGCTTATGCAATTAAACAAGTTGCTGATAAAGGTGACGATTCTGCTGCTTAATTAAAAGTATAATTATTAAATATAATTTTTGGAGGAAAATATAATGGCTTTAGATACAGACAAAATTATTGAAGATTTAAAAAGTGCAAGTATTGTTGAATTAAATGATTTAGTAAAAGCAATTGAAGATGAATTTGGTGTTAGTGCTGCTGCTCCAGTAGCAGCTGCAGGTGCTGCAGGTGCCGAAGGTGGAGCTAAATCATCATTTGACGTTGAATTAACTTCAGCTGGAGATGCTAAAATCAAAGTTATTAAAGCAGTTCGTGAAGCAACTGGTTTAGGATTAAAAGATGCTAAAGATTTAGTTGACGGTGCTCCTAAGGTAATTAAAGAAGGATTATCAGAAGACGAAGCAAATGACTTAAAAGGCAAGTTAGAAGAAGCTGGAGCAACTGTTACATTGAAGTAATATTTGAAGAATTTGTTAAAAGAGAACGATTATTATGTTAATCGTTCTCTTTTTTTATTTTTGTATTAATTGTATTTATGATATTTTTGAGTTTATTTAAGTTGCTTTCGTTTAAGTAAAAAAGTGTAAATCTTTTATTGTATTTTTTATTTTCTTGAATAAAAGAAATATTTATTATAGTATGAGCTGGCAGTAGAGAACGACCACTTGAAATTTGTTTCGTTTCTATGTAGATAATATTTTTTATATCAATAGATTTGTTTCTAATACTGTTAATCATCAATTTACTATTTTTTAGTTGCAAAACAGGCTTATTTTTTGTTTTTTGTAGTATATATGTTGTTTGATATATATTAAAAATACAAAGAAATATTAAAAATACAATTAGTGATATATCACTTTTAGATGTTGCCACTTGTGCACATATATAAATGATAGGTATGAATAAAATACAATTTAAATAATTTAGATATAAAACTTTTTGATTACAAAATACTTCGTTGATACTATCATTATTGTTCATGTTGATGTTACCAAAATTATTAAAA
>JADIMP010000051.1 GCA_017694665.1 Candidatus Gallilactobacillus intestinavium
TGGATACAAACCACTATTTACCTTTGCTAAGAATCCTAATTTTAACCTTGCTCAATTCAAAGGATACACAGGTACTATTAATATCACATTAAATTACACTCATGGGGCTGTTCAACAACATAGTACAGTAACAGCTAAACGCCCAATTTCTGCAGTGTTTAGTAATGGGCAACCAGCTAATGTATTTAATGGTAAATCCAATGTAACTCAAACAATTACTTTTAACATTACTGGAATTAATGAGGTTGTTAATTCTGAAATGGCAAATGTTGTAGTAACTCCAGCAACACAAACTATGCCAAGTTATCCAGTTCCACAAATTCCTGGTTTTACAACGACTATTGTATATGCAGGAAAAGGTGGTGAAATTATTAGCGGTGGTGGTAGCAATGGCGATAGTTCAAATGTAAGAACAGCTACTGATGACAGTAATACGGTTGTTAAAGAAGTTGACAATGTTAAACCTAATCAAGTTTTACCTCCTGTTGAGGTTATTTATGCAGCTCAAAATGCACAAGGAACTTTCTCCAAGGGTAGTAATCCTAATGCTAGTGTATCTGGCGATAATGTAAACAATGGTGGTTCATGGACATTCAGTCCATTAATTCCAGCTGATGCTTCAAAAGATACAATTACAATTAACTTTGTTGATCCAAATGCTAACCGTGTAATTACTGACAATAATGGAACTATTTCTACTACTCAATCAGCTAATGGTAAAACTAACATTTGGTCTCAAACATTTGATGGTAATCAACTAGATCCACAACAAGTTGCTAATATTATTCAAACTGAATTACAAGAATTATGGAATCAAGGATATAAACCATTATTTACAGTAGGTCAAAATGTAACTGACTTTAATAATGCTTTATCTAAAGTTAACGGTAATTTAGTTTTGAACTTAAACTTTACTCACCGTGTTGAACCTAAAGTCATTGGTTCTAAGACTGTAACTAAGACTATCCATTATGTATATAGTGGTACTAATCAACAAGCTGCTCCTGCAGTTACTCAAACAGTAACATTTAACGAAACTCAACCCGAAGATATGGTTAATGGAACAGTTATTGCTAATAGTCCAGTAACAGTAACACCTACAAATGGTGAATTTCCTTCAGTAGCTTCACCAAATATTCCAGGATACAGAGCTAGTCAAGCACAAAGTACTGCTACACAAGTAACTAGTGCAGATGCCAATGATCCTGCTGGACAATTTGATGAAACGATTACTTATACTAAGGATCCAAATGTACCAGTAAACAACAATAATAATACTAATAACAATGTTCCAACTAATAATGCTCCGCAAACAGCAAATAGTGGATCATCTGTAACAACTAATGGTGTAAATGGAAGATATCAAGGTACTATTAATACCGGACGTGCTTATAATCGAGTAAACAAGGCTGCTATTAAGAAAGCTAATAAGAATGTAAATGGCTTTATTGGTTTACCAAAGACTGGTGAACAAAAGAGTACATTTATGTCAATCATTGGTTTAATGATTAGTGGTATTTTAGGTATGTTTGGTTTAGCAGATCGTCGTAAAGATTTAAACAAATAATTAAAATTTATTTGTGAAAAAATTAAGCTATCATCGTAAGATGATAGCTTTTTTATTTGTGAAATAGTAAATTTTACGTAAATATTACAAGAATTTTAAATCGCTGTTAAGTCGGGTCTTTTTACTTAACCATTATTTAATTATGATATATTATATTTAACGATAAAAGATATATTAAGAGGTTATTCAAGCATATATGATTAGAAAAAAAGATTCTTATATTGGAGATAAAAAAGAACACATTAGATTATATAAAAAAGGTAAGTTATGGTTAGCATCTGCTATTAGTATGTTATCTGTTGGTTTAGGCTTATCAAGTAATGTAGATCAAGCAAAAGCTGATACTGCTAATGAAAATGCTGTTTCAGAAGAAACTAATGATAATAATTCAGCAGCATCAACTACAACAACGCAACAAAGTGCTGTTTCTAATAATGCAACAGTAGCTAAAAATGCGGTTAATAATGCACGTACGACGGCAGCTAATTTAGGTTCAACTAGTGCATCTCAACAAGCTAGTTCATCTAGTAAAGTATCTTCTCAATCACAGCAAAAGCAAGCTTCACAAAATACTCAACAAGCTAAAAGTTCATCATCCAATGAGAAAACTGCAGTTAATAGTAGCAATCAAAGTAGTGTAACCTCTAGTTCTACACAAACTGTTAATACAAATCCGACATCTTCTACACAAGATAGTAATGTAAATGGAAAAGCAGCTATTGCTGCTAATACCGTAAAACAATTTAATGATGTTACTGAAACTATCTATGATGAACGAATTGGTAGTGATAATGAAAAGCATATTAATAGTAATAATGCTTCAACAATTGCAAACTTGAATTCAACACAATTTAACTCTATTTCTAAGTTTCCAACTCCGGGCGATGCTGTTACCGTCAATATCTACATTATGGGTCAAGGTACGTCTGACAGTTCAAATAATATTTTGAATGGTCAAACAGGAGATGGACATTTGGCTGGTGGAGCCTTTAGTTACGGTGGATACATGTATGAAAATTATGAAGGATTGATTGTGCCTGGTAGTTGGTGGAATGCCAATGCAGTACAAGCTACGATTGCTAATTATTTAAACAGTCGTCATTTGATGATTGATACAACTAAAGGGGATATTTATCAGGGTCAACATCAAGGATACAATATGTCTAGTGAAAAAATACATAGTGCATATTATGACTATGATCCTGCAACTTGGACTTATCAAATTTACATTTACACTTTACCAGCCAAATATACAGTTAAGGTTAATTATGTTGATGATGACGATGGTGATAAAGTAGTTAAAACAGTTACTTTGCCAGCATCTGCTGGAACGGTTAAGATTGGTTCAGGAACAGTTGATGTACCTGATTCAAGTCGTGGAGGTTATCGCCGCGGAACTGTAATTCATTATGATCCTACTAGTGATATTGCTAGTTTAACAGGATATGCACCGGCTACAACGGCAGATGGTCAAACACATAATATTCGTGTTAAAGGATTACCTTTATACGGTAATAAAGCTCAAGTTCAAACAATTACGATTCATTTAAAACATGCTACTAAACAACAAGTTGAAACTAAAACATCAACACGTACAATTCATTATGAATATAATAATGGACAACCAATTGATGGCGGAAAATATGATACTACAGATACAGTAACTTATACACGAACTGATACAATTGATGAGGTTACTGGAAGTATTATTAGTAGTACACCATGGGTAGCTAAAAATAACGTAACATCTTATCCAGAGCATACTAGTCCGACAGTTGCTGGATATATACCAGATCAACCAACAGTTCCTGCAGTAAGCAATGTTCCAGAAGGGACAGCTAATTCAACAGTAAATGTTATATATTCACCAAGGGTTGAAACGGTAACGATTCAATATGTTGATGATGATAACGGTGGATCGGTCATTAATAGTGTGCAATTAACGGGTACGTATGGTTCAACGACTACTTATGATCCAACTAGTGAAGAAAACGCCTTAAAGAAGAACGGTTATATCATTGGTAGTAGTAATTTGCCAGCTGATGGCGTTATTCCATTTAATAGTGATAACATTACTACTTACACAATTCATGTAACACATAGTAAATCAACTTACACGGCTCAAGATAATCCAAATAATCAATATGATTTAACCAAGACGATTAAACGTGTCATTAATTATGTTGATGCTAACGGTAATCCAATGCCGGGAATTACTGACACAATTACTGATTCAGCAACATTTAACCGTACAGTTACGGTTGATAATGTTACGCATCAAGTGATCAGTTATTCTGATTGGGAGCCAGCTAGTGGATCAAGCACTTCATTCCCAGATCATAAAAGTCCTGAAGTCACTGGATACACACCAAGTGTGCAAGATGTTCCGGCCGAAACAGTAACAATTAACAGTGATAATCAAACAGTTACGGTGCGTTATACACCAAACGCAACGACCGTTCATATTAATTATGTCGATGACGATGAAGGCGGTAAAGTTGTATATACTGATTCAGTTTCTGGACCATATGGATCAACGATTATTTATGATCCATCCGTTACCGAAAAGAATATGCAAACGTTAGGTTACATCATTGGTAATAGTAATTTACCTACTGGCGATAAGATTACTATTCAAGATGTTAACGGTTCATTGCCAACTTATACTGTGCATATGACACACTCGAAGAAAAATATTAGTGGCGATTCTGGTGTGCCAAATGCAGCCGTTAATAAAGATGTAAAACGTACCATTCATTATCAATATAGTGATGGTAGTGCAGTACCAGGATTAACTGATGTTGTGCAGAATATTCATTTCCATCGTACAGCAACAGTCGATGGCGTTACTCATAAAGTGATTAGTTATACTCCATGGGTAGCTGATAATAATGATGAATTTCCATCAGTACAGTCACCAGTGGTTACTGGATATACACCAACGATCCAAGAAGTACCAGCAGTTCCGAATGTTTCTGAAAGTGATGATGATAGTAGCGTAACAGTTACATATACACCAAACAAAGAACATGCGGTAATTAACTATGTTGATTCAACCAACGGGAATATTGTACATTCTGATACAGTTAATGGTACTTATGGTCAAACCGTAACGTACGATCCAAGTGCTGAAGAAGCTACTTTACAAAATCAAGGTTACACAATTTCATCAACTGATTTTCCATCTAATGGGATGATTACCTTTAACGTTGATGGATATGTACCAACTTACACAGTTTATTTAAATCATAGTAAGACAACTTACACACCACAAAATAATCCAAATAATCAATATAACTTAACGGATACGATTAAGCGTACTATTCATTATCAATACAACAACGGAAATAGTATTCCGACAATTCCTGATGTAGTAGATACAATTACGTACCATCGTAATGCAATTGTTGATAATATTACCCATACGGTTACATATACTCCATGGGTAGCTGATGATAATGTAACTAGTTTTCCAGAACATACTAGTCCATCATTAACGGGATATACACCAGATCAACCAACCGTACCGGAAGTAGATAATGTTCAAGCTGGTAGTACTGATCAATCCATAACGGTTACTTATACACCAATTCAAAGTCAAATCAACATTCAATATGTGGATGACGATAATGAAGGACAAGTTGTTTATACTGATCGTTTAACTGGTAGTTATGACAGTACAACAACTTACGATCCAAGTAACGAAGAAAAGATCTTGGAAGGTAAAGGATACGTAATTGGTAGTTCTGATTTACCAGCTAATGGTCAAGTAACTTTCGGTGCTAACAAGATCACATACACCATTCATTTAACTCATGCGACAAAGACAGTTAATACTGATAATAACAATAATCCAAACATTACTTTGACGCATGATGTAACGCGTACGATTCATTTCCAAGATAGTAATGGTAATGCTATCCCTGGATTAACTGATGTTACCCAAACAGTACATTTCACTCGTACAGCTAAAGTCGATGCAGTTACTGGTCAAGCCATTAGTTATAGTGATTGGGAACCAACACCATCAACAAATGATACTTTACCAGCTTATCAAGCACCAACCGTAACTGGATATACACCAAATACCCAAACTGTGCCAGAAGTAGATAATGTAACTGAAAGTACACAAAATAGTACGGTAACAATCACTTATACAGCCAATAAAGAACATGCGATTGTTAATTATGTTGATGACAGTGATGGTGGAAAAATTATCCATACTGATACAGTCAATGGTACTTATGGGCAAACTGTAACATACGATCCAACAGCTACTGATAATACTTTAACTGGACAAGGATACGTAATTGGTAGTTCTAACTTACCATCTAACGATCAAATCACCTTTAGTAATGATGGATATGTACCAACATACACAGTTCATGTAACACATAAGACAACAACTTACACACCAAGTACGAATCCAGATGGTAAATATGACTTAACTCATACGGTAAAACGTACCATTCATTATCAATACAGTAATGGTCAACCAATTCCAAATGTCAGTGATGTAACTGATTCTGTAACCTTTAACCGTACGGTAACGGTCGATGATGTTACTGGTCAAGTGGTAAGTTACAGTAATTGGACACCGGATGGTTCAACAACCTATCCAAGTCATGTATCGCCAACGGTAACTGGATACACACCAGATCAACCAACAGTTCCAGAAATTACTGGTGTTTCTGAGGATAATACTGATACGACTGTAACGGTTAACTATAGTCCAAACAAAGAACATGCTGTAGTTAACTATGTTGATGACAGTGATGGTGGTAAAGTTATTCATACTGATACAGTTAATGGAACCTATGGTTCAACTGCAACGTATGATCCAAGTAGTGAAGAAAGCACGTTAACTAAACAAGGTTATGTCATTGGTAGTTCTGATTTACCAGCCAATGGCCAAATTACTTTCAGTCAAGATGGACAAGTACCAACATACACAGTTCATGTAACGCATGGAACGACAACTTACACACCACAAAACAATCCAAATGGCAAGTATCAATTAACTGATACAACTACCAGAACCATTCATTACCAATACAGTAATGGAAATAATATTCCTGGATTAAGTGATGTTAAGGATAATGTTACTTATACTCGTACCGTAACGGTTGATAATGTTACTGGCCAAGTGGTTAGTTACAGTGATTGGACACCAACTAATAATGTAACTAGTTTCCCAGCTCATCAAAGTCCAGCCGTAACTGGATATACACCAAATACGCAAACAGTACCAGAAGTGGACAATATTAAACCAGGTACTGCTGACAGCACAACAACGGTTACATATAGTCCAAATAAAGAACAAGTAACCATTAACTATGTTGATGACGATGACAATGGCAACATTGTACATACTGATACAATTAATGGATTATTTGGTAGTACAACAACATACGATCCAAGTAACGAAGAAAAAGTCTTAGAAGGTCAAGGATACATTATTGGTAGTAGCAATTTACCATCCAATGACACAATTACCTTTAATGCAACTAATCAAACATATACGATTCATTTAACGCATGCGACAAAGACGGTAAATCCAAGCAACAACACTAATCCAAATATTATCTTGACACATGATGTTACTCGTACGATTCATTATCAATACAGTAATGGTCAAGCTATTCCTGGATTAACTGATGTTACTCAAACAGTACATTTCACTCGTACAGCTAAGATCGATTCTGTAACTGGTCAAGCAGTAAGTTATAGTGATTGGACGCCATCTAGTACAACAGATAACTTCCCATCATATCAAAGTCCAACGGTAACTGGATATACACCGGATAAACAAACAGTACCTGAAGTAGATAATGTTACAGAAGATACTCCAGACAGTACAGTTAATGTTACTTATAGTGCTAACCCAGAACATGCCATTGTTAACTATGTCGATGACAGTGATGGCGGAAAAATTATTCATACCGATACAGTTAATGGAACTTATGGTTCAACGGTAACGTATAATCCAACTAATACTGATAATACATTGACAAAACAAGGTTATGTCATTGGTAACAGTAATTTGCCAACCGGTGATAAGATTCCATTTAGTGTTGATGGATATGTGCCAACATACACAGTCCATGTAACTCATGGAACGACAACTTACACACCAAGTACCAATCCAGATGGTAAATATCAATTAACACATAACGTAACGCGTACGATTCATTATCAATACAATAATGGGCAACCAATTCCTGGTGTTAAAGATGTAATCGACACAGTCACATACAACCGTAATGTCACTGTTGATAATGTAACTGGCCAAGTAGTCAGCTATAGTAATTGGACACCAGCTGGTTCAACAACCTATCCAAGTCATGTATCACCAACCGTAACTGGATATACTCCAGATCAACCAACTGTACCATCAGTTAGTGGCGTAGCAGAAAATGATAGTGATACTACAGTTACAGTTACATACAATCCAAATAAAGAACATGCTGTAATTAACTATGTTGATGATGATGAAAATGGTAAAGTCGTTCACAGTGATACAGTAGATGGTGTTTATGGTGGTACATCTACTTATGATCCAACTTCTGAAGAAGATACTTTAAAGAATGCTGGTTATACAATTGGTAGTTCTGACTTACCAGCTAATGGACAAATTACCTTTAGCCAAGATGGTCAAGTACCAACTTACACAATTCATTTAACTCATAGTACGACAACTTACACACCACAGACAAATCCAGATGGCAAGTATCAATTAACAGATACGATTAATCGTACGATTCATTACCAATACAGTAACGGTGATGCTATACCTAATGTTAATGATGTAACTGATTCAGTTACTTATAATCGTACAGTAACGGTTGATAATGTTACTGGCCAAGTGGTAAGTTACAGTAACTGGACTCCAGTTAATAATGTAACTAGCTTCCCAGATCGTAAGAGTCCTGAAGTAACTGGATATACTCCAGATAAGCCAGATGTACCGGCAGTATCTGACGTACAACCAGGAACAAAAGACACTACTGTAACAGTTAACTATAGTGCTAATAAAGAACAAGTAACGATCAATTATGTTGATGATGATAATGATGGTTCTATTGTTCATACCGATACAATCAACGGTTTGTATGGTAGTACAACGACTTACGACCCAAGTAATGAAGAAAAAGTCTTAGAAGGTCAAGGTTATATTATTGGTAGTTCTGATTTACCAGCCGGTGACACAATTACCTTTAATGCAACTAACCAAACTTACACGATTCATTTGACTCACGCTACTAAGACTGTAAATCCAGATAACAACACTAATCCAAACATCATCTTGTCACATAATGTAACTCGTACAATTCACTTCCAATACAGTAATGGACAAGATATTCCTGGATTAACCGATGTCACTCAAACAGTAACCTTCACTCGTACGGCTAAGATTGATGCGGTTACTGGTCAAGCAATTAGTTACAGTGATTGGACTCCATCTGGAACTGATGATTTCCCAAGTTACAAGAGTCCTAGTTTGACTGGATACACACCAGATAAACAAAGTGTTCCAGAAGTAGACAATGTTTCTGAATCTGCTCAAGACAGTACAATCAATGTTACTTATAGTGCTAACCCAGAGCATGCCATTGTTAACTATGTTGATGATGACGATGGTGAAAAGATTGTTCATACTGATACAGTTAATGGAACATTTGATTCAACTGTAACTTATGATCCAACTGATACAGATAAAACCTTAACTGGACAAGGTTACATTATCGGTAGTTCTAACTTGCCAACCGGTGATAAGATCACCTTCAGTAATGATGGATATGTACCAACATACACAGTGCATGTAAGTCATGCTACACATACAGTAAATCCATCAAATAATCCAGATCCAAGTAAGATTACCTTAACGCACGACGTGACTCGTACAGTACATTATCAATACAGTAATGGACAATCCATTCCTGGATTAAGTGATGTAACGCAAACAATTCACTTTACTCGTACGGCTAATATCGATAGTGTTACAGGTCAAGTAGTTAGCTATGGTAACTGGACTCCATCTGGTAGCGATGACTTCCCATTAGTACCATCTCCACAAGTTAATGGATATACTCCAGATCAAACTAGTGTACCATCAGTAACCGATGTTCCAGAAGATACACAAAATAGTACAGTTAACGTTACTTATAATGCTAATAAAGAGCACGCAGTCGTTAACTATGTTGATGACACTGATGGCGGTAAAGTCATTCATAGTGATACAGTTAACGGAACCTTTGGCTCAACCGTAACGTATGATCCAACTAGTGAAGAAGATACATTAAAGAATTCTGGATATGTTATTGGTAATAGTGATTTACCTGCTAATGGTCAAATTACTTTTAATACAGATGGACAAGTACCAACATACACAATCCATGTAACTCATGGAACAACAACTTACACGCCACAAACAAATCCAGATGGCAAATATCAATTAACTGATACCACAACTAGAACTATTCATTATCAATACAGTGATGGTCAACCAACCAGCATTAAGGATGTAACCGATACAGTTACATACAACCGTAATGTCACTGTTGATAACGTAACTGGTCAAGTGGTAAGTTACAGTGATTGGACACCAGTTAACAATGTGACTGGCTTCCCAGATCATCAAAGTCCAAGTTTAACAGGATATACTCCTGATAAACCAGATGTACCAGCAGTATCTGATGTACAACCAGGTACAGCTAACAGCACAGTAACAGTTACATACAGTGCTAACAAAGAACAAGTAACGATTAATTATGTTGATGATGACGAAGATGGCAAAATTGTTCATACTGACGTTATTAATGGTTTATATAATACAACCACAACATATGATCCAAGTAATGAAGAAAAAGTGTTAGAAGGTCAAGGTTATGTCATTGGTAGTTCTAACTTACCAGCTGGTGGTAACATTACCTTTAATGCAACCGATCAAACTTACACAATTCATTTGACTCATGGTACATCCACAGTTAACCCAAGTAACAATACCAATCCAAATATTGATTTAACTAAAGATGTAACTCGTACAATTTACTATCAATACAGTAATGGACAACCTGTACCTGGATTAACTAATGTAACTCAGACAGTTCATTTTACTCGTACAGCTAAGATCGATTCTGTAACTGGTCAAGCAATTAGCTACAGCGACTGGACACCAAGTGGTTCAGATACATTCTCTGAAGTTAAATCGCCACAAGTAACTGGATACACACCAAATATTGCTAGTGTTCCAGCTGTACAAACAGTAACTTCTGACACGAAGAGTAGTGCGATAACAGTTATTTATAACGTTAACTCAGAACATGCGATTGTTAACTATGTTGATGATGACGATGGTGAAAAGATCATTCATACTGATACAGTTAACGGAACATTTGGATCAACTGTAACTTATGATCCAACCAACACAGATACTACATTAACTAACCAAGGATATATTATCGGTAGTTCTAACTTACCAACTGGCGATAAGATCACCTTTACACATGATGGATATGTGCCAACATACACAGTCCACGTAACTCATGGTACGCACACTGTTACACCTGCTGATAATCCAGATCCAAGCAAGATTACTTTGACACACGATGTAACTCGTACCATTCATTACCAATACAGTAACGGTCAATCTATTCCTGGATTAGGTGATGTAACTCAAACAATTCATTACACTCGTACAGCTAATATTGATAGTGTTACAGGTCAAGTAGTCAGTTATGGTGATTGGACACCATCTGGAACTGATGACTTTCCATCTGTATCATCACCACAAGTTAATGGATACACTCCAGATCAACCTAGTGTTCCTGCTCAAACTGATGTACCAGAAGATACTCAAAATAGTACGGTAACAGTTAACTACAATGCTAATAAAGAACATGCGGTAATTAACTATGTTGATGATAGTGATAATGGTAAGATTATCCATACTGATACAGTTAATGGAACGTTTGGCTCAACTGAAACTTATGATCCAAGTTCTGAAGAAGGTACTTTAACTAAACAAGGATATGTCATTGGTAACAGCAACTTACCAACTGGCGGTAAGATCACGTTCAGTACCGATGGATATGTACCAACATACACAATCCATGTAACTCATGGAACGACAACTTACACGCCACAAAACAATCCAAATGGTAAATATAACTTAACTGACACGACAACTAGGACAATTAAGTATCAATACAGTAATGGTCAACCAATTGCAAGCATTCCAAATGTTACAGATACAGTAACTTACAACCGTACTGTAACCGTTGATAATGTTACAGGTAATGTCATTAGTTATAGTGATTGGACACCAGTTGACAATGTTACTGGATTCCCAGACCACAAGAGTCCAGCATTAACTGGATATACTCCTGATAAGACTGATGTACCAGCTGTAAGCAATGTACAACCAGGTGCAGCTGATAGTTCAGTAACAGTTACATATAGTGCTGATAAAGAACAAGTAACGATTAATTATGTGGACGACGATGAAGATGGTAAGATCGTTCATACTGATAGCATTAGTGGATTATATGGCAGCACAACAACATACGATCCAACTAATGAAGAAAAAGTGTTAGAAGGTCAAGGTTACATTATTGGTAATAGTAATTTACCAGCCGGTGGTAATATTACCTTTAACGCAACTGATCAAACTTACACGATTCATTTAACTCATGCTACAAATACAGTAAATCCAAGCAATAACACTAATCCAAACATTGTATTAACTCATGATGTAACTCGTACAGTACATTATCAATACAGTAATGGACAAGCTATTCCAGGATTAAATGATGTAACGCAAACAGTACACTTTACTCGTACGGCTAAAGTCGATGCAGTTACTGGCCAAGCAATTAGTTATAGTGATTGGACACCATCTGGAACTGATACATTCCCAGAAGTTAAATCACCACAAGTAACTGGATATACACCAGATAAGCAAAGTGTTCCTGCTAGTGCTACTGTTAATGAAACTGATCAAAACAGTACTGTTAATGTCACATATAGTGCTAACCCAGAACATGCGGTTATTAACTATGTTGATGACGACGATGGTGGTAAAGTTATTCATTCTGATACAGTTAATGGAACCTTTGGCTCAACTGTAACGTATGATCCATCAGCAACTGATAGTGCTTTAACTAAACAAGGATATGTCATTGGTAACAGTGATTTACCAGCCGGTGATCAAATTCCATTTAGTGTGGATGGATATGTACCAACATACACAGTTCACGTAACTCATGGTAGTCATACAGTTACACCAGCTGATAATCCAGACCCAACTCAAATTATCTTAACGCATGATGTAACTCGTAAGATTCATTACCAATACAGTAATGGACAACCAATTCCAAACGTTAGTGATGTAACGCAAACTATTCACTTTACTCGTACGGCTAATGTCGATAGTGTAACTGGTAAAGTAATTAGTTATGGCGATTGGACACCATCTGGAACTGATGACTTCCCATTAGTTCAATCTCCACAAGTAACTGGATACACACCAGATCAAACCAATGTACCATCTGAAACAAATGTTCCAGAAAGTACAGCTGATAACACAGTAACAGTTACATATAGTGCTAATAAAGAACACGCAGTTGTTAACTATGTTGATGATACTGATGGTGGCAAGATCATCCATACTGACACAGTAAACGGTACCTTTGGTTCAACCGTAACGTATGATCCAAGCACTGAAGAAGGTAATTTAACTAAACAAGGATATATCATTGGTAGCAATGATTTACCAACTGGTGACAAGATTACCTTTAGTCAAGATGGTCAAGTACCAACATACACAGTTCACGTAACTCACGGTACCCATACTGTTACACCAGACCAAGATCCAACTGATAAATATCAAACATCACATACAATTACTCGTAAGATTCATTATCAATACAGTAATGGACAACCAATTCCAAATGTTAGTGATGTAACTGATTCAGTAACTTATCATCGTACAGCTACTGTTGATAATGTTACAGGTAATGTTGTCAGCTACACTGATTGGGCACCAGTTAACAATGTAACTGGTTATCCAGATCGTAAGAGTCCAGCGGTAACTGGATACACACCAGACAAACCAGACGTACCAGCTCAAACTGATGTTCCAGAAACAGCTCAAGACAGCAACATAACTGTTACATATAGTGCTAATCCAGAACATGCGGTTGTTAACTATGTTGATGATGATGAAAACGGTAAAGTTGTTTACAGCGATACTGTAAATGGTGTTTATGGAGGTACATCTACATATAATCCAAGTAGCGAAGAAACTAAATTGAAGAATGCTGGATACATCATTGGTAATAGTGATTTACCAGCTAATGGTCAAATTACCTTTACTAAAGATGGCGATGTTCCAACATACACAATTCATTTAACACATAGTACACAAACTGTTGATCCATCAACTAACCCAGATCCAAGCAAGATCATCTTAACGCATGATGTTACTCGTACTATTCACTATGAATACAACGATGGTAATAGTATTCCTGGATTAAGCGATACGATCGATACAGTTCACTGGACTCGTACAGCTAAGATCGATAGTGTTACTGGAGATGTCATCAGTTATGGACCATGGCAAATTGATGGAGTAGATGCTTATCCAAGTCATGTATCTCCACAAGTTGCTGGATTCAAGCCAGATATTCAATCTGTTCCACAAGTAACTGGAATTAAGGAAACAGATAACAACACTACCGTTACTGTTAAATACAGTCCAAACGCAGAACATGCTGAAGTTCAATATGTTGACGATGATGAAAATGGTAAAGTAGTTGTTACTGACGAAGTACCAGGAGATTATGATCAAACTGTAACTTACGATCCAACAGCAATTGAAAACAAATTACGTGGTGAGGGTTACATTATTGGTAATAGTAATTTACCAGCTAATAACCAGATTTACTTCGGTAACGATGGTTATGTACCGGTATATCGTGTTCATTTGACTCATGGAATGAAGACTGTTCCAGCAGCAGATGATCCAACTAACCAATACAACACAACATCTAAAGTTACTCGTACGATTCATTATCAATACAGTAATGGACAACCTGTACCTAGTTTGCCAGATCGTGTTGATTCTGTAACTTATACTCGTACAGCAACAGTTGATGAAGTAACAAATAAACCAGTTAGTTACACTGATTGGACAACAACTAACAATACAATGCCATATGTTCAAATTCCATCCTTAACAGGTTACACACCTAACCAAACATCAGTTAAGGCTGAAACTGGAGTTGAACAAAACTGGCATTCATGGACTGATACAGTTACTTACACACCAAATGCAGAACATGCCGTCGTTAACTATGTTGACGATACTGATGGTGGCAAGATCATCCACAGTGATACTGTCAGTGGTGTATATGACGGAACAACAGTTTACGACCCAAGTTCTGAAGAAAGTACTTTAACTAAACAAGGATACGTCATCGGTAATAGTAATTTACCAGCTGGTGGTAAGATTACCTTTACTCAAGACGGTCAGGTACCAACATATACAATCCATGTAACTCATGGAACCCATACAGTAACACCTGCTGAAGATCCAGATAACAAGTATCAAACATCACACAGCATCACTAGAACAATTCATTACCAAAACAGTAATGGACAACCATTGTCTGGTGTAAGTGATGTAACTCAAACAGTGACATACCACCGTACAGCAACAGTTGATAGTGTAACTGGTAAGACATTAAGTTACACTGATTGGCAACCAGTAGGTACACCAGATTATCCAGCACAACAAAGTCCAGCGGTAACTGGATACACGCCTGATACACAAACAGTACCAGAAGTGGATAATATACCAGAAACAGCTCAAAACAGCACGGTAACAGTAACGTACAATGCTAATAAAGAGCATGCGGTCGTTAACTATGTTGACGATACTGATGGTGGCAAGATTGTACACAGTGATACAGTCAATGGTTACTTCGATCAAACCTCAACCTACGATCCAACTAGTGAAGAAAACACATTGAAGAACCAAGGTTACATTATTGGAAGCACTGACTTACCAGCTAATGGTAAAATCACCTTCACTAAAGATGGCGATGTACCAACCTATACAATTCATTTGACTCATGGAACACATACTGTTGACTCTGATCAAGATCCAGACAACAAGTATCAAACTTCACACAGTATTACTCGTACCATTCACTATCAATACAGTAATGGACAAAACATTCCTGGTGTAAGTGATGTAACACAAACTGTCACATATCACCGTGTAGCAACGGTTGATAGTGTAACTGGTAAAGCATTGAGTTACACTGATTGGCAACCAGTAGGTACACCAGATTATCCAGCACAACAAAGTCCAAATGTTGTTGGATACACGCCAGATCAACCAACTGTACCAGAAGTAGATGATGTTCCAGAAACAGCATCTAATAGTACAGTTACCGTTAACTACAACGCCAACAAAGAACATGCCGTAGTTAACTATGTTGATGACACGGATGGTGGCAAGATTATCCATACTGATACAGTCAATGGATACTTCGATCAAACATCAACCTACGATCCAAGTTCTGAAGAAAACACGTTGAAGAATGCTGGATACATCATTGGTAATAGTGACTTACCAGCTGGTGGTAAGATTACCTTTACTCAAGATGGTCAAGTACCAACATATACAATTCACGTAACTCATGGCACAACAACATACACGCCACAAACAAATCCAGATGGCAAGTATGATTTAACCCATGTCATTAACCGAAACATTCATTATCAATACCAAAACGGTCAACCAGTACCATCAGTTAAAGACATAACTGATACAGTAACTTATAACCGTACGGTAACAGTTGATAATGTAACGCACCAAGTAGTAAGTTATAGTGATTGGACACCAGAAAACGGTGTATCTGACTTCCCAGATCATCCAACACCAACTGTTACAGGTTACACACCAGACAAGACTGATGTACCAGAAGTAGCAGTACAACCAGATGACAAGAGTCAAACAGTAACAGTAACTTACAACAACAATCCAGAACATGCGGTTGTTAACTATGTTGACGACACGGATGGTGGCAAGATTGTACATAGCGATACAGTTAATGGACATTTTGATGAAACATCAACGTATGATCCAACTAGTGAAGAGAATACTTTGAAGAATCAAGGTTACATTATTGGAAGTACCGACTTACCAGCTAATGGCCAAATTACCTTCACTAAAGATGGCGATGTACCAACATACACGGTTCATTTAACTCATGGAACCCATACAGTTGACCCAAGTCAAGATCCAGACAACAAGTATCAAACATCTCATAGCACTACTAGAACAATTCATTATCAATACAGTAATGGTAATGCTGTTCCAGGTGTTAAAGATGTAACCCAAACTGTAACGTACCATCGTACAGCAACGGTCGATAGTGTAACTGGTAAGACATTAAGTTACACTGATTGGCAACCAGTAGGCACACCAGATTATCCAGCACAACAAAGTCCAGCAGTAACTGGATACACTCCAGATACACAGACTGTGCCAGAAGTTGACAATGTACCAGAAGATGCACAAAACAGTACTGTAACAGTAACGTACAACGCTAATAAAGAACATGCGGTCGTTAACTATGTTGACGATACCGATGGTGGCAAGATTGTACATAGTGATACAGTGAATGGATACTTCGATCAAACATCAACGTATGATCCAACTAGTGAAGAAAATACGTTGAAGAACGCCGGATACATCATTGGTAATAGTAATTTACCATCTAATGGCCAAATTACCTTTACTCAAGATGGTCAAGTTCCAACATACACGGTTCATTTAACTCATGGAACGCATACTGTTGACTCTGATCAAGATCCAGACAACAAGTATCAAACATCACATAGTACAACTAGAACAATTCATTACGAATACAGTAATGGACAAAACATTCCTGGTGTAAGTGATGTAACGCAAACTGTCACATATCATCGTGTTGCAACGGTCGACAGTGTAACTGGTAAAGCATTAAGTTATACCGATTGGCAACCAGTTGGTAATCCAGCTTACCCAGCTCAAGATTCACCAAAAGTAACTGGATATACACCAAACATAGCCACTGTTCCGGAGGCAGATAACATTCCAGAAACAGCAGCTAATAGTTCAGTTACGGTTGTCTACAGTGCAAATCCAGAACATGCGGTAATCAATTATGTTGATGACACAGAAGGCGGCAAGATTATTCATTCTGATACAGTGAATGGTCACTTCGATCAAACATCAACGTATGATCCAAGTTCTGAAGAAAACACATTAACCAAACAAGGATATGTCATCGGTAATAGTAATTTACCAGCCGGTGGTAAGATTACCTTTACTCAAGATGGACAAGTACCAACGTACACAATTCATGTAACACACGGTACAACAACATATACACCAGAAGACAATCCAAATGGTAAGTATGACTTAACTAATACTCATCACCGTATCATTCGTTACACAACCACTGATGGCGAACAAATTACTTCAACAACTGATACAGTAACGTTCCACCGTAAAGTAATTGTGGATAATGTTACAGGTAAAATTGTTAAGTATACTCCTTGGGTAACTGACAATGGTTCAAGTACTGGAACTTATCCAGAACATACCAGTCCAGCTGAACCTGGATTATATCCAGAAAGTAATACCACACCAGCTGAAACAGTTACACCAGATTCACCAGCAACGGAAATTATCAATGTTCAATATGGTAGAAATAAAGAACATGCCATCGTTAACTACGTTGATGATGACGAAGGTGGTAAGGTAGTTGCTAGTGATACAGTAAACGGAGTATTCGGTGGTGAAACTACATACGATCCAACTAACACTGAGAATAAGTTGAAACATGATGGTTATGTCCTTGGCGACAGTAATTTACCAAAAGATGATCAAATTGACTTTAGTCAAGATGGTAAAGTACCGGTTTACACAGTTCACATGACTCATGGAACAACGACAATTAATCCAAGCACAGGATACGCTGCTGGTAAGAGATACGATAAGACATATGATTTAACTCATGATGTAACTAGAACAATCAAGTATCAATCAGCTGATGGCAAGACGCTTGCTTCAACAGTTGTTGATACAGTGCACTTTACAAGAACTGCTAAGATTGATGCAGTTACAGGTAAAGTAATCAGTTACAGTAAATGGGTAGTTGATGGAACTGATTCATTCCCAGGACATGAATCACCAAGCATCAATGGATACACTCCAGATCAAACAAGCATTAATGGTGAAGATGACATTACTGCTAACATGCAAGATCAAACAATTACGGTTACTTACAAGGCAAATCCAAAACCACAAGCTAAAGGCAATGGATATGGTCAAGGTGGTAATGGTAATGTTGATCTAGCAGATCCGGCAGATCTAAAACCAGCTACATTACCAATGACAGGAGCTAATAATCAAGTTGAAGGTACCTTGAGTATCGTTGGTTTGACCTTAGCTGACATCTTAGTAATGTTTGGTTTAGCAGGAGCTTATCGTAAACAAAAAGTAGGCGATTTGACGCGTGAGGAAGATCAAACTACTGGTAAAAAATAATTAAAAGAAAAGCACTTAGTCTTAATTGACTAAGTGCTTTTTTTGTTTACTTCTTAATAAAGAAAGAAATGTAATCATTGATTAATAAAAGCTATCATTTTATTCGCTTTAAATAAAAAACGGGGAAATGATTTTCCCCGCAATTCATTGGTACAATGAATTATTAAGCATATATGAATAGTAATTTTTAATTACTATTTGTTGGTAGTCAAACTGTTTAACTATCAACGACATTAATTATACACTTATTGAATAGAAAAACTATCAAATTAGGGTAAAAAAAACTTATAATTAAATTATCGCTAAAATGATCAGGAATCCAATTATATTGTGTATATTTATTAATAAATTGTTTAAGTATAAATAATTTGTATATTATTGTGGAATAATTAATCACTTAATTTAAGAAAACGAAAAAGATTGTTTACAAGGATGAAGAGAGAGAGTATAATTCATTTGTTAGTCAAATTATGAACCACCTGGATGTGTGGCTCATGAAATTATGAAGGGAGGACTTTTAGATGCCTACAATTAACCAATTGGTTCATAAAGGTCGTAAATCTAAAACGTCAAAATCAAAAGCACCAGCATTGAATGTTGGTTATAACAGTTACAAGAAGGAACAAATTAACAATCCTTCACCACAAAAACGTGGAGTTGCTACTCGTGTCGGCACAATGACACCAAAGAAGCCTAACTCTGCTTTGCGTAAATATGCGCGTGTGCGTTTATCTAACTTAATTGAAGTAACAGCATATATTCCTGGAATTGGTCATAATCTTCAGGAACATAGTGTGGTATTAATTCGTGGTGGTCGTGTTAAGGACTTACCAGGAGTTCGTTACCATATTGTTCGTGGTGCTTTAGATACTGCCGGTGTTACTGACCGTAAACAAGGTCGTTCTAAGTACGGAACTAAGAAACCTAAGAAGTAAAATAATCGTGATTGAATAAGAAAGGAAGATATTATGGCTCGTAAAGGACATATTCCAGCACGTGAAGTGTTACCAGACCCAATTTATAATTCTAAATTGGTTACTCGTTTAATTAATCATTTAATGATTGATGGTAAAAAAGGTACTGCTTCAACTATTTTATATGGTGCCTTTGACATCATTAAAGAAAAAACAGATCAAGAACCACTAGAAGTATTTGAAGAAGCAATGAACAATATTATGCCAGTGCTTGAAGTTAAAGCACGTCGTATTGGTGGTTCTAACTATCAAGTACCAATTGAAGTACGTCCAGAACGTCGTACAACATTAGGTTTACGTTGGTTAGTTCAATATTCCCGTTTACGTGGTGAGCATACTATGACTGAACGTTTAGCTAATGAAATTATGGATGCTGCTAACAATACAGGAGCTTCTGTTAAAAAACGTGAAGATACACATCGTATGGCTGAAGCTAACCGTGCTTTTGCCCATTATCGTTGGTAATTAGCAAAAACGCCTACATTTGTGGGTGTTTTTTTACAAGTACAGTAATTAGTGCTTATTAACTTTAAATGGAATTTAAGAAAAATAAGGAGAATAATTCATGGCAAACAAACGTGAATTTCCATTAGAAAAAACTCGTAATATCGGAATCATGGCCCATATTGATGCCGGTAAAACAACTTTAACCGAAAGAATTTTATACTATACTGGTAAAATTCATAAAATTGGTGAAACTCATGATGGTGCTTCCCAAATGGACTGGATGGCCCAAGAACAAGAACGTGGAATTACCATTACTTCCGCTGCTACTACTGCACAATGGAAAGATCATCGAATCAATATTATTGATACCCCAGGACACGTGGACTTCACGATCGAAGTTGAACGTTCTCTTCGTGTTTTGGACGGATCCATTGCAGTTTTAGATGCCCAAGCTGGGGTAGAACCACAAACTGAAACTGTTTGGCGTCAAGCTTCAACTTATGAAGTTCCAAGAATTGTCTTCATTAATAAGATGGATAAAATTGGAGCTGATTTTGATTATTCAGTTAAAACTTTAGGTGAACGTTTACAAGCTAATGCGCATGCCATTCAAATGCCAATTGGAGCTGAAGATGAGTTTGAAGGGGTTATTGATTTAATCGCAATGAAAGCTGATCTTTATGATGAAGATGAATTAGGAACTAAATGGGATACTGTTGAAATTCCTGATGAATATAAAGAAGAAGCCCAAAAACGTCGTGAAGAATTAATTGAAGCTGTGGCTGATGTTGATGATGAATTAATGGAAAAATACCTTAATGGTGATGAATTAAGTAATGATGAAATTAAGGCGGCTATTCGTCGTGCTACATTAGCTAACAAATTCTTCCCTGTTTTAGCTGGTTCTGCTTATAAGAATAAAGGGGTACAAATGTTAATGGATGCGGTCGTTGATTACTTACCATCTCCATTAGATGTTAAACCTTATTCTGCTACTAACCCAGAAACTGGTGAAGAAGAAGACTTAATTGCTGGTGATGATAAAGACTTTGCTGCGTTAGCATTTAAGATTGCTACTGATCCATATGTAGGACGTTTGACTTTCATTCGTGTTTACACTGGTACTTTACAATCTGGTTCTTATGTTTTAAATGCTACTAAAAACAAACGTGAACGTGTTGGTCGTTTGATGCAAATGCATTCTAACCAACAAAACGAAATTCCAGAAGTATTTTCTGGAGATATTGCGGCAGCAATTGGTTTGAAGAATACTACAACTGGTGATTCTTTAACTGATGTTGATCATCCATTACATCTTGAATCAATGGAAATTCCAGATCCAGTTATTCAAGTAGCGGTTGAACCTAAGACTAAGGCTGACCAAGATAAGATGAATACTGCTTTACAAAAATTAGCTGAAGAAGATCCAACCTTCCGTGCTGAAACTAATCCAGAAACTGGTGAAACTTTAATTTCTGGAATGGGTGAATTGCATTTGGATATCATTGTTGATCGTATGAAGCGTGAATTCAAAGTGGATGCTACTGTTGGTGCTCCACAAGTTGCTTATCGTGAAACAATTACTAAATCAGTTCAAGTTGAAGGTAAGTTCATTCGTCAGTCCGGTGGTAAAGGACAATATGGTGATGTTTGGATTGAATTTACACCAAACGAAACTGGTAAAGGTTATGAATTCGAAGATGCCATTGTCGGAGGAGTTGTGCCACGTGAATACATTCCTTCTGTTGATCAAGGATTACAAGAAGCAATGGCTAATGGTATGATTGCCGGCTACCCAGTAGTTGATGTTAAAGCTAAGTTATATGATGGTAGTTACCATGATGTTGACTCTTCTGAAGCAGCTTTCAAGATTGCCGCTTCTATGGCTTTACATGAAGCCGCTAAGAAAGCTGATCCAGTTATTTTGGAACCAATCATGAAAGTTGATATTGTGGCTCCTGAAGATAACTTAGGAGATGTTATGGGTCATGTAACTGCTCGTCGTGGAACTGTTGATGGTATGGAAGCACGTGGAAACGCACAAGAAGTTCATGCGTTTGTTCCATTAGCAGAAATGTTTGGTTATGCTACAACATTACGTTCCGCTACACAAGGACGTGGAACATTTACCATGACATTTGATCATTACTCACCAGTACCAAAATCAATTCAAGAAGAAATTGTTGAAAAAAATGGTGGTAAATAATTAATTTTTTTAAAAGAAGCAATGAATATCATTGCTTCTTTTTTATTGCCTAAATTAAAATATTTCATTTTTAATGAAAATGTAATAAAAAAACGTTAAAAAACGTTGCTGCTATTGAGAAATGATGGTATGATAAATAGGTATTTGCGTATGCTTCAGGGTGAAGTATGCACAAAAAACGGTTCAGCAATGATGTGAAAGGTTGCGACACACCCGGATGCTTTGCCATGGTGTGGCGGTAATTTTCACGGAGTTAGCCTATTTGAAAAATAGACGTTAGGAGGAAAACCTAGTATGGCAAGCAAAAAAATTCGTATTCGATTAAAAGCTTATGAACATCGAATCTTAGATCAGTCAGCTGATAAGATTATCGAAACGGCTAAAAGAACTGGGGCAGAAATTTCTGGACCAATTCCTTTACCAACAGAACGTACATTATATACTTTGCTACGTTCACCACATAAGTTTAAGAAATCACGTGAACAGTTCGAAATTAGAACTCACAAACGTTTAATCGATATTATCAATCCAACTGCTAAAACGGTTGATTCATTAACTAAGTTAGAATTGCCAAGTGGTGTGGATATTGAAATCAAACTTTAATTAATGGAGGTCACTCATGACAAAAGGAATCTTAGGGAAAAAAGTCGGGATGACACAAATCTTTACCGAACAAGGTGAACTAATTCCTGTTACTGTAATTGATGTGAATACTAACGTTGTTCTTCAACTTAAGTCAGAAGAAAACGAAGGTTACAACGCAGTACAGTTAGGATTGGGAGATAAGCGTGAAGTTTTGTCAAACAAGCCCGAACAAGGTCATGTTGCAGCAGCAAAAACGGCTCCTAAGCGCTTCATTCGTGAAATTCGTGATGCAGAATTAGGAGACGATGTAAAAGTCGGCGATGAAATCAAAGCAGACATTTTTGATGAAGGAGAAGCAGTCGACGTAACTGGAATCACGAAAGGTCATGGGTTCCAAGGAAATATTCATAAGGATGGCCAAAGACGTGGACCGATGGCTCATGGTTCTCGTTATCACCGTCGTCCTGGTTCCATGGGAGCTATTATTAATCGTGTATTTAAAGGAAAGCCATTGCCAGGAAGAATGGGTAACCATAAAGTAACGATGCAAAACTTAAAAGTTGCTCGTGTAGATACTGAAAACAATGTCTTGTTAATTAAAGGAAATGTTCCTGGAGCTAACAAATCATTTGTTGTTATTAAAAGTTCAGTAAAAGCTGGCTTGAAGAAAAATAATCATCATAGTGAAAAGAAATAATTAGTGAAGGAGGAACATTATGACTACCAGTGTTGATTTATTTAAACAAGATGGTAAAAAGAACGGAACCATTGATTTAAATGATAATGTGTTTGGCATTGAACCCAACAATGGTGTAATTACAGATGTTGTTTTAATGCAACGTGCAGCAATGCGCCAAGGTACACACTCAGTTAAAAATCGTAGTGCTGTATCCGGTGGGGGAAAGAAGCCATGGCGTCAAAAAGGAACTGGTCGTGCACGTCAAGGATCAATTCGTGCTCCACAATGGCGTGGTGGAGGAATTGTGTTTGGCCCTACACCTCGTTCTTATGCTTATAAATTACCGCATAAAGTTCGCCAATTAGCAATGCGTTCGGCGTTATCACAAAAAGTTTTAGATAAGAGCTTAAAGGTAATTGAAACATTAAACTTTGACAAACCTAAAACAGCAGATTTTAAACAAATTCTTGATGCTTTAGATATGAAGAAAAAAACATTAGTAATTGTAGAAGACGACAATGAAAACGCTGCTTTATCTGCTCGTAATTTGGCTAATGTAACTATTCTTCCTGCTAAAGGTGTTAATGTTTTAGATATTGTTAATAATGAAGCAATGCTCTTTACTAAGGCTGCACTTACTCAGGTAGAGGAGGTATTTGCCTAATGGATGCTCAAGACATTATTTTACGTCCAGTAGTTACAGAAGCTTCAATGGCTGATGTTGATGAAAAACGTTACACTTTTGATGTTGCTTTAAATGCAACTAAACCAGAAATTAGAAAAGCTATTGAAAAGATCTTTGATGTTCAAGTAGCTAAAGTTAATGTAATGAACGTTAAAGGGAAACCAAAGCGTCGAGGCCGTTATAACGGATATACAAGTAGAAGACGTAAAGCAATTATTACTTTAACGGAAGATTCAAAGAAGATTAAATTATTTGATGAAGAATAATTAATAAATTATGCATCGCAGAAGCGATACGATAACTAGGAGGAAATAACTGTGGGAATTGTTAAATATAAAGCAACCACTAATGGCCGTCGTAATATGACAGGTTCTGATTTTAGTGAAATCACTAAAAAAGCTCCGGAAAGATCATTATTAGAATCTACTAAACACAAAGCAGGTCGTAATAATCAAGGTCGCATGACTGTACGTCATCGTGGTGGTGGAGTAAAACGTGCTTATCGTATTATTGACTTTAAACGTAATAAAGATAATTGCAAAGCAACTGTTAAAGCAATTGAATACGATCCAAATCGTACTTCTAATATAGCTTTAGTTGTTTATGAAGATGGAACTAAAGCTTACATTTTAGCACCAAAAGGATTAACTGTTGGTAGTGTGATCGAATCAGGCGCAGACGCTGATATTAAAGTTGGTAATGCATTGCCATTAAAGAATATTCCTGATGGAACAATTATTCATAATATTGAACTACATCCTGGTAAAGGTGGACAAATTGCTCGTTCAGCTGGTTCATCTGCACAATTACTAGGTAAAGAAGGTAAATATGTTTTAGTAAGATTATCTTCTGGTGAAGTTCGTATGATTTTAGCTACTTGTAGAGCTACAATTGGTGCTGTTGGTAATGAACAACATGAATTAATTAAGTTAGGTAAAGCTGGACGTAAGCGTTATGCTGGTCAAAGACCTCACGTTCGTGGATCAGTTATGAACCCTAACGATCACCCTCATGGTGGTGGTGAAGGTAAAGCTCCAGTTGGTCATCCGTCACCAATGTCTCCTTGGGGTAAAAGAACTGCCGGTAAGAAGACTCGTAATCATAAAGCTCGTTCTAATAAGCTAATTGTACGTGATCGTCGTAATAAATAATTAGTTTGAGAGGAGGAAAATATAATGGGTAGAAGTTTAAAAAAAGGACCATTTGCTGATAAGCATTTATTAAAGAAAATCGAAGCACAAGCTGATCAAGAAAAGAAATCAGTAATTAAAACTTGGTCAAGACGTTCCACAATTTTCCCAAGTTTTATTGGTTACACAATTGCTGTTCATGATGGACGCAAACATGTCCCGGTTTATATTTCTGAAGACATGGTTGGACACAAATTAGGTGAATTTGTCCCAACACGTACTTTCCGTGGCCATGCGGGATCTGACAAAGTAACTGGAAAATAATTAGGAGGACTATAAAATGGCTGAACAAATTACATCTGCTAAAGCAACCGCTAAAACAGTTCGTATTGCTGCTCGTAAGGTTCGTCTAGTTATTGACCTTATTCGTGGTAAAAGCGTGAATGAAGCTTTTGCAATTTTAAAGTTCACTCCACGTGGAGCTGTTGAGGCAGTTGAAAAAGTTTTAAAATCTGCAGTTGCTAATGCAGAAAACAATTTTGACTTAGATCGTGCTGATTTAGTTGTATCTGAAGCATACGTTAACGAAGGACCAACATTAAAACGTTTCCGTCCTCGTGCTAAAGGATCTGCTTCACCAATTAATAAGCGTACAAGTCACATCACAATTGTGGTATCAGAAAAGTAGGAGGAAGCAAAAGTGGGTCAAAAAGTAAATCCAAACGGACTTCGTGTTGGAATCATTAGAGATTGGGAAGCTAAATGGTATGCTGATAAAGACTATGCTTCCTGGTTAATTGAAGACGTTAAAATTAGAGAATTTATTGAAAAGAAATTAGCTGATGCTTCAATTTCAAACATTGAAATTGAACGTGCAGCTGGAAAAGTTATTTTATCTATTCATACT
This sequence comes from Candidatus Gallilactobacillus intestinavium, assembly GCA_017694665.1. GTDB lineage: Bacteria > Bacillota > Bacilli > Lactobacillales > Lactobacillaceae > Gallilactobacillus > Gallilactobacillus intestinavium. Next base: position 26,789 of record JADIMP010000051.1, read on the forward strand.
GCTAAACCAGGAATGGTTATTGGTAAGGGTGGATCAGAAGTTGAAAAACTTCGTAAACAAATTACTAAATTGACTGGCAAACAAGTTCATATCAATATTATTGAAATTAAAAAGCCTGATTTGGATGCTCATTTAGTTGGTGAATCAATTGCTCGTCAATTAGAACAACGTGTTGCATTCAGAAGAGCCATGAAAGGTGCTATTCAAAGAACAATGCGTGCTGGCGCACATGGAATTAAAACTCAAGTGGCTGGTCGTTTGAATGGTGCTGATATGGCACGTACGGAAAGATATTCCGAAGGTACAGTTCCTTTACATACATTACGTGCTGATATTGATTATTCATGGGATGAAGCAAAAACTACTTATGGTGTAATTGGAGTTAAAACTTGGATCTATCGTGGTGAAGTTTTACCTGCAAAGAAGAAAAATAAGCGTCAAGGAGGCAGATAAATGTTAGTACCTAAACGTGTTAAACATCGTCGCGAATTTCGTGGCCATATGCGTGGGGAAGCCAAGGGCGATCGTAATGTAAGTTTTGGTGACTTTGGTTTACAAGCAACCACATCATCATGGATTTCTAATCGTCAAATTGAAGCTGCCCGTATTGCAATGAATCGTTATATGAAACGTGGTGGAAAAATTTGGATTAAAATTTTCCCTCACAAATCATACACTTCCAAAGGTGTTGGAGTTCGTATGGGTAATGGTAAAGGAGCTCCTGAAGGCTGGGTATGTCCAGTTAAACGTGGTAAGGTAATGTTTGAAGTTGGTGGTGTTTCTGAAGAAGTTGCACGTGAAGCTCTTCGTTTGGCTAGCCACAAATTACCAGTTAAAACAAAAATCGTTCAACGCGAAGAAGTAGGTGGTGAGTAGTATGAAAATGAAAGATATTAAAGCATTAACCACTGATGAAATGATTCAAAAAGAATCTGAATATAAAGAAGAACTTTTTAATCTTAGATTTCAATTGGCAACTGGTCAATTAGAAAATACTGCTCGATTAAAACAAGTTCGTAAAAATATTGCACGCATTAAAACGGCTTTGCGTCAACAAGAATTACAAAATAATAATTAATAAATAAAGGAGACGTATTTCATGGCTGAACGTAATGCACGTAAAGTTTACCAAGGACATGTTGTATCTGACAAAATGGACAAAACCATTATTGTAGCCGTTGATACATATAAAAACCATCCAGTATATGGTAAACGTGTTAAATATACTAAAAAATTTGTTGCTCAAGATGATAACAACGAAGCAAAAAAGGGCGATACAGTAAGAATTATGGAAACTCGTCCATTATCTAAGACTAAACACTTCCGTTTAGTAAAAATTGTAGAAAAAGCAGTTATTTTATAATAAGTAGACAATTGCGGAAGGAGGAAAAAATATGATTCAACAAGAAACTCGTTTAAAAGTTGCTGATAATTCCGGTGCCCGTGAAATTTTGGTTATTAAGATTTTAGGTGGTTCAACCCGTAAATCAGCAAATGTCGGAGACGTAATTGTTGCTACTGTTAAACAAGCAACACCAGGCGGGGTTGTAAAAAAAGGTGATGTAGTTAAAGCAGTTATCGTAAGATCTGTTTCAGGTGTACATCGTAATGATGGTTCTTATATTAAATTTGACGATAATGCTGCGGTAATCATTGGAAATGATAAAACTCCTAAAGGAACACGTATTTTTGGACCTGTTGCTCGTGAATTACGTGACGGAAACTTTATGCGAATTGTTTCTTTAGCACCTGAAGTATTATAAAAATTACGTTAATAGGAGGATCTGTCGATGTTATTAAAAACAGGAGACAAAGTTCGTGTCATTGCTGGTAAAGACAAAGGCAAAGAAGGCACTATTAAACAAATTTTGTCGAAAACTAATCGCGTCGTAGTTGATGGAGTTAATAAAATTAAAAAACATCAAAAGCCTAATGATGAATATCCTCAAGGCGGTATTGTTGATGTTGAAGCACCTATTCATGCTTCCAATGTTATGATTCTTGATCCTAAGACTAATGAACCAACTAGAATTGGTGTAAAAATTGAAAAAGACAAAAAAATTCGTGTTGCAAGAAAAACAGGCAACAAATTAGATTAATAACGTAAGAAAGGAGGACATAATTAATGACTAGTCGTTTAAAAGACCGCTTTGATAATGAAGTTAAACCTTCATTAATGAAAAAATTTAATTATAGTTCAGTAATGCAAGTACCTCATCTAGATAAAATTGTTTTAAATATGGGTGTTGGTGATGCAACCACTAATTCTAAACATTTAGATGAAGCAGTGCAGGAATTAGAATTAATATCTGGACAAAAGCCATTAATTACTAAGGCTAAAAAATCAATCGCTGGTTTTAGACTTCGTGAAGGTATGTCAATTGGAGCTAAAGTCACTTTACGTGGTGAAAGAATGTATGACTTTTTAGACAAGTTAATTAACGTAGCTTTACCACGTGTGCGTGATTTCCATGGAGTTTCAAATAACTCTTTCGATGGTAGAGGAAACTATACTTTAGGTATTAGAGAACAATTGATTTTCCCTGAAATTAATTATGATGATGTTAATCGTGTTCGTGGTTTGGATGTAGTTATCGTAACAACTGCCAACACTGATGAAGAATCACATGAATTATTAAAACAATTTGGAATGCCTTTTAGTAGATAATGGAGGAATTAAAATATGGCTAAAAAAGCAATGATTGCTAAATGCAAACGTCCAGCAAAGTTTTCATCACGTGAATATACACGTTGTGAACGTTGTGGTCGTCCACATTCAGTTTATAGAAAATTCCATCTTTGCCGTTTATGCTTGCGTGATTTAGCACATAAAGGACAAATTCCTGGAATGAAAAAATCTAGTTGGTAAAAGATTTAACATAAAGGAGGCTAAACTATGTCGATGTCAGACCCAATTGCAGATTTTTTGACTAGAATTCGCAATGCTAACATGGCACATCACAATTCAGTTGAAATCCCTGCATCTAAAGTAAAAAAAGATATGGCCGAGATTTTGAAAAATGAAGGATTTATCAAAGATGTTGAATACATTGATGATAATCGTCAAGGAATGATTCGTATTAACTTAAAATACGGAAAAGAAGGTCAAAAAGTCTTAACTGGATTAAAACGTATTTCTAAACCTGGTTTACGTTCTTACGTTAAAGCTGATTCAGTTCCTAGAGTATTAAATGGTTTAGGAATTGCAATCATTTCTACTTCTGAAGGTGTTATCACTGATAAAGAAGCACGTAAGAAGGGAATCGGTGGCGAAGTATTAGCTTATATTTGGTAAAAGATTGGAGGTGTAATTTGTGAGTCGTATTGGATATAAAGTAGTTAATTTGCCAGATGGTGTAGAAATTAAGCAAAATGGTAATGATGTTACCGTTAAAGGCCCTAAGGGAGAATTGACTAGAGCTTTTTCTGATCAAATTACTATGAAAATTGATGGTAACGTAGTTTCATTTGATCGTGAAAAAGATGATAATAAAACAAAAGCTTTGCATGGAACAATGCGAGCTAATTTCGCTAATATGGTTGAAGGAGTAACCAAAGGTTTCTCTAAAACTTTAAATTTAGTTGGAGTTGGATATCGTGTTCAATTGCAAGGTAAGAAATTGGTATTAAATGTTGGTTATTCACAACCTGTTGAAGTACCTGTACCAGAAGAAGTAAAGGCTGAAGTTCCTGATAATACAACTATTAAGATTTCTGGTATTTCTAAACAAGAAGTTGGCGATTTTGCTGCTCAAATACGTGGCATTCGTCCACCAGAACCATATAAAGGTAAAGGTATTCGTTACGAAGATGAATACATCAGACGTAAAGAAGGTAAAACTGGTAAATAGTTTTATTGTTGTAAATTTAATAAATATTAATTATGAGGTGAATTATTGTGATTTCAAAACCAGATAAAAATAAAACACGTAAGCATAGACATACACGTGTTCGTGGTAAAATTTCTGGTACTGCGCAGCGCCCCCGTTTGAATGTTTATCGTTCTAATTCAAACATCTACGCTCAAGTCATTGATGACGTAGCGGGTGTGACGCTGGTAAGTGCCTCAACTTTAGAAAAAGATGTAAAAGGAAATAGCAAGACTGAGAAAGCAGCTTTTGTAGGTGAAACAATTGCTAAGCGAGCAGTAGAAAAAGGAATTACTGAAGTTGTTTTTGATCGTGGTGGATATTTATATCACGGACGTGTTCAAGCTTTAGCTGATGCTGCGCGTGAAAATGGTCTTAAATTCTAATAGGAGGAAAACTGAATGGCTTTTATTGATCCAAATAAATTAGATTTAGAAGATAACGTTGTTGCAATTAATCGTATTACAAAAGTTGTTAAAGGTGGTCGTCGTCTTCGTTTTGCTGCTTTAGTAGTAGTTGGCGATCATAATGGACATGTTGGTTTTGGAACTGGTAAAGCTCAAGAAGTTCCAGAAGCAATTCGTAAAGCGGTAGATGCAGCACATAAAAGTTTAATTGAAGTGCCTGTTGTTAACGCCACTCTTCCACATGAAGTAATTGGTGTTTATTCAGGAGCTAAAGTTATGTTAAAACCAGCTGTTAAAGGTTCTGGAGTTGCTGCTGGTGGAGCAGTTCGTGCTGTTATGGAATTAGCTGGTATTGAAGACGTAACTAGTAAATCATTAGGAGAAAGTACACCAATTAATGTTGTACGTGCTACTTTTGATGGATTAAGTCGTATGAAACGTATTGAAGAAGTTGCTGAACAACGTGGAGTTTCAGTAGAACATTTAGCTGAATAAAGGAGGAATAACGATGGCTGATAAAGTAAAGATTACTTTAATAAAAAGTGCTGTTCATCAAAAACCAAAAGTAAAAAATGTTGCTTATAGTTTAGGATTGAAACGCGTTAATAGTTCGGTTATTCGTCCTAATAATGATGCAACTCGTGGAGCTATTTTTAAAATAGCACATTTAGTTTCTGTTGAAGAAGTTAAATAATTTAGTTATTAAAAAGGAGGTGTAATCGAATGAAATTAAATGAATTGCAACCAAATGATGGTTCTAGACAAGAACGTCTTCGTAAAGGAAGAGGAGCTTCTTCTGGCATGGGTAAAACTTCTGGTCGTGGTCAAAAAGGACAAAAGGCTCGTGGGAAAGTACGTGTTGGTTTCGAAGGTGGACAAATGCCACTTTATCGTAGAATGCCTAAACGTGGTTTTAATAACATTAATCGTAAAGAATATGCCATTGTTAATTTGAACGATCTAAATCGTTTTGATGATAATAGTGAAATTAATCCAGTTAATTTAGTAGAAGCTGGTTTAGTTAAGAACGAGAAGCAAGGAATCAAAATTTTAGGTAACGGTGAATTAAAGAAAAAATTAACTGTTCATGCAAACAAATTCTCAGCATCTGCAAAAGAAGCAATTGAATCTGTTGGTGGTAAAGCTGAGGTGATTTAGTTGATTTCAACATTATCCAACGCTTTTAAAAATCGAGAGATTAGAAAAAAGATTTTTTTTACTTTATTTGTATTAATTATTTATCGTTTGGGATGTTATATAACAGTTCCAGGAATTAATGCTCATGCATTAGCGTCAGTAGCTAACTCTGGGTTAGTTAATGTATTAAATATGTTTTCTGGTGGTGGCCTAACTAATTACTCTTTATTTGCAATGGGAGTATCTCCATTTGTTACTGCACAGATTATTATTCAATTATTGCAAATGGATATTGTTCCTAAATTTGTTGAATGGAGTAAACAAGGAGACGTTGGAAGGCGAAAGTTAAATCAAGCAACACGTTATTTAACGATTGTTTTAGCTTTTGTACAATCAATTGGTATTACTGCTGGTTTTAATGCGTTAACACCAATGCATTTAGTTAAAACTCCTAATGTTAATACATTTATAACTATTGGTATATTGTTAACATCTGGAACGATGTTAGCCACTTGGATGGCTGATATGATTACACAACGTGGTTTAGGAAATGGAATTTCTGTTTTAATTTTTGCTGGAATAATTGCTCGGATGCCAGTTGGAATCAAACAATTATGGACAGAAAATATTACAAACGCAACGAATAAATCACAAATGTGGCGTGGTGCTGCTTTTTTAATTGCTCTATTAATTATTGTATTGATTATTGTAGTAGCGGTTACCTGGGTTCAACAAGCAGAGCGCCGTATACCAATTCAATATATGAAAAGAGCTACTCAATCTGGATCAGGTAGTTATCTACCATTAAAAGTAAATGTGGCGGGAGTTATTCCGGTTATTTTTGCTAGTTCATTGATTTCTACTCCACAAATGATTTTGATGCTTTTCCAAAAAGCCCATGGATCTGAAAGTTGGTATCGTAACTTATCTAATGTATTTAATATGCAAACCACTTCAGGGGCAATTTTATATACTATTTTAATTATTTTGTTCACTTTCTTTTATGCATTTGTTCAAGTTAATCCAGAGAAATTAGCAGAAAATCTTCAAAAACAAGGTAGTTATATTCCTAGTGTTTGGCCTGGAGATGAAACTAAGAAATATGTTTCTAGCTTATTAATGAAGTTAAGTGTTGTAGGATCCATTTTCTTAGGTGTTGTTTCTCTAGTACCGTTATTGGCTAGTGATATATGGGGATTAAATGAATCTATTGGTTTAGGAGGAACTTCTCTATTAATTGTAGTTGGAGTTTCAATTGATATGATTCGACAATTAGATGGATTAATGATGAAACGTCAATATGTTGGATTCATACATAATGAAGATATTAAGTCTTATCAAATGGAGAAAGAAAATGGCAATTAATTTAGTATTAATGGGTTTACCTGGAGCAGGTAAAGGAACTCAAGCTCAAAAAATAGAAGCTAATTATTCAATGCTACATATTTCTACTGGTGATATATTTCGTAATGCTATTCAGAACCAAACTGAAATGGGAAAACAAGCACAGAAATATATCGATAAAGGTGAATTAGTACCTGATGAAGTAACTGATGGCATTGTAGCTGATCGTTTAAATCAAAAAGATATTTACAATAATGGATTTATGTTGGATGGATATCCACGTAATTTAGAACAAGCTAAAGCTTTACAAAAATTATTAACGGATACTAATCGTCATTTAGATGCTGTTATAAATATTGATGTTGATCCAGATATTTTAGTGAAACGTTTATCTGCCCGTTATATTTGTAAAAAATGTGGAGCTACTTATAATAAAATAAGTAATCCTACTAAGAAAGCGGGAGTTTGTGATTTTTGTGGCTCTGAAGAATTTTATCAACGAGATGATGATAAGCCAGAAACTGTTAAGAACAGATTAGATGTAAATATTAAAATGAATACACCTTTAATAGATTTTTATAAAGAACAAAATATTCTTTATAATATAAACGGTGATCAAGATATTGACCAAGTATTTAAAGAAATTATTCAAGTATTGGATAATTTATCAAACTAAAGTTGAATTGTGTGCATTATGTTTTTATGATATGCTACATAAGTATTGACTAAGGTTATATGTGCTAAGGGAGGAATCTTTTTTGGCTAGTGATGTAATTGAAATTGAAGGAACAGTTAAAGAAACTTTACCAAATGCCATGTTTAAAGTGGAATTAGAAAATGGTAAGGAAATTTTAGCACATGTTTCAGGTAAAATAAGAATGCATTATATTCGTATTTTGCCAGGAGATAAAGTTACAGTTGAAATGTCGCCTTATGATTTGACAAAAGGGCGAATAACGTATCGTTTTAAATAAACTTTTTTATGGAGGCTATTATGAAAGTAAGACCATCCGTTAAGCCTATGTGTGAACATTGTCGTGTTATTAAGCGTCACGGCCGTGTAATGGTAATTTGTTCAGCAAATCCTAAACATAAGCAAAGACAAGGAAAATAATTAAGAGAGGGAAAAAATATGGCTCGAATTGCAGGAATTGACCTACCACGTGATAAACGTATTGTGGTTGGTTTAACTTATATTTTTGGAATTGGAAATAGTTCTGCTAAGAAAATTTTAGCAGAAGCAGGAGTTAGTGAAGATATTCGTGTACGTGATTTGGCTCCCGAAGATGAAGATAAAATTCGTGCGGTAGTTGATAAATATAAGGTTGAAGGTGATCTTCGCCGAGAAATTAGTATGAATATTAAAAATTTACAAGAAATTGGTTCGTATCGTGGTATGCGCCATCGTCGTGGTTTACCTGTAAGAGGACAACATACTAAGAATAACGCACGTACTCGTAAAGGCCCAGCTCGAGCAATTGCTGGAAAGAAGAAATAATTAAGGAGGTAAACTATGGCAGGAAAGAAGACAACTCGTAAACGTCGTGTAAAAAAGAACATAGAAAATGGTGTTGCACACATTCACGCAACTTTTAATAATACTTTAGTAATGATAACTGACGTGCAAGGAAATGCTGTTGCTTGGTCATCAGCTGGTGCTTTAGGATTTAAGGGTAGTCGTAAGTCAACTCCATTTGCTGCACAAATGGCAGCTGAAGCAGCAGCTAAAAGTTCTGAAGAACATGGTATGAAAACTGTTGAAGTAGTTGTTAAAGGACCTGGTTCTGGTCGTGAATCAGCTATTCGTGCATTACAAGCAGCAGGATTAGAAATTACATCCATTCGTGATGTTACACCAGTACCACACAACGGATCTCGTCCTCCAAAGCGTCGTCGTGTTTAATTTTTAATTATTAAATGGATGACTAATAAAAAAGGGGTAAATTGAATGATCGAATTTGAAAAGCCAAATGTTTATAAGGTAGAAGAAAAAGAAAATTATGGTAGATTTGTTGCAGAACCATTGGAACGTGGTTATGGAACTACCTTAGGAAACTCTTTACGTAGAGTATTATTATCTTCCTTACCTGGTGCGGCAATAACAAGTATTCAAATTGATGATGTTTTACATGAATTTTCTACGATTGATGGAGTTGTAGAAGATGTTACACAAATTATTTTAAATATTAAGAAAATTGCTTTAAAAATCTCATCTGAAGATGAAAAAGAACTAGATATTGCAGTAAAAGGTCCGGCAACTGTAACTGCTTCAGATATAAGTAAGGATGCAGATGTTCAAGTAATGAATCCGGATCAATATATCTGTACAGTAGCTGATGGTGCTGAATTTAAAATGCACTTAACTGCTAATACAGGACGTGGGTATGTTTCGGCAGATGAAAATAAAGAATTAAATACTGAAATGCCAATAGGTGTACTACCAGTAGATTCTATTTATACCCCAATTGAACGTGTTAATTATCAAGTAGAAAACACACGTGTTGGACATCGTAATGATTATGATAAGTTAACTTTAGATGTATGGACAGATGGATCAATTTCACCAAGTGAAGCTATTAGTTTAGCTGCTAAAATTTTGACTGAACATTTGGCAATGTTTGTAGATTTGACTGAAACGGCTCAAAATGCTGAAATTATGGTTGAAAAAGAAGAAACAGTTAAAGAAAAGATGTTAGAAATGACAATTGAAGAGTTGGATTTATCAGTTCGCTCTTATAATTGTCTAAAACGTGCTGGAATTAATACTGTTCAAGAATTAGCTGATATGACTGAAGCTGATATGATGAAGGTTCGTAATTTAGGACGTAAGTCATTGGATGAAGTTAAAGAAAAGTTAGCTGAGTTAGATTTATCTTTAAAAACTGAAGAGTAGTAAGGAGGAATAAATATGGGTTATCGAAAATTAGGTCGTACAAGTTCACAACGTAAAGCTTTGTTACGTGATTTAACAACTGATTTAATTTTTAATGAAGAAATTAAGACAACCGAAGCTAGAGCTAAAGAAGTACGTAAATTTGCTGATAAAATGATAACTTTAGGTAAAAAAGGCACTTTACAAGCTCGTCGTCAAGCAATTTCTTTTTTAAGAGATGTTGTAGTTGCTAAAGAAGATGATAATGGGGAAGTAGTTGCTCAATCAGCAGTTCAAAAGTTGTTTGATGAAATTGCTCCTCGTTATGCAGAACGCAATGGTGGATATACACAAATGTATCGTACAATGCCTCGTCGCGGAGATGCAGCACAAATGGTTATTTTAAAATTAGTTGATTAATTTATTTTAATATTTTGGCTTATTGGAATCACTGGTATCTTAAGTATAAAGTGTTAAGATGATTACATATTATTAGTATGTATAGTTTAGCTTGAATGGGATTTTTGTCTCGCACTTTTGATATCAAGTGATTTTTTTTATATAAAAATAAATTGGTTGAGTGACTATTTATGAAAAAAAGAAAACGTGCAAAATTAATTACACTTATATTAGTGATAACTTTTACACTATTATCATTAGGGGCTGTTGCAGTTACTACCATTAATGCAGGAATTGAACATCATCAACATGAGTCTAAATTAAAAAAAATGAGTGAAAAAGCTGCTAAAGTTTTACCTAAAGAGGCATACAAACCGGGAGTATATAAATTAAAAGAAAAAAAGTACTTTAATAATTATAAGATAAGTGCTGAATTGGTAGTAAACGATAAAGGAATTATTAAACATGTAGAATTTGATCAATTAGATCAATTTAATTTTGTTAATCCTCAAACATCTACAGAAATAGATCAGTGGAATAGTAGTTTGTTACGCCATCAAGATTTATCTAAATTATCGTGTAATGATAGCAATCAAACTGATTTTTTTAACTTGTATAAAAAGTATATGAAAAAGTTAATTAATATGGCCCATAGTGGAAAAGTCAATTATGTAGTCATAAATAATGAGGATAATTAATTATGCAATCGATTATAAATATTGATCATTTAACGTGTCAGTATAGTGATCAAATTGTATTAAAAGATATTTCTTTGCAAATACCAAATAATAAATGGATTACAATTGTTGGAAAAAACGGTAGTGGAAAAAGCACTTTAGTTAAGGCAATTGATGGCTTAATTGATATTAAAAGTGGAAATATTGTTGTAAACGGATATTCGCTGAAAAATGATTTAAGTTTTGTGCGAAATTCAATAGGTATTATGTTTCAAAATCCAGATAGCCAGTTTGTTGGAGCAACGGTTGCTGATGATATTGCTTTTGGTTTAGAAAATAAGCAGTACAGTCAGTTAAAAATGGATGAAGTTATTGATAAAGTATTAAATGTTGTAAATATGAATAAATATAAAAATACAGCACCTAATTTATTATCTGGTGGTCAAAAGCAACGTGTTGCTTTAGCGGGTATTATTGCAATGGGATCTCCTGTTATTATTTTAGATGAAGCAACTAGTATGATTGATCCTAATGGACGTAAAATTATATTAAATATATTGAAAAAATTGATTAAACAAGGAAAAACTGTTATATCAGTCACCCATGATTCTGAAGAAATAGCAAAATCTGATTATGTAATTGGATTGGATAATAAAAATGTTATCTATCATGGTTCACCATCATTGTTATTTGAAAATTTAGAATTATTGGATAAATTATCCTTAGGTAAGCCTTTATCTTTAAGAATTTTGGATGGTTTAAAGTCTGCAAAGTTATTAGATAAGAAAGATAATTATGCTTATTTAGATGATGAAAAGGTCATGCAATTAATATGGAAATTATATTTAAAAATGTAGATTATATTTATCAGCCTAATACACCATTTCAAAGACAAGCGTTATTTGATATAAATTTAGTTATTCCACATGGAAAAATAACATCCATTATAGGCAATACTGGTAGCGGAAAAAGTACGTTGATTAAACAAATAAATGGATTATTAAAACCAACGAATGGAGAAATAAGCTTGGGTGACAAGGTTATTAATAATAATATTAATAGTCATGATCTATTAGAAATTCGTAGAAATGTAGGCATGTTATTTCAATTTTCAGAACGACAATTATTTAGTTCGACAGTTGCTGAAGATATTAAGTTTGGCGGAGTTAATTATCATTTATCGCCTGATGAATTAGAACATAATTTTACTGATATTATTAACTTATTAGAAATTGATAACAGTTTATTAAATAAATCTCCGTTAGAATTATCAGGCGGTCAAATGCGTAAAATTGCTTTGGCTGGAGTATTAATTTACCATCCTAAGGTATTAATATTAGATGAACCTACTATTGGTTTAGATGGAAAAACACATTTAGACTTTATGAATGTTTTTAAGCAATTACAAGAAAAATGGGGGCTAACCATCATAATGGTAACTCATCAAATGGAAGATGTGGTCAATTATAGCGATAATGTAGTATTTATGAATGATGGCAAAGTACTTGTTCAAGGCGACGTAAAGAATGTCTTTAAAAACAATCAACAATTAATGATTGAAAAGAATATGATGACAGATGTAATGGAATTTTCTTTGAATTTATATAAAAAACAAAAGGATTGTCATTTATTTGAAAATTTGCCATTGACTATAGATGAATTAATTAAAAAAATAAAATTAGGATTGAATATTGATGAATAATATTAATTTAGGAAAATACATTCCTATTGAATCTTATGTTCATAAATTAGACGCTAGAACTAAAATTTTAATTTCTATATGGTTGATTGTTATTTTATTTTTGATGCATAGTTATTTATCTTTTGTAGTTGCTTTTTTTGCATTGGTATTAATGATCTACTTTTCAGATTTATCTATAAAATTTTTCATTAAAGGAATTAAACCATTAGTTTGGCTTATTTTATTGACAGCTATTTTGCAACTGTTATTTACTACTGGAGGAGTAGTTTATTGGCATTGGTTATTTTTAAATATTACTAGTAATGGAGTTCATTATTCTATTGTTATTTTTTTGAGATTTTTTTTAATTGTTTCTTATGCAAGTTTATTAACAATGACGACATCTCCATTAATGATATCTGATGGATTAGGATCTTTATTGAAACCATTAAAATATTTACATTTACCTATTGATCAGTTTACTCTTATGTTATCAATTGCTTTACGTTTTATTCCTACTTTATTAGATGAAACAATTATAATAATGGACTCTCAAAGATCTCGTGGAGTTGATTTTAATGATGGGGGATTATTTAAAAGAATGAAAACTTTTATTCCCATATTGATTCCACTATTTATTAATACAATAAATAAAGCTAATGATTTGTCTATTGCAATGGAAGCTAGAGGATATGACGATCAAATTGATCGTACGCATTACCGTCAATTAAAATTTAGTAAATTAGATTTAATTGCATTACTTTTTATTTTAATAATTTCTGTTTTAGAGTTGAGGTTACCTATTATATGAATCAAAGATATAAAATAACAATTGAATATGATGGTACTAACTTTTTTGGATTCCAAAGGCAACCTCATTTACGCACGGTTGAGGGAGTTTTGCATAGTGTCGTTAATAAATTATCTAAAACAAGTGAAGATATTATTGTTTATGGATCTGGACGAACTGATGCAGGAGTGCATGCTCATGGTCAAGTAGTTCATTTTGATTTACCTAATTTTATTCCTGCCGAAAACCTGCGATTAGCTTTAAATAGTATGTTTCCTTTAGACATGGCGGTTAAAAAAGTTGAACTTGTTAGTAATGATTTTCATGCACGTTTTTCTACAAAAGGGAAAAAATATCGCTACATAGTATCAACATCGTCCTTTGTAGATCCCTTTAAACGTAATTACACTGGCCATTATAAGTATCCTGTAGATATTAAAAAAATTAGAAATGCTATTCCCTATTTGATAGGTAAACATGATTTTACTAGTTTAGTAGCTTCAGGAAGCCAGGCTAAGTCAAATGTTAGAACAATTTATTCTATAACCGTTAAAAATAAAGATAAAGAAAATGAATTAATTTTTGATTTTTATGGTAGTGGTTTTTTGTATAAGCAAATTAGGATTATGGTGGCTTTATTATTAGAAATAGGTAATGGCAAACGTGATGCAGATTCAGTACCTCAATTATTAGCAGTTAAAGATCGCCGTTTAGCTAGAAGAACGGCACCTGCTAGTGGATTATATTTAGAAGAGGTTATTTATTAAGGATTTATATTGACTTGATAATTTAAATAATTTAAAATGTTAGCTGGTATTGTTTGCCCCACGATAAGCCCCGGAAAGTTATTATCGAGTGTCAAACAAAAATGAATGGAGGAATTTAATTTTGCGTACAACTTATTTAGCAAAACCTGGAGAAGTAGAACGAAAATGGTATGTTATTGATGCAACTGATGTTTCTTTAGGTCGTTTAAGTACAGTAGTTGCTTCTATTTTGAGAGGGAAAAATAAACCAACATTTACACCTAATGTAGATACAGGTGATTTTGTAATTGTTATTAATGCTAGCAAAGTTGCTTTAACAGGTAATAAAGAAAAAGATAAAATCTATTATCATCATTCTAATTATCCTGGTGGATTAAAAGCAATTTCTGCAGGTGATTTAAGAACTAAAAATCCAGTAAGATTAATTGAAAATTCAGTTAAAGGGATGCTTCCTTCAGGAACATTAGGACGTAAGCAATTAAAGAAATTACATGTTTATGCTGATGAAAAACATGAACATGAAGCACAAAAACCAGAAAAATTAAATATTGATGATTTAATTTAATGAAGAAAGGAGGATATTATTAATATGTCTGATGTACAATATTATGGAACAGGTCGTCGAAAGACTTCTGTAGCTAGAGTTAGATTAGTTCCAGGTAATGGTAAAATTACAGTTAATGGAAAAGATATAGAAAGTTATATTCCGTTTGCTAATTTACGTGAAGTTATTATGCAACCATTTAATGTTACAGAAACATCAGGTAATTATGATGTTTTAGTAAATGTAAATGGTGGAGGATTTTCTGGACAAGCAGGTGCAATTCGCCATGGAATATCTCGTGCTTTGTTAACAGTTGATCCTGATTTTCGTTCATCATTAAAATCTGCTGGTTTATTAACTAGAGATGCAAGAATGAAGGAACGTAGGAAACCAGGACTTAAGAAAGCACGTAAAGCTTCACAGTTCTCTAAACGTTAATGTTTTTTATCTTAACTTTAAAAGTAGTTTAAGTTATTACTTAAACTACTTTTTTTCTTTATAATTATTTTGATACATTATATGGTAGGATAAGGATGAAAAAAAATAATATACGTAAATTAGTCATAATATCTATAGTATCTTTTTGTCTATTATTTACTGGTTATAAAATTATTAATTTGATTAAGGCTCCTATTAATAATAATGAACAAATAATTTTATCTAATGAAGATAAAGAAAATTTTATTAAAAAGGTTGCTCCATATGCGGTGTATGTTCAAAAAAAGACTCATGTTTTGGCTAGTATACAGATAGCACAAGCTATTTTAGAATCTAACTGGGGTCAATCTACTTTATCTAAAAAATATAATAATTATTTTGGCATTAAAGCTAGTGGAACAAATCCATTTGTGATAATGAATACAGAAGAGTATATAAATAATCGATATGTAACAGTGAAAGCCAAATTTGCACGATTTGATAATATTGGAGAATCGTTTATGATGCATGCTGAGTTATTTACTCAAAATAAACGTTATGAAAATGTTGTTAATGCTAGTAATTATATTCAAGCGGCCTATGCTTTAAAAAATGCGGGATATGCTACAGATATAAGTTATACACATAAAATTATTAGTTTAATCAAATCTTATCATTTGTATAAGTATGATCAAAACAGCTTGGGAGAATAATTATGTCTATATCAAATTACACTTTGGGAATTATTAATCATAATTTACCTGTAAGTTTAAAAATAGCGGAGGAAGCACATAATTTATCTATAAATGTGGTTTTATTAAGCGATATTGAATTATCTAATAGCTATAAATGTGCATTTGATAATGTTATTATTGGTTCTCTTTTGAGTAAAAATATTTTAAAAACATTTGCAAATAAATGTGATATAGTAACATATCTTTCTAATAATGTACCTATAAGTACTTTGAAATATTTAAATGATAAAGTTGATTTAGTCCAAGGGCTTGAATTAATTTCAATAATTAAAGATCGTTCTTTAGAAAAACGTTTATTCGAAGAAATTAATGTAAATAATTATCCTTATACAGTTGTTACTCAATTAGATGATATTTATGGTTCAATTAGTTCTATTGGTTTTCCTGCTGTTTTAAGTCCAATACAGAGGAAATCAGAAGAGCAAAAATTATTGATTAATTCTCAAGCTGATATTGCTTTGGCATCTGATATGTTATTAAAAAACGGTCCACATATATTAGAAGCTAGATTAAAGAATAGTATTGATTATGATGTTTATATGGCCAAAAGTTCCTCCAAGGAAAACAATATTCGTGTTTTTCCTGCTTTAAGGATTCAGAAGACGTCTAATGGATTATTAGAAGCTTATTTAAGTAATGATTTGTTATCATCTGAATTAATTTCTGAAATGAAAAGATTATCCACGTTGATAGCTATGAAGATAAACTATTATGGATTATTTAAAATTACTTTATCTATAAGTAAAAGTAAGAATATCTTTGTTAAAGGTATTTCAATAGATATAAATGAAATTAGTATGATTTTTAATAAAGCATTTAATATTAATGCTATTGATTTACATTTGCGATCTTTGCTAGGGTTATCATTACCTTTACTTAAGCAATATAATCCAGTTATTTTAGCAACGTTTAATAAAGATGTCATTGATTCTATAGATCGACAATTATTAATAAAAAATAATTGGAAATTTTATTATTTGAACGATGATAATGGATATATTATTTTGCAACCTAATTCTTTAAAATTAGGATTAAATCAATTATTGGCAACAAATATTTGGTAATAGAGGTTATACATGGAAAATAAATTATTGGCAGGTTTGAATGATAAACAAAAAGAAGCGGTATTGAGTGATAACGGTCCTATTTTAATTATTGCTGGTGCTGGATCTGGTAAAACACGTGTATTAACTCATCGAATTGCTTATTTAATTCAGCAAAAACATGTTAATCCTTGGAACATTTTGGCAATAACTTTTACTAATAAAGCTGCTAATGAAATGAAAGAAAGAATACTTAGTTTATTGGGTGCAGATGAAGGAAATGATGTTTGGATTTCTACTTTCCACGCTCTATGTGTAAGAATTTTACGTAAGCATATTGATCTATTAGGATATGATCGTAATTTCACTATAATTGATAGTAGTGCACAGAAAACGTTGATTAAGAATATTATTAAGGATTTAAATTTAGATTCTAATCAATTTAATGCAAGATCGATTTTGTCTCAGATATCTAATGCTAAGAATAAATTACAATCACCAGAAGAATTTCTTAAAGAGACTGTTTTGCCTTATCAGAAAAATGTAGCCAATATATTTTTAGAATATCAAAAAAGATTAATAAAAAATCAATCTCTAGATTTTGATGATTTGTTAAATTTAACAATTGAATTGTTTAATAATCATCCAGATATTTTATCTCTATATCAAGATAAATTTAAATACATTAATGTAGATGAATATCAGGATACTAATTTAGTTCAATACAGATTAGTAAATATGCTTGCTAAAAAAAATAATAATATTTGTGTTGTTGGTGATGCAGATCAGAGTATTTATGGTTGGCGTGGAGCTGATATGCATAATATTCTTAATTTTGAACAAGATTATTTAAACTGTAAAACAATTTTATTAGAACAAAATTATCGTTCTACTAAAAATATTTTAAATGCAGCTAATGATGTTATTTCTAATAATAAAATCAGAAAAGAAAAGAATCTTTGGACAACACAAGATTCTGGAGACAAAATAAAATATTATACTGCTCGAAATGAAAGAGATGAAGCTCAATATATTGTTGCAGAAGTGCATAAATTAATTTCCAATAAAAACTTTGATTATAAAGACGTTGCTGTTTTATATAGAACTAATTCTCAATCAAGGTCTTTAGAAGATGTATTAATTAAAAGTAACATTCCATACAATATAATTGGTGGACATAAATTTTATGACCGTAAAGAAATTAAAGATATTATTGCTTATTTAACCTTAATTGCCAATTCAAAAGATGATTTAAGTTTTATTAGAGTTATTAACGAGCCCAAACGTGGTATTGGTACAGGCACAATAAACAAATTACAACAATATGCTAATGAAAATAATATAAGTTTATTAGAGTCATTAGATAGATTAGATGAAATACCTAACTTAACTAATAAAATTAAAAATAATTTATTGCAATTCAAAGATTTAATTATTAATTTTAAGGATGCTTCATTATCTGTTACAGAGTTAACTAATGAATTATTACAAAAATCTGGTTATGAAGATTCTTTGCAAAGAGCGGATACATTGGAGAGTCAAAACCGTTTAGATAACTTACAAGAATTTTTATCAGTTACTGCTGAGTATGATAAGCATAATGGTAATGTAAATGAAGATTATTCTTTAATTGATAAATTGGTTGACTTTTTGGGAAATATATCACTTTTATCAGATACGGATGAATTTAATGAAAATAACAACTGTATCAATTTAATGACGTTACACGCAGCTAAGGGATTGGAATATCCAATTGTTTTTTTAGTGGGACTAGAAGAAGGAATTTTTCCTATTAAAAGAGCGATGGATAGTGAAGATGAATTAGAGGAAGAACGTAGGTTAGCTTATGTTGGAATAACAAGAGCCCAGAAAAAATTATATTTAACGAATGCCAATTCGAGAATGATTTATGGTAATATTCAACATAATTCTTCCTCTAGATTTATTGAAGAAATCAGTGATGAATTATTAGACCATTGTTATAATTCTTCAATTAATAATGTAAAATTCAATCAAGAAAATTATTTGCGTAATAATATGAGATTACATTCTTCTTCTCCTAATAGGACAATTAATCATAATTTAGAATCTGAAGTTTCTCATGTAAATTGGGTTGTTGGAGATAAAGTTGATCATAAAAAATGGGGCATTGGTACTGTAGTTAAATTAAGCGGGGAAGGAAAAGACTTAGAATTAGATATTGCTTTTCCTAACTTAGGTATTAAAAAATTGTTAGCTTCATTTGCACCGATTAAGAAGGTAGTAAAAGATGAATGATGTTAAAAAACAAATAGATGATTTGGTTGATATTTTAAATAGATGGCGTGAAGAATACTATACACTTGATGATCCTAGTGTTGAAGATCATGTTTATGATGATAATTATCAAAAATTATTAAAATTAGAACATGATTATCCACAATTTGTTAGAAAAGATTCTCCTACACAAAATGTCGGTAATAAAATTTTAAATAATTTTCAAAAAGTAAATCATGATATTCCAATGTTATCAATGGGAGATGTATTTTCATTTGAAGAACTAAAAGAATTTGATCAAAGAGTAAAGCAAAATTTGGGAACTAATCAAATTGAATATAATTGTGAATTAAAGATTGACGGGTTGGCAATATCTTTAGTATATGAAAATGGTAAATTAGTACAAGGATCAACTAGAGGCAATGGGCACATTGGCGAGGATATAACTGCTAATTTAATGAATGTTGATACTGTACCGCATCAATTAAATGATGATTTATCTATTGAAGTTCGCGGTGAATGTTTTATTTATAAGGATGATTTTGCAAAAGTTAATGCTAAACAAGAGGAATTAGGGAAAACAACTTTTGCTAATCCTAGGAATGCTGCAGCGGGTTCATTAAGACAACTTGATCCTGCAGTTACAAAAAAACGTCATTTATCTACTTTTATTTATTACATGACTCATTTTGAAAATTATGGAATAAAAAAGCAAAGTGAAGCCTTGAATTTTTATAAAAATTTGGGATTCTCAATTGATCCTCATTATCGTGTATGTAATTCTATTGATGATGTTATTGATTATATTAATGAATATACGGAAAAAAGAAATAAATTAAAGTATGAAGTAGATGGAATTGTTGTTAAAGTGAATCAATTGACTTATCAAAATAAATTAGGTAATACAATTAAAATTCCTAGATGGGCAATTGCATATAAATTTCCACCAGATGAGAAAGAAACAGTAATTAATAAAGTTCAGTGGACTGTAGGTAGAACAGGTGTTGTTACTCCAACAGCGATTATGGATCCAGTACAATTAGCAGGAACTACAGTGTCTCGAGCTTCGTTGCATAATCCAGATTACATTTTAAAAAAAGATATTAGGGTAAATGATTATGTTAGTTTGCATAAAGCAGGAGATATCATTCCTGAAATTGGTTCAGTGAATATTAAAAAACGAAAAAATAATTCTAAACCATTAGTTATTCCAACTAACTGTCCTTCTTGTAATAGTAAATTAGTTCATTTAAATTCTGAAGTAGCTTTGCGTTGTATTAATCCTGATTGTCCAGCTCAATTAGTTGAAAAAGTCATTCATTTTGCTTCTAGAAATGCAATGAATATTGAAGGATTAGGTATCCAGGTAGCTAATCAATTGTATTCCAATGGTCTAATTCAAGATATTGGTGATTTATATAGTTTGACAAGTAATCAATTGCTATTGTTAGAAGGATTTGGTAATAAATCAGCTGATAATTTATTAGAATCGATAAATAATAGTAAGAATAACTCTTTAGAGAGATTATTGACAGGATTGGGGATTCAACATTTAGGTAGTAAGGCCGCTTATCAGTTAGCAAAAAAATTTCATAATATTAATAATATTATTAATGCAAATAAAGATGATATAAGTAAAATTGATGGAATGGGCAGCATCATAGCAGAATCAGTTATAGATTATTTCCATAATGAAAGTGTACTAGTTTTAATAAATAAATTAGAAAAATCTAATGTTAATATGGAATTTATTAATACTGAAGAGTATGATGTTGATAACTATTTTAATAATAAAACAGTTGTTTTAACTGGAAAATTAGATCAGTTTACAAGATCAGAAGCAAGTGAATGGTTAACTAATCACGGAGCTAAAGTAACTAATAGTGTGTCTAAAAATACTGATTTATTAATTGCAGGGCATGATGCAGGAAGTAAATTAGTTAAAGCACAGGAAATGAATATAGAAATTCTAAATGAGAATCAATTTATAAATAAGCAATTAAATGTATAATTAGTTAATAATATTAAGAAGGTTTTTGTGTGAAAAAATTTAAAATTGTAATTTTGTTGTTTTTATCATCATTGGTGTTTACTTCTTGTGGAGGAGATGTACCTAAAACAGGAGCAGGTATATCCAATAAAACACAAATTACTGGGAAAATAGACAATGATAATTATAGAAGTGTTATTCAACACGGACATTATTTAACTAGTAAAACACGTGGATTGACAAATAATCAGGATCAAAATAATTTAGATGTCAAAAGCTTTGAATCTGGGTTATTAGATATTTCTAAAAAACAATTTAGCATTAAAAAGTACATTTTTCAGGAAGGTCAATATATTAGTAGTGCTAAAGCTCAGGATTGGTTAGAAAGAAAATCACATAAAAATCCAGAAGGATTGAATCCTTCTGATAAAAAATCTCCTATTTATCTTCAATCCATTGAAGAACAAGATTATATGAAACAGAGTGGAAAGAAATTAAAACTATCTGGTATGACAATTGGCCTATCGTTAAATTCTGTTTATTATTACGATAAGGGAAAAAGCGGTACACAAGAATCAGAAAATATTTCAGATCAAGATTTAATTAATCAAGGCGAAAATATTGCAAATAAAGTAATTAAAAGAGTTAGACAAATTAAGGGAGTAAGCGATAATTTGCCCATTGTTATTGCTTTATATAAACAATCTTCTGAAGATAGTTTGGTAGGAGGCACTTTTGTTAAGTTTACAGTTAATAAAGGTGGTTCTATTATAAATTGGCATAATGTAAATGAAAGAAATGAAATTTTGCCTTCAATAGGAGGAGATAATAGCAATAATGATCATTCTACTATCTCTAGAGATTTTGATGATTTTAAAAATCAGGTGCAAAATTTCTTTCCTAATTTAAGTGGAGTAGTTGCTCAAGTACATTATACTAATGATAATTTAAGTGGGATGAATATAACAATTACGACACAGTTTTATAGTGAAACAGAGATTATTAGTTTTACGCAATATATTGCACAAATAGCTCCTAAATATTTGCCAGGTGGAGTACCTATTAATATTACAGTGCAATCTACTAATGGCATACAATCATTTTTAAGTAGAAAACAGAATCAGACTAAATTTTACTCACATGTATTTACTTCATATTAATTTTGAAATATTTTAGGTAAGTAATTTATAATTATTAGACTGTTATTTTTTATGATGCTTTAGAGGTTAAATAATGAAAAAAGAGAAACGTGATAAATTAACTTTTGCTGGAATGTTAATTGCTATTGGAATTGTATATGGAGATATTGGTACTTCTCCACTATATGTTGTTAAAACAATTTTGCAGGGAAATGGTGGTTTCGTTCACTCTAATATTGAATTAATTTATGGAAGTATTTCTCTTATTTTTTGGACAATCATGATTTTAACAACAGTCAAATATGTTTGTATTGCTTTAAATGCAACTAATAAAGGTGAAGGCGGTATATTTGCTTTATATACATTGGTTAAAAATAAGGCAAAATGGTTGCTTGTTCCAGCCTTAATCGGTGGGGCAGCTTTGTTAGCAGATGGAATGTTAACTCCGGCCGTTACAGTAACAACTTCTGTAGAAGGATTAAAAGATGTTTCAATTAATAATATTCCTTTGATAAAGAATCAAACAGAAGTTGTTTTTATTACTGTAATAATTTTATCAATTTTATTTTTGTTACAGCGTTTTGGAACTCGTTCTATAGGTAATATGTTTGGTCCTATAATGATGATATGGTTTACCTTTATTGGTGTGGCAGGTTTTATTAATATGTTACCTAATTTAGGAATTTTAAAAGCACTAAACCCTTATTATGCTTTGCATATTTTGTTTTCTCCAGATAATAAAGCCGGTATATTTATTTTGGGGAGTATTTTTTTAGCCACTACAGGAGCCGAGGCTTTATATTCAGATGTTGGACATGTTGGGAAGCATAACATTGATGGTAGTTGGCCGTATGTATTTTTATGCTTAATTTTAAATTATTTAGGACAAGGTGTTTGGGTAATTGAACATTTGCATAATGCTGGTAATTATGCTCATGTAGGTGACTTTAATCCGTTCTTTGAAATTTTACCAGGAAATTGGCGTTTTGTAGGTATAGTGTTAGCTACTATTGCTGCAATTATTGCTTCTCAAGCTTTAATTACTGGATCTTACACTTTAGTATCAGAAGCTGTAGGATTAAAATTATTGCCAAGATTAAAAATTAATTATCCTACATTGAATCACGGTCAAATTTATATGCCGGCGGTTAATAATATTTTATGGATAACTTGTGTGGGGATTGTATTTTATTTTGGAACATCATCTAAGATGGAAGCCGCATATGGACTAGCAATAACCGTTACAATGTTGATGACAACGATTCTTTTATATCATTATCTTAAAGATAAAATGCAAAACTTATTTTTGCCGTTATTGATGGTTACTTTTTTTGGCACTTTAGAAACGATGTTTTTCATATCATCAATGGTTAAATTTGTGCATGGTGGTTATGTTACTGCAATTATTGCTGGATTAATACTGTTAGTAATGTATATATGGTATTATGGAAAATCTCTTCGTGAAAAAAGTGAACAACATTCAGCTTTTGTGAGTTTGGATGATTATAAGGATCAATTAATTGCTTTAAGTAAAGACGAAAGTCATCCGTTATTTGCGACTAATGTAGTTTACATGACTAAGGTTAAAAAACATCATTGTATTAAGCGTGAAATTTTGTATTCAATTTTAGATAAACGTCCTAAACGTGCTGATGCTTACTGGTTTGTAACAGTTAACGTTACTGATGAACCTTATACTGCTAAATATGATGTAGATATGTTGGGAACTAAAAATATTATTATTGTACAATTATATTTAGGTTTTCGAAGGTCACAGAGAGTTAATTTATACTTAAGAGCTATTGTTAACGATTTAATGGAAAGTGGTGACATAGATAAACAACCTCAAAAATACACAACAACTAAGGGAAGAAATGTTGGTGATTTTAGTTTTGTAATTGTTCAAGAAGAATTATCTCCCGAAACAGAATTAATAAGTGCTTTTGATAAAACGATGATTCAGATGCGGGTAGCCTTGCAGAATGTTACCAGTTCACCAGCTTCCTGGTTTGGTTTAGAGTTTGCAGATGTTGTAAATGAAAAAGTGCCTTTAATTTTAGGTAAACGTAAAGTTCCTAATATTAGAAGAATGAGACATAAATCAAATAATTAAATATATATAATAAAGAATGTTATATAGGAGACAATATGAGTGATTTAAATTCAATTTCAGATGAAGAAGTTAAGCATATAGCAGAATTGGCTAAGTTATCTTTAAATGAAGAAGAGACTAAAAAATATTCTTCAGAATTAACTAATATTTTAAATATGATAGATAGTTTAAATAAAGTAAATACTGATGATGTTAAACCTACAACAAATATGTCAAACGAATTAGCCAGATTGAGAGAAGATAAAGCTGTTATTAATAAAGGCGAATGTGAAGCTTTATTAAATAATGCTCCCGAGATAGAAAATGGCTTTATTAAAGTTCCGTCAATCATCAATGAAGAGGAAAAGTAATTTATGTTGGATTATAAAAACGTTGAAGAGTTACATAAAGATCTTGTTAATAAAAAAATTTCAGTAACAGAATTAGTAAAAGAAACTTTAAATAGTATTAAACTTCATGAAAGTAAGTTAAATGCTTATATATCAATAAATGAAGAACAAAGTTTAAACATGGCTGCTAAGATAGATAAAAAAGGTGTTAATCCCGATAATCTGTGGGAAGGAATACCGATAGCAGTTAAAGATAATTTAAATACAAAGGGTATTTTGACTACAGCAGCTTCTAAAATATTAAGTAATTTTAAACCGATATACGATGCTACAGTTGTACAAAAATTAAAAGAAGCAGGGGCCATAATTATAGGTAAAACTAATTTAGATGAGTTTGCCATGGGAAGTTCTTCAGAGACATCTTATTATGGAGCGGTTCATAATCCTTGGGATTTAGAAAGAGTTCCTGGAGGATCATCAGCTGGATCAGCTGCGACAGTTGCTTCTAGAGATGTTTTAGTTTCTTTAGGATCTGACACGGGTGGATCTATTCGTCAACCAGCAGCTTTTAATGGAGTTGTAGGAGTTAAACCAACTTATGGTCGTGTTAGTCGGTGGGGATTAATTGCTTTTGGTTCTTCGTTTGATCAAATTGGATCAATAGCAACTAATGTTCAGGATGCAGCTAGTTTACTTACTTTAATTTCTGGTATGGATGTTAAAGATGCTACTTCTTCGTCAAAAAAGGTACCTGATTTTAGACAGAAATTAACTGGTAATATTGAGGGGTTAAGAATAGGAGTTCCCAAAGAATTTTTTGGTGATGGTGTAGATCCTAAAATTTGTTCTTTAATTAAGGATTCTTTAAAGGTGTTTAAAGAACAGGGGGCCCTTATTGAAGAAGTAAGTTTACCTAATAGTATATATGGAATACAAGCTTATTATGTTTTAGCACCGGCAGAAGCATCTTCTAATTTGCAAAGGTTTGATGGGATAAGGTATGGTTATCGTGCCGATAATATTAATAATTTAGAAGATTTGTATGTAAAAACAAGAACAGAAGGATTTGGTGACGAAGTCAAAAGAAGAATCATGTTAGGTACATATGCTTTATCTGCCAGTTCATATGAAGCTTTCTTTATTAAAGCAGCTAAAGTTAGAACTTTAATTATTAATGACTATAAAGAA
Source organism: Candidatus Gallilactobacillus intestinavium (assembly GCA_017694665.1). Classification (GTDB taxonomy): domain Bacteria; phylum Bacillota; class Bacilli; order Lactobacillales; family Lactobacillaceae; genus Gallilactobacillus; species Gallilactobacillus intestinavium. The sequence goes on from JADIMP010000051.1 coordinate 52,506, forward strand.
TTATTTAAAAAATATGATATTATTGTAGGCCCTACTACACCTAGCGTTGCATTTAAATTTGGCGATAAAAAAGATGAGACATCGATGTATATGAATGATATGTTAACAGTTACTGCTAATATTGCTGGTTTGCCTGCAATGAGTGTTCCAGCAGGATTAGTTGATGGATTACCAGTAGGATTACATATTATTGGAAAACCTTTTGATGAAGTAACATTGCTTAATGCTGGATATACCTTTGAAAAAATAAATAATTTTAATTTAAAGCCAAATATTGATTAGAAGGAGATAATAATGAATTTTGAGACGACAATTGGATTAGAAGTTCATGTAGAATTAAAAAATAATTCTAAAATATTTAGTCCGGCTCCAGTACGTTTTGGTGATGATCCGAATATTAATACAAATGTCATTGATTGGGGATATCCAGGAGTATTGCCAACCCCAAATAAAGGTGTTATAGAATATGGAATGAGAGCTGCAGTAGCCTTACATGCCAAAATAAATCAGCATACTCATTTTGATCGTAAAAATTATTTTTATCCAGATAATCCCAAAGCTTATCAAATTACTCAATCAGATATTCCTTTGGCTGAAAACGGATGGATAGAAATTAATACTAATGGTAATTATAAAAAGATTGGTATTTCTGAAATGCATATTGAAGAAGATGCTGGTAAAAATTCTCATTCAGATAATGGATATTCATATGTAGATTTAAATCGTCAAGGAACAGCTTTAATTGAAATTGTTTCTAAGCCCGATATATCTTCTCCAGAAGAAGCTTATGATTTTTTAAGAACATTAAGACAACGTATTCAATTTACAGGTATTTCAGATGTTAAAATGGCGGAAGGATCAATGCGGGTTGACGTTAATATTTCTATTAGACCATTTGGTCAAGAAAAATATGGTACTAAAACAGAATTAAAAAATATTAATTCATTTAATTTTGTTCGCAAAGGATTAGAGTTTGAAGAAAAACGCCAACAACAGATTTTGTTAAGAGGCGGAACTATAAGGCCAGAAACCAGAAGATACGATGAGAACACTGGTGAGACAGTTTTAATGCGTGTTAAGGAGAATAGTGAAGATTATCGATATTTTCCTGAACCTGATATTCCAGATGTAGATATTAGTGATGATTGGCTTAATAGTGTTATAAGTTCTATGCCAGAGATGCCAGAAGCTAGGAGAAAGCATTATGTAGATGATTTAGGGTTAACTGATTATGATGCTATGGTATTAACTCAAACTAAAGAAATGTCAGACTTTTTTGATGAAACAGTATCCTTTGAAGTGGATCCAAAATTAGTGTCAAATTATTTGCAAGGTGATGTAAATGCTTATTTGAATGATAAACAAGTTGATTTACAGGACACTAAGTTAACTCCTAAACACTTAGCCGATATGATTAAATTGTTAATGAATGAAACAATTTCTTCTAAAATGGCTAAAAAAGTATTTAAGGCTATAACTAATGGTGAAGATCCTAATGAATATGTTAAAAAGAATAATTTAAGTCAAATTTCGGATACTAATCAATTATCTGAAATCATTAATAATGTTTTAAATGATAACGAACAATCTATTATTGATTACCACAATGGTAAAGATCGTGCATTAGGATTTTTAGTTGGACAGGTAATGAAGCTGACTCATGGTCAAGCTAATCCTAAAATTGTTAACAAGTTATTGTTAGACGAATTATCTAAACGTTAATAAGTGTGGTGGTTCTTCATGTCAAAGTTACGTGCTCGTATAATATATAATCCTTCTTCAGGAAGAGAAACAATAAAAAATGAACTAGCCAGTATATTAAATGTATATGAACAAGCAGGATATGAAACTAGTGCATTTGCTACTACTCCTGAATTAAATTCAGCTAAAAATGAAGCTAGGAGAGTCGCATTAGAAGGTTTTGATTTAATTGTAGCTGCTGGTGGAGATGGTACAGTTAATGAAGTCGTTAACGGTATTGCTGATTTAGACAAACGCCCGACTATGGCAGTTATTCCAGCGGGAACAACTAATGATTATGCACATGCTTTGGGAATATCTAAAGGATCATTTTTGGAATCTGCAAAGGTTATTAATAAACATCAAATGGTTAAAATGGATATTGGCCAAGCTAATCAAAAATATTTTATGAATATTGCTGGAGGAGGATTGCTAACTGAATTAACATACGGTGTTCCAGCTGACATGAAAACTATTTTTGGATATTTAGCTTATGTAGCTAAAGGGGTTGAATTATTACCGCAAATAAAGCCTATAAACATGAGAATAGAATATGATGAAGGAATCTTTGAGGGAAAGGCTTCAATGTTTTTGTTAGGTTTGACTAATTCAATTGCGGGTTTTGATCAGTTGGTTCCTAATTCATTATTAGATGATGGTAAATTTAGTCTATTAATAATTAAAACGGCGAATGTAGCTCAAATTTTAAAATTAGCTGCGATGGCTTTAAATGGCAGTAAACATGTAAATGATAATAACGTCATTTATACAAGGACAAGTCATGTTAAGATTAGTGTTCCAGATGGCGAGAATATAAAAATTAATTTAGATGGAGAGTATGGTTCAGATACTCCAGTAGATTTTATTGATCATAAGCAACATATAAAAATGGTTGTTGATATGGATTCAATTAAATCTACTCATATTACAGATAGAAAGCTTATTTAAGAATTAATAAGCTTTCTATTTTTATTATTAATTGTTAAGGTAAATTAATTTATGATATTACATAAAAATGATGAATATGATGTAGACATTATAGATATCAGTTATGAAGGATTAGGTGTTGCTAAAATAAATGGAATTACTATTTTTATACCTAATAGTATAACTGGAGAAAAAGTTCATGTTGCTATAACTAAGGTTTGTAAAAATTATTGTTTTGCTCGTGTTATAAATTTTTTAAAAATTAGTAGTAAAAGAAGAAAAGAAGTAGATCATAGATATACACAAACAGGAATTGCTCCATTACAGCATTTAAAATATAACGAACAATTAAAGTTTAAACAAAAACGGATTATTGAATTATTAAAAAAACAAAATATGGATAATGTTAAAGTAGAAGAGACTATTCCGTCTCCAATTGAAAATCATTATCGTAATAAAGCTCAAATTCCTGTACGTTTAGTAAATGGACAAATTGAAACAGGCTTTTATAAAAAAGGTAGTCACACTTTGGTTCCAATTGAAGATTTTTATATTCAAGATAAAGAAATAGATGATTTAATAGTTTTAATTCGTAATTTACTTCGCAAATATAACATAGAGCCGTTTGATGAATTACATAATTCAGGAATAATTAAAAACATTGTAGTTAGAAGATCTAAATGTACTCATGAAATTATGTTGGTCTTGGTGACTAAAACTAAAAATGTACCATTTTTGGATGAATTGATTAATAATATAATTCATGAAAACGGTGATGTAGTAAGTATTATACAAAATATAAATAGTAGAAATACTAATGTAATTTTGAGTGATAAAAATGTGTTGTTATATGGCAAAGATCGTATAGAAGATAAAATATTAAATCATGTTTTTAGAATATCAGCTAATTCATTTTATCAAATCAATCCTTATCAAACTGATAATTTATATAAACTATTGATCGATAAACTAGAACTAAAAAATACAGATAATGTAATTGATGCTTATTGTGGGATTGGAACAATAGGTATTAGTTTGGCAGACTATGTTAATAAAGTATATGGAATAGAAATAGTTCAAGATGCAATTAATGATGCAATAAAAAATGCGAAATTAAATAATATTGATAATATTAAATTTAGTGTGGGAAATGTGGAAAATTATTTAAATGAATTTAATTATTTTAACCCATCTGTTATGGTAGTTGATCCACCTAGAAAGGGATTAGTTTCTGAATTTATTGATGCTGTTGCTAATTTTAATATTAATAAGATTGGGTACGTAAGTTGTAATCCTGCTACTTTAGTAAGAGATATTCATCATTTTTATAATTTAGGATATAAAATTAAAGAAAATAAAATTTATCCAGTGGATCAGTTCCCTCAAACACCTCATATTGAAAGTGTTACAATTTTAGAACGCAGTTAGTTAAATGTTATAATGGTATTGTTACGTATTTAATAAAAACACACTCAACCAATTAGTTGAGTGTGTTTTTATTAATGTCCTTGATGTTTTTTAATTTTTTTGATTTGTCTTTTTTGAAAGCGATCAATTGCGATTTGTTTTTTATTTTTTGATTTTTGTTTTTTTGAATTTTCCTTTTTAAGGTTAAGTTGTTGTTTTAATGCAGTTTGTGCTTTTGTACTAATTGTGTGTTTTTTAACAGCTTTTGCTGCTTGGCGTTGTAATCGTTTGGGATTAGTATGCTTTAAACTTGATTTTTTGTTATCATCAATTTGGTGGAAATTTAGTAGTCTATAACGTTGGTTAATTAAATTTATAATTATTGAAGTCTTAGGAAGTGAACTTCCAAGAGTAATCTTTGCTATTGAGTAACTTTTTTCATCGTGTACTTCAAAGATGCCTTGATAAAAAGAACCATCGAAAATTATCGTTAAACAAGTATGAATTATCATTCATATCCCTCCTAAATAAATTGAAAACGGGACATCCCGGAGGGAAGGATACTGACTACTATTTACAGTAGCATCTGGACTACCAACCAGATTGTGTTTTTGTTTTCAATTGTTATTATACTAAATTAATAATTTAAATCATTAATTGGTATAAAACATATCATCAATTATTCTTTCATATATTAATTTTTAAATTAAAAAACATTTTATTTTAATAATAATTGTTCTAGTTTTTGTGATGTAGGTATAGAAAATTTTCTACCAAATAAAGCATTAGTTTGTTTTATATCTGATAAATCAGATTCATCTAAAATTTTAGGGGTTAATACATGCTTTTCTATCCATTGAAAGTTGTAGTAACGTAAGTTGCTATGTTTTTTTCCTTTATTAAATAAAGTCTTCATAAATTTAGAATCCCAAATTATTGTTTGCATAAACAATTCATCAGGACAATAAGTGTTCTTAAATATGTAAAATATTTTATTTTTATTTTGTAGAATAAATTCTACCAATGGTTTAGTTATACTAAACCATTGTGAGCCTGATTTAATTGTTATATTATTTGATCGTTTAATTCCAACATACTTTTGAATTAAACATGATCCAAAGTCTAAGTATTTTAAAAAAGACCTTTTTTTCATACCAAATTTATCTTGTAAAAAATGATATTGTTGATATCTTAGATTAAATCTTTCAGGGTTTTCTAGTTTTAAATTATCATTAACTTCTATAAAATTGGTATTTTGATGATTATCGAAAAAATTATATATTGATGGTAATGGTTTTAGTAGATAATCTTGTCCTGATAATAAATGGTAAAAATCATAAGCTCTATTTTTGTTTGCTAGTTCTAATAAAGATAATTCAATTTTAACTAATGAAAAACCGCCCCATTTACCAGGTATAAAATTATTAAAAAATAGATTGGCTTTCTTTACTTTATAAACGTATGGTTTATCTTTAGGATCTAGATTTATGAAAATATCATTTCTTTCATTATCTAATGCTTTAATTAGACTGTTTAGTTGATCAATTTCTTTGTGAGCTATTATTAAAAATGCATGTTTTCCCACTGTTAGTACCTCATTATCATTTTAAGTATATATTATAACTTTTGAAGGTTTGTAAATGAATATAAATAATTTGACTCAGGAATTAAATATTTTAGGATTCAAATCACCAACAGCTATTCAAAAAGAAGTTTGGAATCCTTTAACGAGCGGTGAAAATATTATTGGAATTTCTCCAACTGGATCTGGAAAAACTTTAGCTTTTTTATTACCGTTAATAAATAATGTAAAAAAAGGAAATAAATCTCAATTATTAATTATTGAACCAAATCAAGAATTAGCAATGCAAACATTAAAAGTCGTTAGGAATGTTTGTAATAAGTTAAATATTGATTTAGGTGTTGGAAATTTAATAGGCGGAGTTAATATAAATCGTCAAGAAATTTTTATTAAAAAAAATCATCCTGAAATTTTAATAGGAACTTTAGGTAGAATTACTGAATTAGTAAGTAAAAAAAATAAGTGGTTTAAGAATATTAATTCTGTGATATTTGATGAGGCCGATGATTTATTTAGTCCAACAAACGATTTAGTTATATTTCACTTAATAAACTTATTCAATGTTGAATTGCAATTATCCTTTTTTTCTGCCACATTAACTGAAACTCTGAAGAATAAAGTAAAAAGGGTTACTAAAGATAATTATGAAATTATAAATACGTATGAATTAGACGATACTCAGGGTAAAATTATTCATGGTAATTTACTGATTAGAAATAAAAATAAGTTTAATTTAATTTTGAGAATAATTAGAGATACTAAATATAAAATTTTATTATTTACTAATGGAAGAGAATCTTTATATAAATTATCCTCTTTTTTAAATCACAATAAGGTTCGTCATAGTAAGTTGTTAAGTTCTCAAAATCATAATGTTAGATATAAAGAGCTAAACGATTTTAAAACAAATGAAACTAATCTATTGTTAGCGACAGATATGTCATCACGTGGTATTGATATTCAAAATATAGATATAGTTATTAATTATGATTTACCGGATAGTAATATAAAATACATTCATCGTACTGGAAGAACTGGGCGAATGTTTCATGATGGAATGGTTATTAATTTAGGTAATGATCACGACTTTAGAATTTTAAAAAGATTAAATAAAAATATTGAATTTCATAAAGCATTTTTTATTAATAAAAAGTTTTATTTGGATGCATTACCTAAAAAAGACATTCATGAATATTCCAATAATTTTTCTTTAAATGAAAAATCTGTTAAAAAAAGAAAAAATAAAAAGAAGAAACGTAACAAAAATAAAGGTGTTAGAATGAAAAATCGTAAATAATAATGTAATATGTAATATGTTATGTATTGTTTACGATTTTATTTACGATCCCATAGTTTAACTGGATAAAACTACTGCCTCCTAAGCAGTCGCTCTCAGTTCGAGTCTGAGTGGGATCATTGGAGAATGTTTATGCATAATGATGTTTTAAAGTTTTTAACTCAAAATCCTACCGAAGAAATAGCAAAACAATTATTGGGATGTGAGTTGTCTTTCTATGGTAATTCAGAAGTTGTTAGTGGATATATTGTAGAAACTGAAGCCTATTTGGGAGATAAAGATACTGCTGCACATTCATACAAACATCGAAAAAGTAATGCCAATAAATCTTTATTCAAACAAGGCGGACATTTGTATGTACATACAATGCGTGGATTAATATTGATGAATATTGTGTGTCAAGAAGAGGGAATTCCTCAAGGTGTTTTATTGCGGGCTATAGAACCTAATAAGGGAATAGATTTAATGCACAAAAATCGTCATTGTAAAGATTTTAATGAATTAACTAATGGTCCTGCTAAATTAACTCAAGCTTTTGGAATAAAGGATTTATCTTTAGATGGATCAAAAGTAAATGATGATTTAATTAATTTAAATATTAAGGATAAAAAAATACCTAAGGAAATTGTGTCAAGTGCAAGAATAGGTGTTAGTAAAGGCTCTTGGGAAAAGAAACCATTAAGATTCTATGTTCAAGGTAATCCTTATGTTTCTAAAACAAAAAAGAGCTCATGGAATATGAACTCTTTAGGATGGAATTAATTATTTAACTGTTTTAAAGATATACCACTTTGAAAAAATATAATTTGCAATGTTAGTTATACATTGGTCAATTATTTTTACTATTATTGGATCTTTTTTCAAAATAGATATACCAATGAATAGTATTATTATATCCATTATTAATGTAATAGCTCTAAAAAAGTAAAAAGATAATAACTCGTGTATTAGTTCTTTTTTAGTTTCGGCATGAGACATAAACACCCATAATTTATTTGTACAAAATGCAAAAGTAGTAGCAATAAACCATCCAATTGCATTTGCAATTTGATAATTCATAGGAGTCCATGTGTTTAGTACTGCGAAAACAGATATGTTAATTAAAAATGCACATGTTCCCCAAACGCCGTATTCAATTAAATCAGTATGCTTTTTAATCCAATTTAACATAATAATTAATCCAACTGATAAGATTAGTGTAACGATATAATTTTACCAGTAACGTTATTAAAATCAATATGTTAATTTTGAATTTTATTTATAATATTTTCTACAAATAAGTCTAAATCTTTAATATCTTTTTCATCTGGTTCTAAGTTTATTTTTAACGATTTACTGCCTTGAATAGCTCCTGTTTTTTTAAATTGTTCTTCAAATTTATCGACAGCTGTACAGAAAAATTCACCGTAAGCAGTATCACCTGAACCTGCTACTCCAAAAACTTTATTAGATAAATCTAATTGACCAAGATCTTCGAAGAAGTCTAATCCTTCTTCTGGTAAATGACCTTCATCGTATGTATAAGGAGTTACGATACAAATATCTACATCTTTGAATTCTGATGGATCTATTTGGGATATTTCTTCTTCTTTAGTTTCTATTCCGTGGTCTTCTAAATCTTCTGTAATAATATCTGCAATGTCTTCGTTGTTTCCTGTTATAGTTGCAAAAATAACTTCAGCTTTCATTATAAATCTCCTTTTTTAAATATTAATTTAATGACATTACTAAATTCGTAAATTATTTGTGCTTTGGTTATAAACATTCCAAACGCATAAAGTATTATTCCAACAAATATTTCTAAAATAATGTGAGATACAGTGATTGGCCAATGATTAGATAAGGCGTGGACTATTAAATACATGATTAAACCACAAATAAAATATTTCCATTGTCCTTTGAACATTTTTTTAATTGATAGTTCTTTTCGGACACGTAAAACTTGATATGCAGTAACTACTAATTCAGATATTGTGGTAGCCAATGCTGTTCCTGATGTTCCAAAAATATGTATTAATGGAATGTTGATAATAATGTTACAAATTGCACCTAAAGTAACAGATAAGGTATATGCTGTCATTTTATTTATTGGCATTAAATATTGTCGACCAATAACTGTAGACCATGCAATAAGAACTAAAATTGGGGATTCTCTTACGATTACAGGACCACTAGCGATGTATTGCGGGCCAAAGAATTTAATAGCAAATTTGGTTCCAATTGCAGCTAAGCCAAACATTAAAGGGAAAGAAATTGCTGATACAAAATTCATATTTCTATATAAACTTAATTTAACACCCTTCATGTTACCTTTTGCGAATCTATTAGCAATTTTAGGTAACATTACAGATCCAGTAGCTGTTACTAATGCTAAGACTGTTCTAACTATATTATCACCAAAGGTAAAGAAAGCAACAGATGATACATTTACTAAGTGTTGTAACATTGACTTATTTAAGATGGAGTATACTTGAACTGCTACATTTGGAATGAATAATATAAATGATGGTTTTAAATGTTTTAGAAAATTAAGGTGTTTTATGTGGACTTTAACTAATGTTTTAGGCAAATATGACCATAATGATAAGGCGCCTATAAATTGAGCTCCCCCTTGGATAATGGTGTATTTTATTAGATCTGATGGTGATTTTACTAAAATAAATATTAAAATTATGGAAATTACTTTAACAACTGTATTTTTGGTTACCGTCTTTTGAAAATCTTCTAAAGCCATAAAATACCATGAAATATCGAAACTATATGACAATAACCACAATAATTGAAGCAATTGAATGGTTAAATACTCATTATTCCATGCGATATAAATTAAAAAGCAAATAAAAGATATTCCTGTTGTGAATAATTGTAATAACTCAATTTCCCAAAAAATTTTAGAACGATCAAATGGATTATCACGATGATAAGCTATTTCACGGTTAGCATATAATCCAATTCCTAAATCTCCTAATATTATAAAATACTGCATTGTATTAAACGTAGCAGTATAAATACCGTTAGCATGAGGTAGTAATACTCTAGAAACGTAAGGTTGAGTTATTAAAGGAATAATCATTAACAATATTTGATAAGAAGAATTATAAATTATATTCTTTATAGTCTTCATAAATACTGATTCCTTTTAAATAGAATAACATTCATAGTTTAAATTATTTTTGTATTGATATGCAATAAACATATATAATTATTTTATTATTAAATTTATTTATTGGACGGATATATGACAAAAAACATAGTTAGCGTTGTTTTGCCTAAAAGTAATAATGCAATGTCTAAGGCAAAAGAGGATATAACCAATATTTTGGTAAACAATGGTTTTAACGATATAAGTATCACTGAACCGAGTAATAAGTTTAAAAAGTTGAATTTTAATTTGTTAATTAATAAATTAAAAAATTATAAATGGAATGCAAATAATGATGTACTTGTATTTCAATATCCAACTATGTTAGGCCCAATAATTAATAATTATACAATGGATTGGGTTTTGAAAAATAAAATAAATAGTATAGTTATTATTCATGATATAGACTCTATAAGGTTTCCCAATAGAAAAAATTATTATTCTAATTTAAACAATGAAATTAATTTTTTTGATAAATTTAATTTTATAATTGTGCCTAATGAAGCGATATCTAAATTATTAAGAAGTAAAGGCATTAATGGAAACAAAATTATAATTATGCAAATTTATGATTATCTAGATTCTAGTATTTTAAAAAAGGATGATAAGTTTTCTATTAATGAGCAACCATTTAGGGTTTCTTTTGCTGGTAATTTAGATAAAGCTACATTTTTATCTAAGTTAAAAGATATAAAAACACCCATTGATGTTTTTGGTGATTTTACAACTGAAATGAAGTTTCCTAAGAATGTAACTTATAAAGGAAGTAAAAATCCAGAGGAAATTTCTCAATACTTATCAGGATTTGGATTAATATGGGATGGTTCGAGTTGTGATACTTGTTTGGGAAACTATGGTAAGTACTTGAAATATAATTCACCACATAAACTTTCACTTTACATTGTATCTAAAATACCGGTTATTATTTGGAAGCATGCGGCAATGGCTAATTTTGTGGAAAAAAATAATATAGGTTTTACTATAGACAAGATTAGTGATATAGACGAAAAATTGTCTAAACTTACGATGCATGATTATGATATATTATTAAAGAATGTAAAAGATTTATCGAATAAATTATTAAATGGATATTTTACATTAGAAGCAGTTAATAAATCTATAGAAATGTTGGGTAAAAATAACGAATGAAATATGTACCTGTAGTAGTCACATTTAATAGATGTGATTTATTAAAAAAATCTTTAGATTCTTTATTAAATCAAACAGTGAAACCACAAAAAATAGTCATTATAGATAATGCTTCAACTGATGATACAGAAAAAGTAGTTCAGAATTATTTAAATAATTCTGATCTTTTTCATTATGTAAAGTTATCTGAAAATATTGGTGGGTCCGGTGGCTTTTCTAGGGGAGTTAAAGAAGCGATGAAATTTCACCCTGATTGGGTTGCATTATCTGATGATGATTCTGAATATGAAAAAAACTATTTTGAAACAATAAATAAAGAACGAAAGAATTACCCTAATGTAAAAGTATTCACGGGAACTGTTGTTCATAAGGGAACAAATAGTATTGAAACTTATCAAAGAGGAATGCTTTTAAGAATGTCAACCTTAAAAGGTGCTGACTCTAAATTAGATCAATATAAGCATAATTTTTACTTTAACTTTTTCACTTTTGTAGGTGTTGTTATAAATGCCGATTTAATACAAAAGTATGGTTATCCCAAGGATAATTATTTTATTTGGTCAGATGATATTGAGTATTCTTTGAGACTAGGCCAACATACTAAAATATTGAATTTGGTAAATACACATATTTATCATAATGATGATTATCAGTTTAATGATTTAAGTAAAGTTAAGCCTGGATTGCAATGGAAAGAATTTTATGGTGTTAGAAATACGGCCGATATAATGGTTAATTATAACGGAAAATCATTAGCTTGGATTGTTGCTTTATATAGATTGGCACATAAAAGTATGCGTGTTTTCTTTAAAAAAGAATTAGGTGGAGTTCCTTTAAAAGGATATAGATGGCAGTCATTTAAAATGATAACTCGTGCTACTTTTGATGGATTAAATGGTAAGTTAGGTAAAGATAAAATATATAAACCTTAATGTAAGTAGGTGTTGTGATTTGAATAATAGAGTTTATCCTTATATAAAACGTTTGTTAGATATTTTTATTTCCTTATTAGCTCTATTATTTTTTAGCCCTGTATTTTTAGTTGTTTGGCTTCGTTATACATTTGGATCAGATCGTGGACCTATGATTTATAAACAGTTGAGAGTAGGTAAAGATAACAAATTGTTTTATATCTATAAGTTTAGATCTATGATTGTTAATGCTGATGAAGAATTGCGTAATAATAAAGAATTATATGCTAAATATGTGGCTAATAATTATAAATTATTACCGGAAGAAGACCCTAGAATAACTAAATTTGGTATTTGGTTAAGAAAAACTTCTATTGATGAAATACCTCAGTTTATTAATATTTTAAAGGGAGATATGAGCATAGTAGGACCTAGGCCAGTAGTTAAAGAAGAATTATCTGAGTATGGTAATCATGTTGATGAATTGTTATCAATTAGACCTGGAGCTATGGGTTTATGGCAAGCTTGTGGTAGGAGTAATATTGGGTATCCCAAACGTGCTGAAATTGAATTGTTTTATGTGAAACATTATTCGTTAATTTTAGATATAAAAATCATTGTAAAAAATATTATTAACATCTTTAAGGGAATAGGAGCTTATTAATGGAAAATAATGTACGAATGAGTGAGTTATTAAAATATTTATTAAAAAAATGGTGGATTCTTTTAATTTGTATATGTTTATTTGGAGGACTTAGTTTTTTTGTTGGGAAAAAGGTATCTCATTCAAGTTATAAAGCTGAATTAGAAGTACAATTAACACCTAAAAATATGCAATATTATGATGTTAAGAACCAGATTAATTTGATGGATACATATAAAGAAGTTGCTAATTCAGATAAGATTATGAAGCAAGCAAATAATAAATTAAGAGAGATGAATAGCAGTTATAATGGCTCTACTAGCGAGCTTAATTCAATGACTTCTTTCTATTTTAATGATGGATCGTTAATTATGAATATATCAGATAAATCTGATAGTAGCATCATTGCTAAAGATGCTACTAAAGCTGTTGCAAAAGCTTTTATTAAAAATATTAATAATGTTATGCATAGTAATGTGAATGTTAAAATTATTAAGCCTGCTTCTGATGATTATTTACATTATTATCCTTCTAAAGAAAAGAAAATTACTTTTGTAGGATGTATTTTTGGATTTTTTGTTGGATTAATAGTTTGTTTATTTGATTTTTATTTGAAAAATGTGAAAGCTAAAGGATAAGTATTGATTATGTCTTGGTTTTTATTACCAATTTCGATATTAACTAAATCTTTTATTCATATACCATCTATTTTTGGTTTATTGCCTACGTATATTTTTACGATTTATTGTATGTTTCAATTATCGATAAAGCGTTATGGAATTGGAGAACTTTATGTAAACAAAAAAGTTATTTTATTTACTTTAATGTTTATTTTGGTTCAAACAATTGTTATGGCTATTTCGTCATTAACGATGCATCCACTAGTGGGAACTCCTAAATTTCAAAATGGATGTTTATTGTTAATTCTTATAATCTTTTCTTACTTTTTATCTTATTACACTGTTTATTTAAGTATTAGCAATTTTAAACAAATATCATTTTTTGTTAAGAGTGTTTATATCACCTTTGTGGTATTTTTTATTTTTATTTTATTGCCACAAATTATTTCTGTTTTATTTAATATTAGCTTTTTCAACGAAATAAATAATGTAATTAGTAGTTTGTTAGCTGCTAAACATATACACAGATTAGATTTTTATTCGTGTGGTAGTTATGTAACTACATTGCATAGAATAAACGGATTATCCGAAGAAGCCAGTTTTTTTGCAGCGGAAGTTGGTATTATTTTTGCACCATTTATTTTATCGGGCATTAAGAACAAAATTAATGTATTTACTTTTGTAAAGAAAAAATTTTCATTATCTGCATTTATTTTATTATTAATATTGTTTAGTAGTCTTTTTTTAGCTAAAACAACAACAGGATTGTTAGTAATAATTATTTGTTCTATATTTTTGTACAGTTGGATTATGAAGAACTATCCAGTTCAGACAATAATTTTTACTTTGATCTTTTTGCTATTATTTTTTGTCGCTTATATTAAAATTCATTTTATACATTCAGTGTTAAATAACTATTTATTTAAAAAACATGGTACGTCTAATAGATTGGGAAGTACTATTGCACTGTTTATAACGTTTTTGCATCATCCTATTTTTGGAGTTGGACACGGATATACAAGTCCTTATTCATTTCTTTACGTACCTAGACATTTAACTGATAATTTTGAATATGACTTTTTCTTTAAAAAATATGGATTTGCTGCTCAGAGTAATTTAATGTGTATATTAGCTGAAGTTGGTTTAGTTTTTATATTACCGTTGTTTATTTATATTTTTAAAAAATTAAAGTTATATAAGAGAATTCTTTTTCAGTTGGATACAATTATTCATTCTAATGATAAACTAAATCAATTTAATAAATTTAATGTTTATAAATTAATTTTGGATGCTTTTCCAATTTTTATATTTTTATATTTATTTTTGATGTTGTTTAGTTTTTCTTATTTAGACTATTGTTATTTAATTATGTTTGCATTTTATTTTGTGGTAATAAAACTGATAATTAAGGATTTATCTAATGAAAGTTAAAGTTTTAATAGCTACGCATAAAAAGTATAATATGCCTAATTCAAATATATATTTACCTATTATGGTAGGTAAAGATTTGCATAGTGATTGTAGTATTTCATTTCAAGGTGATAATACAGGTAATAATATATCTATTAAAAATCCAAATTATAATGAATTAACTGCCTTATATTGGGGATGGAAAAATATTACCGATGTTGATGCAATAGGGTTAGTGCATTATCGAAGATATTTGAGTTTGTATCACAAAAAGAATTTGCAATATATATTGAATATTACTGATATCGAAAGATTACTAAAAAAAGCACCAATAATTTTACCTAAAAAACGTAATTATTTCATTGAAACTAATTATAGTCATTATATTCATGCACATCACAGATTACCACTTGATAAAACTAAAGAAATCATTCGTAGTTATTATCCAGAATATTTATCTGCTTATGATAAAGTGATGAAATCGACTTCTGCACATATGTTTAACATTTTCATTATGAAAAAAGATTTGTGTGACAAATATTGTTGTTGGCTATTTGATATTTTGAGTAAATTAGAGAATTCAATTGATATATCTTCATATAGTACTTATGAAAAACGTGTATATGGATTCATTAGTGAATTATTGTTAGATGTATGGATTAATACAAATCAACTAAATTATAATGAAGTTAATTGTGTATACATGGAAAAACAAAATTGGTTAAAAAAAGGTGGAAATTTTCTATTAAGAAAATTTGGTTACAACGTTAAGGAGTAGTTTATGTCTAATTATGATTATTTAATTGTTGGATCAGGATTATTTGGATCTACGTTTGCGTATGAAGCAGCTAAAAGGGGAAAGAAAGTAAAAGTTATTGATAAAAGAGATCATGTAGGTGGTAATATTTACACTTATGAACAAAATGGAATATCTGTTCATAAATATGGAGCTCATATTTTTCATACTTCAGATAAAAAAATTTGGGAATATGTTAACCAATTTGCTGAATTTAATCGTTATACAAATTCTCCAATAGCTAATTTTAATGGTGAAGTATATAATTTACCGTTTAATATGAATACTTTTAATAAATTGTGGGGAGTCGTAACTCCTAAAGAAGCTAAAGAAAAAATTGCAGAGCAAATAAAGAATGCAAAAATAAATAAGGACAAGCCTCAAAATTTAGAAGAACAAGCTATTTCTTTAGTAGGAACTGATATTTATGAAAAATTAATTAAAGGATATACTGAAAAGCAATGGGGGCGTAAGGCTACAGAATTGCCGTCATTTATTATTAAGAGACTACCTGTAAGATATACATACGATAATAATTACTTTAATGATAAATATCAGGGGATACCTATAGGTGGTTATACACAAATAATAGATAAGATGTTGTCAAGCGATTTAATTGATGTGGAATTAAACACAGACTTTTTTAATAATAAAGTGGAATACTTGGAGAAGTATCCTAAGATCATTTTTACTGGAATGATTGATCAATTTTTTGATTATCAATTTGGGACTTTACAATATAGGTCATTACAATTTGATACAAAAGTTCTTGATTGTGATAATTTTCAAGGTAATGCTGTTGTTAACTTCACTGATAACAAGACAAAATATACGAGAATTATTGAACATAAGCATTTTGAATTTGGAAAAGGAGAAAACGATAAAACTGTTATTACATACGAATATCCTAAGTCTTGGAGTAAGGGTGATGAACCTTATTATCCTATAAATGATGCTTTAAATAATGAACTTTATAATAAATATAAAGATCTGGCTGATAAACAACATAAGGTTATTTTTGGTGGACGTTTAGGAATGTATCGTTATTACGATATGCATATGGTTATAAAAGAAGCACTTAATTTAGTGTCTAAAGAATTATGTTAATAATAGTTGGTGAATTTTATGAATAAATTATCTGTAATAGTTCCTTGCTTTAATGAAGAAGATTCTATTAATTTATTTTACGATACTATCGAAAAAGTCTTTGTTAGTATACAAAAGGAATGGGAATTTGTTCCTGAATATTGGTTCATTGATGATGGATCATCTGATAAAACCTTAGATCAGTTAAGAAAATTAAAAAAACTTGATCCTGAACATGTTCATTACGTTTCTTTTTCACGTAATTTTGGAAAAGAAGCAGCATTGTATGCTGGATTGCAATATTCTACAGGAGATTTGGTAACTGTTATGGATGTTGACCTTCAAGATCCTCCTGAATTACTACCTGAAATGATCAAGGGTATAAAAAACGAGGGATATGACATTGTTGGTTGTAGAAGAGAGGATAGGAAAGGTGAACCTGTAATACGTTCTTTTTTTAGTAATTTATTTTATAAATTAATAAATGCGATATCTCATACACAATTTATTTCCGGAGTAAGAGATTATAGGTTAATGACTAGGCAAGTTGTAAATGCTATTTTATCTGTTACTGAAAATAATAGATTTTCCAAAGGAATATTTAGCTGGGTTGGATTCAAAACTAAATATTTAACTTATAAAAATAGAGATCGTGCGAGAGGAAAGACCAGTTGGTCTTTTTGGCAATTATTTAATTACTCTATTGAAGGAATTATAAATTTTTCAGAAGTTCCTTTATCTGTTGCTACATTTATTGGTATATTATCATGCATAATAGCAGTTTTGGGTTTATGTTTTATCGTAGTTAGAACTTTAATTCATGGAAATCCTGTAGCAGGATGGCCGTCCTTGGTATGTATAATGCTTTTAATAGGTGGAGTTCAATTGTTCTGTCTAGGTATTGTTGGTAAATATGTAGGTAAAATATATTTAGAAAGTAAAAACAGACCGATATATATAATAAAAGAACAAAAATAATGAAAGGAAACAAGAATTTGTTATGTCTAATAGAAAAACTTATTTAGATATTATGAATGTAATTTCTATGTTTTTAATAGTTGAATTGAATTGTACACAAATTTTTGTTGGTAAATTTTCTTTTACATTAAATATTGTTCTAAATTGTTTAATTAAGGGCTTATTTATTTTTTCAATACCAATGTTCATTATGTTATCGGGAAGCAATTTATTAGATTATCGTAGTAAATATGATTCAGTGACTTTTTTTAAAAAGAGAATTAATAAGGTAGTTCTTCCATTAATATTTTGGAGTTTAATTTGGTATTTTTATAATGTTTTCATTTCTAAAAATATGCATTTAGGCATTAAAACGTTGCTAAATAGTTTTTTTTATAATAAAATTCAACCTAATTTTTGGTTTTTATACTTAATGATTGGTTTGTATTTAGTAACTCCTATTTTGAATATAATAGTTAAAAATAGTAAAAGCATCACATTTTATTTATTGTTTATTTATTTAATTTTTGGTGCAACGATCCCATTTGTTTGTCACTTGTTAGGTAAGAATAATTTTGTAAGTAATTTTGGTATTCCTTTTACTGTTGGGACTCTCGGTTATTATATTTTTGGATTTATAATTGAATATTTTAATTTAAAAGAATTTACTATTAGACTATTTATAAATGTCGGTATAGCTGTTGGTGTTGGCACTGTATTATTTTCAATGGTCATTTATTTTGTTAAGGGTTATACTAAATGGAATGTTTACGATATTTTTGGTTTGCCGGTGGTTCTATTTAGTTTTGGTATGTTTTGTTGGTTGAGAAATAAATTTATTAATATTAATTTTTCTCACAAAGTTAAAAAAAATTTTGAGATTATGGCCAAATGTTCTTTAGGTATTTTTTTAATTCAACAGTTTTTTATAAACTATTTTGTGAAATTTTTTAGTAATCGAGTTTATACTTTTTGGCATATATTGTTTATTCCAATATTTGTCTATTTGCTATGCTTATTAGTTATTTTAATTTTAAAGAAAATACCATTAATTAAAAAATTAGCACCATAAAATAAGAGATACATAGATATGTATCTCTTATTTTGTAATGAAGATGTAAATCTATTGTAAATTCAATTAAACTTATTAGTAGCATAATGAACTTGTTTTTAATTAAATTAGAGGAGATTATATGATAACTAAAAATCACTATAGAATGTATAAAAAAGGTAAAATGTGGGTATGGGGATTAATTACGTTTTCCACTACATTTACAGTTATAGGAGCTAAAAACGTTTTAGCTAATGCAGACGTTAATAATTCAAATAATAATAATGTAAATAATGTATGTTCTGACTCTAATGTAAGTAATCATGTTCAGACAAATCAAGTTGCTTTACAAAAACAAAATATAAGTAATAATTCTGTATCTCAACAATCCAATTTTGTTAACAAAAATAGTGAAAATCAAGTTTCTAATGTAAACTTAATTTCTTCATCTAATTTTAAACTTAATAATGATTCAAAAAATATTAATCCTAATGTTCAATTAAATAATAATGATCCATTAGTTAAAGTTAATATTAATGGATCTTCTTATATTAGATCAGAAAATTCTGATAATAATTTAACAGGATTTCAACATATTGATAATGATGGAACACAAAAAACATATTATTGTGATCCAAATAATGGTCAAATATTATATGGTCAACAAAAAATAGACAATCATTGGTATTTATTTGGTAATGATGGCAGCATGCTAACAGGATTTCAATACATACCAGATCAAAATAAAACATGCTATTACGATCCAAATAGTGGCCAAATGTTGTATGGATTGCAACAAATAAATAATGATTGGTATTTATTTGATGTCAATAGTGGAGCTATGTTAACTGGTCAACAGAATGTTGATGGTTGGCGTTATTTTGATGATAAAACAGGAAAGGAAGTCGTAAATAGATTTCAATATATAAATGGTCAAAATAAAGTTTGTTATTATGGTAATGATGGAATAATGCTATATGGTCATCACTGTATAAATAACAAATGGTATTATTTTGATTATAATACTGGAGCTATTTTAACTGGATGGCAAGACGATCCTAAAAACGGCAAAACCTATTATTTAAATCCAAGTGGTTGGTCTGTTTCAGGTCAACAAAAATTAAATAATCATTGGTATTTATTTGGCAATGATGGCAGTATGTTAACAGGATTCCAATACATACCGGACCAAAATAAAACATGCTATTACGATCCGAATAGTGGCCAAATGTTATATGGATTGCAACAAATTAACGGTAAAACTTATTATTTTGATCCCAATTACGGTTCCATGGAAAAAGGTCAACAAAAAATAGACAATCATTGGTATTTATTTGGCAATGATGGCAGTATGTTAACAGGATTCCAATACATACCAGACCAAAATAAAACATGTTATTACAGTTTACTTAATGGTCAAATGCAATATGGATTACAAAATATAAATGGTCATTGGTATTTATTTGATCCTAATGATGGATCCATGCAATGTGGAGAACGCTATTATGCAAATGGCTGGCGTTATTTTGATCAAAATGGTCAAGAAGTAATAAATAATTTTGTCGATCAAAATGGAAAAAGATATTTTTATGATCAAAATGGTATTAAAAAATTTGGTATTCAATATGTAAATGATCATTTAAGATATTTTGACCCTACTACAGGAGCTGAATATTTAAATGGAACGTATAATATTGATGGTAATGACTATGTTTTTGATACAAATGGTTATTTAGTATCTTCTAATGTAAACAATGATGGACAAGTTAAATTAGGTGGATTTTGGTATCTTTTGGATAATGGATTTGTAAAGACAGGATTCCAGTACATACCGGACCAAAATAAAACATGTTATTACGATCCAAATAGTGGCCAAATGTTATATGGTGAACAAAATATTGATGGTCATTGGTATTTATTTGATCCTAATTATGGAAGTAGATTAACTGGCTTTCAATATGTACCAGGTCAAAATAAGACTTGTTATTATAATCAAGATGGTCAAATGCAGTATGGCTGGCAGACTAT